>CAMXQX010000022.1 GCA_947246355.1 uncultured Bacillota bacterium | reverse complement strand
ATACTGTTTTACAATCCTGTATTCACTATCCTACCCCTATTTTACCCCCCCCCCCTACAAATGTCAACCCTTATTATTTCACTAAAAAAAATAGAATTTTCATTCTATCTTTTTTTATTGGGGGGGATTCATGCTAATAATAAACGCTTTGCCATCTTAGAAATTTCACTTTTTAAAAGAAAAATAAAAATTTTCTATTTTAAAATCTCTTTACCTGTCTAAATTAAGCATCGTATGTGATATATAATTTCGATATTTAAAATGTTCCATTCAAAACAGTTAACTTCTGAAGAAAATAAAAAAGCGATAAGACATATCACTTTTTCATACGTTAGTAATAATATTTCAAGGTTGATGGATTAAGCCTTGTCCCTGTAAACGGTGGACCTCCATACCATACTTCAAAATGCAAGTGTGGTCCTGAAGCTTGCCCTGTTTTTCCAACTAGGCCAATCGTTTCACCACGTGATACAATGTCCCCTACCTTTTTAATTCTTTTTGACATATGGGCATATAAAGTATAATATCCATTGTTATGATTTATAACAATATATTCTCCGTAAGACCAATGTCTCTCCGATACAATCACCGTTCCATTATTGGATGCGTAAATAGGTGACCCATACCCCGTTCCTGCAATATCAAGTCCTGTATGGAACTCACGTCCACCCGTAAATGGATTCGATCTCCAACCATAATAAGACGATAAGGTATAACCACTTTTGGTTGGCCAAAGCCAGTTCCCTGTAATACCAACATTCGGAATTACTTTTTGACCATATACCACAATTTCTGGAATAGCTGCTTTTAGTTCCACATTGCTTTCTGGTTTAATATAAGAAATGGTTCCATTGACTGTTTTTACCTTTTGACTGACTCTCTCAACTCCATTAACCCCTTTTTGTTTTACTTCTGTATACCCCTTTTGTAAATTATCATCGTATTGAATACTTGTCGAATATTTCTTCGTTTTATCTTCGACAACAGAAGATTCCACCACCACATTAATCTGTGGTGCTGTAACGCCAATAACGACCTCCTGTCCAGGAAATAGTAAACTATTCGCTGATGTAAATGTTGGATTGGAAATTAAAAATTCTTGTACACTTATCTTATTGTTGAAAGCAACCGTTTCAATTGTATCTCCTATTTTAACTGTATAGTTTTTCTGTTTTTCGAGTGTTCCAAATAATAGAAATTGCGCTAAAGACTGTGCATCTGTATAAATATTTTCATTCACAGGAATTTTTACGGTTTTAATCGTAATTGCATCCTCTAAATAAATATTATCAATATAAGTTCCCGTTGTAACAATTTGTGATTGGGTTTTATCTAAATAGGCTTTATATTCTTCCTCACCAACAAATGTCTCAATCACATTCTCAACAGCCTCTTTAAAAATATTTTCTTTTGTTGTATATATTTTTATTGTTCTTTGCTGTTCTTCTAACCCATCATTTTCTTTTTCTACGTTCACTGTTGCCACCAAAGTAAATTGATATCCAGAAATAGTAAATGGTTTTATATCTACAATTTTCTTATAAATTTCTTCAATAGAAATCACTTCCCCAGAATAGGTTAGAATTTTTTCAATATCCAATCCATTAGGGGAATAGATGGTATCTACACCCAGCTGTTCCTTATATTCTTCATTTTTTTCATCAATGTATTTTTCTAATTCATCTTTTGATTCAATTACACCAATGGCCTCTCCTTCAAGATACACTTGATAATATGTCCTTGGCTCTGCTACTACGTGGTTGCTTGTTTTAAATACACAAATCCCTACAAATAGAAACAGAAGTAAAAAAATTCCAATCATTTTTTTCATAACATCACCATATAACATAGAAAATTATACCATACGAACAATATTCTAGTCAAACGACAAAAAAAGGCTTTGTTTCGCCTTATTTTGTCGCCTTCACACGTTTATTTCCTGTTAAGTAATACCCTTTGGACAACAATTCTTTATCCGTTTTCGTATCTCTCCATTGGATATCCCCTGGAAGATAGGTTCTTGTTCTATATCGATAATAACGTACAGTGACTCCTTCCACTTCCCTTGTACAGGTTTTATTTTCCTCATGGAAAGTATATGCATCAGATGGACACGTATATTTTTCTTTTCCGATGATGTCTCTTGTATCAATATAACCCTTTACACATCGACCTTCTACCAATTCATATCCACTCTCACAAGAATAACGAATAGAAACATCAGGATCCAATTGCGTTATAAAATCTTTAGAACATCTTGTTCCATTTAAATCGTATCCACTTGGACAATACCAATTTCCATATACTTTAGATGGAGGTGTTTTGGTATCTTCTTTTTTAACACATACTTTTCCTGCTAGTGTGTATCCTGAAGAACAAGTATAGGTAACGTCTGTCTCAGCTGGTTTTGATTTCGTTTCAGTTGTGGTTACATCGTATGTCCAATAGGTAATGTAAGCACATCCTGTACAAGCGGAACGTGTATCCACAGAAACAAGTTTATAATTCGCACCACTTTGAGCAGATGTGAAAGTTTGTCTTGTAATTGTTGTAACGGTTCTTTGACAAGTCGTTCCATGAATTACATATCCTTCCTCACAAGAATATTTAATAATTTTGGTGGCATCAATTGTTGTAGTAGTTTGCTTATAACATATATCACCTGATAAAATATAGCCACTTGGACATGTATAGGTAACCTGTCTTTGCGCATCGACTGATTTTCTATATCCTTTTTTACACATTCCACCACTATAGGTAAATCCAGATGGACAAGAATATTTTTTAATGACTTTGGCTGTAACAACTTTTTCAGAAACTTTTATACATTTCTTCTTATCTGTTGCACTCGGTACATAACCATCTGGGCAAACATAAGAGACACTTTTGGTTGCGTCAATGGTTTCTATTCTTCCCCCTTCTGTTCTATCTTGGTACTCTACTTCTTTGCTTGTTGTCGCTGTTTCTTGCTTTTTTGACCAATCAGACCAGTTGGACCACGCAGACCATCTACCATTTAATTTATACTCATATTGATAGGAAATAGGTGGTTTTGGCGTAGGTTTTTGTTCCTCTTTGGATGGAGTAGATGGAACTTTGGAACCTGTCTGTGTTGTATTGGACTCACAAATAGCACCTTGGCAATAATCATAACATCCTAAGTGAACAAGAATATAATCTTCTTCTACACCACATTTTAAATTGACTTTTAAAATGAATTCCTCACTGTCTTTGGTGATTTCAACGTATGATTTCTCGACATCACAAACATTCCCCTGTTCGTCAAGTGGAGCAACAACTAAATGCTTCGCTAACATTTCTTCTAATGTTAGTTTTACTGTATCTCCCTTTTTTTCTGGTAAACGAGGTATCGTAAAGTAAAGAATAGAAGCTTCCTTTAAAGTTGTAATATTTTGATTGAATATAGCACTTGTCACTAAAGTGGAAGTTTTATCTTTTGAAGTTTCTACTTCTGTTCCTTCTAATAATTCTGATTTTACATCATTTACATAGTCTTTTGTAGGAAATAAACATAGTAGAATAAATATAAATAACGCTACAAATAGAAATTGAAAAATGACATTTTTAAATGAAAAATGATTTTCGTTGGTATACATAAATACCTATCCCCCTTCTAGAAAATATGTCTTCTATTATAACATATTCCTTTGATTTGTCAATAATTTTACACTTTGTTCGCATAATAAATTGGAAAAGACTATACGTCTTATAGTTATAGTCTTTTTAAATATGATATGTTTTTACATATTGTAATTCCATATTGTAGTCAAAATATGTAGTAGTTTGTGAGAGAAGAACTTGTTTTAAATCCAATAATTCTTGTATCTGATTTGATGTATAGGATTCTTCTGTTGCCTTTTCTTGAGATTGTTCTTCTTGCTCTTGAACCTCAATAGAAGCTTCTGGTGTAATATCCACACCACCCTCATCGATGACTTCTTCTGTCTTATCTGAAGGAAATTCAATGCTTTCTGTCGTTTCATTGCCTCCTCCTTCTGTTGTCTGTCCCTGTGTTGGTCCTTCAGGAGTCGTATCCTCGGTTCTCGCAGAACTTGGATCAGGTTCAACAACGACTGTCGTTGAATTTGGACCTGTTTCAACAATCGTCACGGTAGAGCCGTCACTAAGTCCGAAAGAATCGCCTACTTGTGAATGTTCTGTTAATCCTATATTCATCTCTAAATCCAATTGTTGATTATCTAAAGCTGGCGCAACATTGCTTGAAGATGAATTAGAAGATGATTTTTTACGAGTTTTTGTTTTCTTATTATCAATAGGTGTTGAAAAATCAATTCCAAAATAAGCATTAAATGCATTACAATTTTTATATCCTAAAATACGAAGAAGATTCGCTTGATCCATTAATTTAACCGTTTTAGAATTAATAATATCTTGTGGAATGTACCCCTTATTGGAATGAATATCTACAAAGCCATCAAGCACCCAAGTATAAAATCTTACTGTAGTCCCTTGGTTTTCAAACGTCATCTCTTTTGTATCACCATCTACATAATGCCCATAGTCATCAAAGTTTCGAACTTCACTCTTTGGCCCCGCAAAAATGTAGTTATAATAACGATAAATTTCCTTTTTTTGTTGTTTGCTATCATTTGTCTGCATATTGGCAACCGAATCGGTTAACACTTGTGCTTCATCTTGTAAAGCTTCCTCTGTTATAAAGTCTTTGAATATATAGATAAGTTCTCTTGACTCTTCGTAATTCTTTTGATCGTTCAAAACAATAACACGATTTAGTACTGCATTGCGAAGTTCTTGTACACCCGCAGATAATTTAGATAAATCATCATCTGTTATTTTATATGTGTTGAATTCTTCCATATCTTCTGTCAAACCAACATAATATTTTTTAATTAATTTTTCACGTGTAATTTTATCAAGTGCCAAAATATCATTTTTATTGATATAGCTATTAGCAGCATTCAAATGAATATACAATGATAAAGTCTGCTCTGTTGTTACATTGATACCTTCATAAGCATTTAATTTATCTCTTAATTCTATCACCAAATCCATTATTCGCTCTTCTTTACTCTTCTTTGCTTGATGAAGAGATTGTACTATCGCTTCCTTATTTTGATGTACCTCATTAGCGATTTTGACTGTAGTATTCGTTCGTTTCAATGCATTATTGATATCGTTGATTGCATCACCCAATTGTTCAAGAGTTTGTTGCTTTGATTCATCTTCTCTTCTATCAGATAAATTGGTTAATCCTAAAATTCCTACGATTCCTGCCATTGCAACAGCAGTAGAAACCACCTTTTTCTTAATACTAAAACCAACATTATCTTTTTTAGCATTTTTTCTAAACCAATTTCTATTGGTTTTTATATTGGTTTTTAAATTTTTTATAGAAAATTTTTCTTTATTTTTAGAACTGTTTTCTTCATGTAAGTTTTGACGTTCCTCAATTTGCTTATTGATATCTGCAATCATCCTATCAATTGTATTCATTCTATCTAAGATTTCTGCATTCTCTGAAAGTTTTCCTTCTCTTATATATTTTTCTATGATATTCTTTTCATCTTGAAGTATACCAAGGATTGTTTCTTTATAGTATACTAAAGTATAGGCAGAGGCATCTTTATATAATTCTTCAAGTCGTTCCAAAGACAACATTTCTACATTGTTTTCTATCTCTTCTTGTTCAACTTGCTTGTTAAGTTCTTCTATCATTGTATCCCAAACTGCTATTCTACCTATAATTCGCTTTGCGTTTTCTCCATAAAAACTAAAACTTCTAGATATAGAATTTAATTTTACCTTTTCTGATTCAAGTATATTCATAATATTTTGTCTTTTTTCTGGATAAATTTTTGCTTCTTCGTAAAGTCTTTCAATTTCAGCATCAGATAATGTCCCTTCTTCAATTTCACATTGTTGAAAGTGAACAACATTGATCGCTCCTACTATATTTTGTTGAAGAGTATAGATGTCTGCCCAATCCTCTTCTGAATAATTATTCTTAGCAGATATCTGTTCTACATGCGATAAAGCTTTTTCCAATAAAGCCTTAATTTTTTCAATATCTGCTGCTGAACGACTTTTCAATGCTTTTCGTCTTAAAATACTAACATTGTTATTCAGATTTTCTATAGATTTTTTATTAGATTCGTGCATTGCATTTTCCCCTCTCATAGAGATATTTACTTCTTCCAAAATAACGCGAGCTTTCCTTCTCACTACATCTATTGCTTTTTGTTCTTCTTTTGTATATTGATGCTCTGTATAGTTATTTTCGATCATATGTAATGTTTGTTCTAAAAGGTTTACGATTTCCTCCTTTTTTTTCAAAGAATCACTCATAGATGCCATTTTTCTTAAACCTTCCAAGTTTTCACTAATTCGTTTCATTCTACTCATTATTGTGCTATTTTCTTGTATCTTTCTTTCCATATAGATTTTCCCCCTTCTAAAATACGAGTCATATATTAACACAAATTTGTCTACGAGTCAAGCTTTCATTTTTTATGCGTTATTTTTTATGAATTTTTTCGATTCGTAAAATCTTATTTTTCAAATCTGAGTACCATAAAAAAAGAAGCTCACAGTGATAGCCCTCTTTATTTTATTATCTCTTTTTCAATTTGTATCTTTAGTGACGCAAAATCGAAATGGGTCGCTTTTAAAACTTCATCTTTGGTACCACTCACTCCAAAAGTAGCAATCCCTAATCGATGATTTCTATCACTTGCATAGCTATCCCAACCAAAACAAGAGGCAGCTTCTAGTGTAAAAATATGATTTGTATCTCCTAATACAGCTTCTCTATACTCTTTGGGTTGTTCCTCAAATAATGTCGTAGATGGCATACTTACAATACGAATATCCAAATTTTTCTCTTTATATAAAAGTTCTGCTAAAGAAAGGGCTATAGAAACCTCGCTTCCTGTTGCAACAATCGTCGCATCTAATTTCTGTACCTCTTTTCTAATCACGTAGCCTCCTTTTTCGACCATTCGTTTATCACTTGTCTTTAAAAGAGGAACTTCAGTTCTTGATAAAATCAAAATAGAAGGATGTGCATTATCATTGAGTATTGTATTCCAAGCTCCTATAATTTCATTAGCATCACAAGGACGATAAATCACGACGCCTGGAATACTTCGAAACATAGCAAGTTGCTCAATCGGTTGGTGTGTTGGCCCATCTTGTCCTACCAAAATAGAATCATGTGAAAAAATATAAACAACAGGAAGATGCATCAGTGCAGACATTCTGACTGCTGGTTTTAAATAATCAGAAAAACAAAAGAATGTAGAGGCAAATACTCTAAAATTAGATAAAGCTAACCCATTAGCGATGGCTCCCATCGCATGTTCTCGAATTCCAAAATGAATATTCCTTCCTTTAAAGTTTAAAAAAGAAACATCTCCTCCCTTTTCTAAATAAGCATTGGTCGTACTAGCCACATCCGCAGCCCCTCCAATTAAGAAAGGAATATAAGAAGAAATCGTGTTCATGATTTTTTTGTTTGTACTCCTTGTTGCTTCCTTCAAATCGCCATCCATTTGGAAATCATAATCTAAAAAATTACAACGAATATTTGGATTAAAAAGAAAAGAAATTTGTTTTAAAAAAGTTTCCTCTTGTACACATTTTCTATAAGACTCCGCCCATTTTGTATAAGCGATATTGGTTCTCTGCGCAACTTTCATTCGAAAAGCCTCTCTTAAAGTTTCATCAATATAGAACTCTTTTTGTGGAACGTTTAAACGACTCTTTAACTGCTTCAAATCCTCCTCTGTTAATGGTTTTCCATGAACAGAATTCTTACCTTCTAAATAAGAACCTTTTCCAATAACAGTTTTCACCTCAATTAAAGTTGGTTTTTTATTATTTTTTGCCCTTGTAATTGCCTTATCGATCGATCGAACATTTTCTCCATCTTTCACAAGCTCATAATCCCAACCAATACTTTTCATTCGTTCCATTATATTTTCACTAAAAACACCTTCCGTTGTTCCATCCAAACTTACACCATTGGAATCATACAAGACAATTAAGTTATCCAAATGATGACTTCCCGCAAAGGACATGGCTTCATAGCTAATTCCCTCCATCAAGTCCCCATCCCCACATAAAACATACACTTTATGATCTACGAGAGTAATTTCTTTTGTATTTACCCTTTGCTTCATCATTTTCTCTCCTAAAGAAAGCCCTACCGCAGTTGCAATTCCCTGTCCAAGTGGACCTGTAGATACATCAACACCTGGGGTCACTCCCACCTCAGGATGTCCTGGTGTCTTAAATCCATACCGCCGAAAATTTTTTAAATCCTCTAAGTGAATATCAAAACCTGCCATATACAAAGTCGCATATAAAAGCGCAGAGCCGTGGCCCGCTGACATGACGAATCGATCACGATTAATCCATGCTGGATCATTTGTACTTACATGCATATGATTGGCATACAAAGTATACAAAATTGGAGCAGCACCCAAAACAATACCAGGGTGTCCACTGCCTGCTTCATGGATCATATCAATTGCTAATGTCTTTATATTACAAATTATTTTCTCGTCCATATATTTCTCCTCTATTCTCTTATTAGTATACCCCAAACTATAAAAAATGAAAAGAATATTACTGCTTTCCTTTTCCAAAGGAGTAAATTGAACAAATGTTTGACAATTTAATCGTTTTATGTTAAAGTGATACTAGAATTTAAAAATGGAGGTTTACATATGGAAACTTTAACAAAAAAACAAAACGAAATTCTAAATTTTATGAAAATGTATATTGCAGAACATGGTTTTCCCCCAACCATTCGTGAAATTGGATCTGCCCTTGGTGTAAATTCCCCTGCAACAACACATGCTCACTTAAATAATTTAGAAAAAAAAGGAGCAATCAAAAAAAATGGATGTAAAAATAGGGCAATCGAACTTCTTGTTCCTAACGAATACCTCTATTCTACAAATGAACTTACTGTCGAGGTTCCTCTTCTAGGGAATATTACAGCTGGTAGTCCTATTGAAGCCATCGAAGAACCAAATGAATTTTTCCATCTTCCTTCTTATCTTATTCCAAAAAATAAAGAGGTTTTCACTTTAAAAGTAAACGGTACAAGTATGATAAAAGCTGGAATTTTGGATGGCGATATTGTCATTGTTGAAAGAACAAATACTGCACTGAATGGGCAAATTGTAGTGGCTATGACAGAGGAAAATGAAGTCACCTTAAAAACTTTTTATAAAGAAAAGGATTATTTCCGTTTACAGCCTGAAAATGATACGATGGAACCTATTTTATTAAATAGTGTGACTATTTTGGGAAAAGCTATTGGATTATATAGAAAAATGTGATTACCCCCAAATTATTCCCAAAGAACCATATTCTCCTGCACTAGAAATTTATTTTTTAGTGTTTTTTTTTAACTTTAATCCCATAAAAAAGAATGGGATTAAAGTTATCCCATTCTACTTAGTTCATATCATCCCTGCATATAAAGTAGTTATTTTTTCTTATATTCTTTTACAAATCCAGGGATTAAATTTTCTAAGTCTCGATACAGATCCTCGTTTGGATAGTCATTTGCAATGCGCCAATAACTGCAATAATTTAGAAATTCTAGTACATAGCTAAAATGAGGATTAGAGATTCTTGAATAATAGGGAAGACTGTAGTGGTCTGACAACTTTAGCAAATCTTCCCCCCAATCGTATGCACTTACTTCGTTGTTTTTTGAAAAATCAATTTCTCCGCTATTATGTGGATATAAACGGTCATCAATATAATCATGATAATTCACTCTTACATCACGATAAACTATTTTTAAATATTCCCTTTGTTTATCCCAATAATTCTCTATTTCTTTTATGTCTTTTGCTTTCCTATTGTCTCCTTCAATAGCATATTTGGCTAAATTTCCTCCTCTTCCTTTATACCAACAATGTTCTTTTTCAATAACAAATTTGTCTTTGCCTAAACTTCTTGTATATCCATCCACAAATTCTTCAAGTAGCCATCTATCCAGTTCTAATCTTGGGTCGTCACACTTCCATTTTTCTCCCTCAATAGCAAATCTTTTTAAACTGCTTTTTGCATTTATTAAATAAACGATATCAACTAGACTTCCATCAGCACCATATGGATGCTTTAAAAGATGCTGCTCTATCCCCCACTTAAATTCTGTATTTTCCATTTCAGAAACCATTTTTGCGAGCACAGGCATTATTTTTTTTAATGCATATATCCCAATATTACGAAGTGCATTACCAATATATTCCAATTCTCGAAGTTCTGCATTTAATCTAATTTCCTTTTCTTCGTACTCAGATATAGCTTTTTGAATTTTTTGTTGATAATTTATATTATTTTGGTATTTCATCTTATTATTTTCTCCTTTGATTACTTGTTATTCTACATTTTTTTTGGGATTGTGTCAATAAAATTGGTCTTCCTTTTTCTATTTTAGAAAACTTCCCTTTTTCTTTACAAGAGAAATAGTAATTGTATCTTTTGTATAAGAAATCTCTACTACAATAATTTTTTCAAAATCTATATGTGATTTTTTTCCAAGTAAAATGGTAGTATTAAAAGGATCATCTAAATCAAAATCTTTTAAAACCTCAAATTGTTCCATTTTTATCAAATAATTACTGTATTTTTTTAAATCTTCCACCACATTATTCTGTTTTTGATAGGTATATTTTTTTAAATAGATATTATTTTTTGTATTTTTTTCATACTTAGAAACCCATTTTGTTGTTTTTAAAACCGACCCAATGGAAGGAACATAGTCCCCCTTTAAAGAATACGTCGTAGAATAGGTAGGAAAAATATATTTATAAATAAAAATACCAATTAAAAAAAGAAGAAAAACAATAAGCATATACAACAAATACTTCTTTTTCATTTATTTTAATGCATCTGTGAAATCAAAATCCACAGACCCCTTTCGTGTCATTTCTTTTTTTTCATATTTTGCGTTTCTTGTAATTACAGCTATTTTGGATAATACGTCGTATCCAAATTGATTATCTTCCTTCTCAATAACAATTCCAAAGCTAAGAGAAGAACTTCCTGCTTTTGTAACTGCCAACAAATAGTTTTTATCTGCCTTTTTGGCTTGAAGTGTTATAAAATCAGATTCTCCATATGTTTCTTCCTGTACTAGAAAAATAGTATATCCTTGCGATTGGAAATAGGTTTTTAAAAAATTTTTCTTGGTCTGAATGAGAGAATAATCAGAATCAATCACTTGCAAAGTGGCATTCCACAGATTATCGCTTGTGGAAAGATGCAAAAGAGAGGTAGCAAAATCTTTGCTATATGTAAAATCTCCACTTAACGTATATAAAAAACCATTAAATTCTACTTGGTAAGAAGAGAGGTCTTCCTCTTTAAGAGATGATTTTTTATCCTCAAAATACATACTTACTACATTATAAACACCAAAACTGACAAAAATGCTCATCATAATTCCTATCAAGATGGGGATAAGAAATTTTAAGCTCGTTATTGCTTTTTTTCCTTCTCCATAGTTTGAATACATATCATTCTGTTTGGTTGTTCCTTCACTGGCAGTTTGTATCTCTTGGTACGGTATGTAAGGAACGCTTGTATTGGGATCTATATAAGTCGCTTCCCCTTCTTGGGTGGGAAAAGGAAAAGTACTTTTGTCTCTTTCCTTTTCCATTGTAGCAATAGGAATTTGGCAAGTAGGACACACAACGTCTTCTAGTTTGCATGGACTTCCACACTTAGGACAAATCATAATTCTCACCCTCTATTTTACTATTTCGATCAAATCATTTTCTAAACTTGATAAGTCATTGGGACTCATGAAAACAAAAACAGCTTCCCCTTCTTGCGCTAATACTTGAGCATCTTTCATCGTAAGCATATACCCATTCTCTAGTCTTTCCACCATATTTTCACTTTTTACATTTGGGTAATCCTCTTGGTTTTCTCTAGCTGGATGAATTTCTAAAAAATAAGCTTTATCGACTTTTCCAAATACACGAACAAAATCATCCATAAATTCCTGTGTTCTTGAAAAGGTATGGGGCTGAAATATAGATACTATCTTTTTACCCGCATATTTTTGCTTTATAGCATGAATCGTTGCACTTACTTCATTGGGATGGTGGGCATAATCATCAATCAAAATAGAGTCTCCTACTACTGTTTCTGTAAATCTCCGTTTGGCTCCCTTAAACGTTTTAAAGATTTTCTGTACTTCCCTCGCTTCTAACCGTTCATAATAGCATACAGCAATCGTCGCAAGTGCATCTAAAAGCTGGTGTTTTCCATAAATAGGTAAATCAAAATAGCCATAATAGTTTCCTTCTACTTCGACTTCAAAACTCGTCCCTGTCTTTTTATATTCGACATTCACTGCTTGAATATCATTATCACTTGCTAGACCATAAAAGAAGATGGGTTTGATAACATCAAGAGAATGGGTATATGGATCATCTCCACACGCTAGAATTAATTTCTCCGCTTTATTGGCATATTCCTGGTAGGCAGCAAGCACATCGTCCATATTCTTAAAATAATCTACATGGTCCAAATCAATATTGGTGATAATAGCATAATAAGGATTATAAGATAAAAAATGACGTTTGTATTCACAAGATTCTAACACAAAATACTGATTTTCTATACTAGCATAGCCTGTTCCATCGCCAATTAAATAATTCGCACCCACTGTATTTTTTAAAATATGAGCAAGCATAGAAGTAGTTGTTGTTTTTCCATGACAACCTGCTACGCAAATGGTTTTAAATTTTTCGGTTAATTTCCCCACCATTTCATGGTAGGAATACATTTTTACATTTCGTTTTTCTGCTGCTTCTACTTCCATGTGATCATCTTTAATAGACTCACCACGAATAATTTTCATTCCTTCTTGAATATTCTTTTCTGCATAAGGAAAAAATGGAATTTGTTTTTCAATCAATCCTTCTTCTGTAAAAAAGTGCGTAGTGACATCACTGCCCTGTACCTCATACCCAAGCTCTTTCATCATCTGTGCGAGTGCACTCATGCCAGACCCCTTAATTCCAATAAAATGATACATAGTTCTTTCCATTTAATTAACCTTTCAGATAGTTCTTTGGGTTAATTCCTTTCTATTTATATTCTTGTTTATTATACTCTTATAGATAACCAATGACAACTGGTCCTAATACCAAAATTAAAATAAGTGGAACAATGAATAGTACAGAGATAATACTGATTTTATTAGGAATTTTACTGATTTGTCCCTTAATCTCTAAAATTTGTTTCTCTCTTAGAAAGTCAATTTGATTATACATCGTTTCGATGATACTATTTCCAAAGACATTGGTCTGTGTAATGTTTAAAAGAATATTGTTAATACTCTCTGATGGAATACGATTTTTCATATCTTCTAATGATTCCATTAAAGATTTTCCAAATTTTACTTCAAAAAGTGTTTTCTTAAACTCTTTGGCTATTTCTGAATCCACATTAAATACAGCAATCGAAAGAGCATGTTCTAAATTTCTTCCTGACTCTAAAGTAAGCGTTAAAATCTCAAAAAAACTTAAAGCCTCGTGATCCAGTTTTCTTACTCTTTTCTGTATAGGAATTGTAAAAGTCACAATATAGAAAAGATAATAATAAAGGATGGTAATCGTTGGGGCTAAAATATAACTCATGTTACCACATTTGTATAAAACAAAGAGAAAAACCAAAAAAGAAGAAAGAAATCTTGTATTAAGATAAGTAATTGCATTCTTATAAAAAAAAGCAATCTTTTTTGGATTTTTAAAATCCAAACCTAACATTTTTAACTTTTCTTCCGTTTTTTCTATATCTTTTCTACGATAGATATTTTTTATTTTCGAATCACGCATCCCATCACATCCTTACCTTCATAATTTTACAAACAAACCAAATATACATTATATAAATAAAAAGCATAATGGTTACTAAAATAAAACCAATTCCCGTTGTATAAAGGGGCCGAAAATAACCTGGCGACACAAGAGAAATAAAGAGAATAAAGAAAAGAGGCACGGCGAATAAAACATAGACAATGATCTTAGAACTCCCTGTCAAAGAACGAAGTTCTAGTTTTAGTTTTTTCTTATTAAACAGTGTTTTTTCAATGGAAGAAAAAACTTGAATGATATTTCCTCCCGTTTTATTTAAAATAGATAAGGAAGCAGTTAAATAAGTGACTTCTTCCAACTCTACTCGATGTGCAAATCTTTCAAATACTTCTTCTAGGGAAAGACCAAAAGAAATTTCCATGTGCATTTTTTTAAATTCAAGGCCAATGGGACCATCCAATTCTTTAGTGACAAGTTCAATGGCTTGGGTAATACTTCTTCCTGATTTGAATGCATTGTTCATAATAATAATCGCTTGCAGTAAATCATTTTCTAAACGATTGCGATAAAATTTATACCGAATAAAATAAAGAATATCTGGTAAAAAAAATCCTAATAAAAAAGGTAAAAATAACTCGTAGTAATTCATAAAACGATAATGCAATATATTACTAAGAATAGAAATAAAGGAAATGGCAATCGCTACAATAATCTTAGTAGAAACAAAATCGAGTGCCTCTTGCAAATGCCGATAAAGGGGAATATATTTTTCATACCTTTTAGCATAGTTCTGTAAAAAAACGGATTTAGAAATTCCCTTATTTATGTAGTGAATCAATTGAAAAAATTTGTTTGTCATTTCATCAAAAACGGAAGCTCTCCTATCCTTCAATGGTTCTATTGTATAACGAATAAGTTTCTTTTCTAAATTAATACTTCTCCAAAATCGTAAATAAGTAAATAAAAATAGTAATATAGCCGTAATCAAAATTCCAATCATTGTATTTAATTCTAAACTATGGTTCTTTTCTATTTTTAAAAGGAGTTCTGTTTCGGTTTTATTTCCTGCCAAATCACTGACGGAACAATGCAATTTTTGATTTCCTAACTGGGTGAAGTCTACTTCATCAAGATCACAACTTAAGGAACCAAATAAATCTCCATCCTGTTTGTCTCTTACTGTAAGATATTTCTCTAAGTTTTCAATTGCAAAGGTTTGTTCTTTCTTTAAAGCCTTAATAGGAATAGGAGGCGTCTTTTCTAGAATATAAGGGGCATCCATGTCCAAAACGTAACTTCCACTCTTCTCTATCTTTGTTGTTTTATTTTTTAAATGGAGTGTAACTTCTATAGAATAAGTTCCAGATTGTTCTAGGACAATATTTACCGCTTTCGCATTGGAAAGATCTACTTCCTCATAAAGTGCGTTATCTTTATAAATCTTATAGGAATACGTTAACACAGTAGTTGCTGGTTTATAAGTTATGCTAATGGGTTTATTGGTCAAAGATTGTTCATATAAACTAAAACTACTTGTCATTGAATCACTTCCTATCCATAAATATCCGTTAAAGAGTCAATGCCTCTTTCTTTTATTTTGCTATATATTGATGGTACACGTCTAGCCATCACAAATTCACCAATAACCTCACCCTTAGCCGTTAAGCCATTCTGTCTGAAAGAAAATACTTCCCTAAGTTCAATCATTTCGTCTTTAAATCCTACAACTTCAGAAATAGAGGTAATTTTTCTTTTTCCATCAGCAAGTCTTTGTGTATGCACAACAATATCAATTGCATTTTCGATGTACTCTCTAAGTGCTTTGATCGGAATTTCCATTCCCGCCATTAAAATCATGGTTTCTAATCGATTTAAAGCATCCACAGGACTATTGGCATGCATGGTTGTTAAAGAACCATTATGTCCTGTATTCATGGCTTGCAACATATCAAAAGCTTCTTTTCCACGGACTTCTCCCACAATAATACGATCGGGTCGCATACGAAGAGAATTAATCACCAAATCACGAATGGTAATCTCTCCTTGCCCTTCATAATTCGTAAGACGCGTTTCTAAGGAAATCACATGTTCCTGTTCCAATTTTAATTCTGCTGCATCTTCAATAGTGATAATTCGTTCTTCTCTTCCAATAAAAGAAGATAAAACATTTAAAAGGGTTGTTTTCCCCCCACCAGTTCCTCCACAAATAATAATATTGAGTTTTGCTTTTACGCAAGCCTCTAAAAATCTTGCCATATAAGGAGTGAGGGTTCCATTTCGTAAAAAGTCATCAATATTAGCGAGTTCTGGTTTAAACTTACGAATGGTAAGTACAGGTCCTTTTAGGGATAGTGGTGGAATGACAGCATTGAGTCTTGAACCATCCGCTAGTCTCGCATCCACCATTGGACTGGCTGTATCAATCGTTCTACCAATGGGTTGTATCATTCTCTGAATGGTCCGAATAATATGATCATGATTAATAAAAGAAACCGATTCATCTTTGACAACACGACCATTTAGTTCAATATAAACTTCATCAGTATCGTTGACCATAATTTCAGTAATATCAGGGTCTTTTAAAAGCTCCGAAATTGGCCCATAGCCATTAATCTCATTGTCAATTAAATTATAAAGGTATGTTCTTTCGGTATCGGATAAATCATACCCCTCAATGGTAAGATCAATTTGCTTTTTGACAAATTCATTCATATTTTCTTTCATATGAACATTATGATCAATTAAATTTTGAATAATTTTACTTCTAAGTTCATCCAAAAGAATTTTATTAGAAAAAGCCTCATAATCTTTCACATCATTAATTTCTTTTGTATCCAAACGTACCTCAAATTCCTCTACAAGTTTCCTTGCCATGTTAACACCTCTATTCTTTTTCTGTTAAAAGAAAGTTGACCATTTTATCAATACAATTGATCTCCTTTTTATAGTGCATTCTTATTTTTTTATCCAAAATCATAATCTTTCCTTCCATTGTATAATCATCTATGTTCTTTATGGTAAAAGAAGAAGGAATTGTGTATTCAATTTCTTTTTCTAACATATGATTTGCGTCATAATTCGATATAGGTCCTTTCATTTTTCTTGTTGCTTCATTCAAAACGATATGATAATTCTCTTTTTCAATATCCCCAAATATAGAAATAATGGTTTTCATATTCTTAATTTGAATGGGATCTTTTTCAATACAATAAAAAATTTCGTCACTATTATCCATAGCCATTAAATTGATACTATCCATTGTATGATTGGTATCCATAATAATGAAATCATATCTTGTTTTTAATTTTGATAAAACAATTTGAATGTATTTGCTTGTAATTTTACTTGCCAGCCGTGGATCTTTTGGAGATGGTAAAACAAAGAGAAAATCATCGTACTTACTAACATAGTCTATGTCAGAAGTATAACGATTGTTTTTTAGATCATCGATTAGAGTAAATAAATTTCTATCTGGGTCAGAAGCCGTTTGCATCGCTAAAGCGCTTTCATATAAATCTAGATCAAGTAAAAGAACTGTCTTTTTATGAAGAGAAAGCTCACCTGCTAAAGATAAAGCTAGAGTTGTTTTTCCTGTTCCTCCTTTTACCGAAGTAATGGTTACAATTTTTGCTTGCCTAAGTGCCATTAAAATCTTCCTCTCTATGATATCGTTTTCTTTTTATAATAGTATAAGAATTATTTTTTAATCCCTTTATAAATGTCTTCGTTAATTTACATGTCATTTTTATTTCAAAATACTCTTTTTCCTTTACTGTTTGTAAAGAAGAAATATCGGAAACATTTTGATTCAAAAAAGTACTTATCTCCTCTTCTAAAGACGAATTTGCCTCATTCTTACTAGCGTACACAAGGGCCTCATTCACTACATTGTCTATCTTCCTTTTTTGAATAAACAAAAAGCCATAATCCAGTAAAGCAATAAGAATTAAAAAGAGGAGGGGAAGGAGTAAAAGAAAAGCAACTAATACTTGTCCATCATTTTTCCTCATAAGAGTAAACCGTTCTTTCTATTTCTATTTTACTAAGTTTTTCTTTTAGGAAGGGAGTATGCATTTTTTTTGTTTTTTCAATCGTAATTGTAGTAAAAGTAGTTCCTTTTTGAAGGTCGATTTGCATGTTCTCTTTTAGAGCATATTGACTTAATTGTTCCATCTTTCCTTCTTCATAAAATTCTACAATTTGATCCATATGATTTTCCAATTGGTATTTGGAATAAAAAAGATTTGCTATATCAATAAACGCCATAATCAAAAATAAAAGAACGGGTAAAACCAATACAAATTCTACAAGCGCTTGTCCTTTATTATTCCTCATACCATTCAGCTTCCTATTCTAAAATTCATTATACCAAAAATTGGTTTTCAAAACAATAAAAAAAGATACGATTGTATCAATTCTATTCTAGTGCTTAATCTACGCAGCTTCCTTCTCCTGGTTTACTTCCTTCCACATAAGTTTTACCAATCAGATTGCAAGAAGACTTTGTCATGGAATCTTGAAGATATCCGCCAAGTAATTTTACAACACTTACAACAACCACGCTAATGACAGCGATAATTAATAAATACTCCACTAAGGCCTGCCCTTTTTGATTCATCTTTCTCATTTCCATACCCTCCTAGCATCTTCTATATCTATCTTATACTCTTTTTACCCTTTTGTCAAACCTTTTTCTGTGCTATACTATGTTTGGTGGTATGAATGCATTTTGAAATCAAAATATGTAAATCTTTTAAAAATCGATTTCTAGGAATGATGTTTTTAAAAGAAAAAAAGCCTATAGGCTATTATTTTTATAAGTGTCACTCTATTCATACTTTTTTTATGCGTTTTTCTCTTGATATTGTCCTACTCGATAAAGAGAACAATAT
>CAMXQX010000021.1 GCA_947246355.1 uncultured Bacillota bacterium | reverse complement strand
GGATGAAAATTATTTTACTATTTTAAATGAATATTTTGTAGAAAAAGGAAGTTACATTTATAAATTAAGAAAAAAGTTTATCTCTCTTTTAAATGAAAAATGTAGCTCTATTTATAAAAATATTACAGGACTGGATGGTTTTCATCTTGTGTATGAATCCAATATCGAAGTTGATACGTTAGACCAAAAAAATATTCAGGAAAACTTTAAGCAAAAGATGAAAAAATTATTTTCTAGTGAATTAAAATTCAAAGCGAGTTTAGTGGGCCCCCATCGTGACGACATTATCTTTTATTTAAACGAGCAAAATTTAAAATTATATGGGTCCCAAGGACAACAAAGAATAGCAGTACTCGCAGTGAAATTAGCAGAAATAGAAATCTTCAAAAACTATACCAATACCACACCAATCTTGCTTTTGGATGATATTTTTAGTGAACTGGATAATCGTAAGAAAAACAATTTGCTTAAATATATAAAAAATAGTATGCAAACGATTATTACAACAACAGAATTATCAAGTATCAATAAGAAAATTATAGATAAAGCAAAACTGATAGAAATTGAAGATGGAAAGGTTAAAAAAATCAAAGAGGTGAAAGAAAATGCAAAATAAAGAAGAACACTATGATGCTTCGGATATTCAAGTTTTAGAAGGATTAGAGGCAGTAAGGAAACGTCCTGGTATGTATATTGGTACTACCGATGTAAAGGGTTTACATCATCTTGTATGGGAGATTGTAGATAATGCCATTGATGAAGCACTTGCAGGGTATTGTAATCATATTGAAATTATTATCAATAAAGATAATTCTATTACTGTCAAGGATAATGGTCGTGGTATACCTGTTGGAATTCATGCGAAAACGGGTATTTCAACCGTAGAAACCGTTTACACGGTGTTACATGCAGGAGGTAAATTCGGTGGTGGAGGCTATAAAGTAGCTGGAGGATTACATGGTGTAGGCGCTAGTGTAGTCAACGCTTTAAGTACATGGGTCATTGTTCGTGTTTATAAAGAAGGAAAAATTTATGAAGTCAAGTTTGAAAACGGTGGAAAAATCGCCCAACCTTTGACAGTGATTGGCGATTGTGAAATAGAAAGGACAGGAACAACGGTTACATTTAAACCAGACACAGAAATATTTGATACAGATGTTTACGATTATGAAACTTTGAAAACGAGGACTAGAGAACTTGCCTTTTTAAATAAAGGTTTATCATTAACTTTAAGAGATGACCGTGATGAGGAAGATACAACGGGTGAAATTTTTCACTACGAAGGCGGAATTAGCGAATATGTAAGATATTTAAATAAAAATAAGACCCCTATTCATGAAGAAATTATTCATTTGAGTGGCGAAGAAGATAGTGTTATGTTTGAAGTGGCTCTTCAATATAATTCCAGCTATACAGATAATATTTACTCTTTTGTTAATAATATCAATACCCATGATGGTGGAACACATGAGGAGGGGGTTAGAAGAGCTCTCACAAGAGTTATTAATAGTTATGCTAAGAAAAATAATATTTTAAAGGAAAAAGATGAATCTTTAACAGGAGACGATGTCAAAGAAGGTTTGACAATGATTGTTTCCTGTAAACATCCAAATCCTCAATTTGAAGGACAAACGAAAGGTAGGCTTGGAAATTCCGAGGTAAGAAAAATTGCAGATAGTGTTTTTTCACAAGGATTTGAACGTTTTTTAATGGAACATCCAGAGGAGGCTAAAATAATTGTAGATAAAGCGCTTACTGCCTCTCGTGCTCGAGTTGCAGCCAAAAGAGCAAGAGAACTCACAAGAAGAAAAGGTGGTTTGGAACTTACTAATCAGTGGGGAAAATTAGCAGATTGTTCTTCTAAAGATCCAGTTGCCTCTGAAATATTTATTGTAGAGGGAGATTCAGCTGGTGGACAAGCAAAACAAGGAAGAGATGCCAAAACACAGGCCATACTACCGCTTCGTGGAAAGATACTCAATGTAGAAAAGGCAAGATTAGACCGAATATTAGGTAATGAAGAAATTAGAAGCATGATTACTGCCTTTGGAACAGGTATAGGAGAAGAATTTAATATAGAAAAATTAAGATACCATAAAATCATTATTATGACTGATGCTGATGTGGATGGTTCTCATATTCGAACACTTTTATTGACATTATTTTATCGCTTTTTTAGGCCTATTATAGAAAAGGGACATGTTTATGTCGCACAGCCACCTTTATTTAAGGTAACGCATGGAAAAACGTTTAAATTTATTTTAACAGAGGAAGAATTAGATGAATATTTAAAGACATTACCTCCTTCTACAAAATATACTATCAATCGGAACAAAGGTTTAGGGGAAATGGATAAGGATGAATTGTGTGATACGACTATGAATATTGAACATAGAACTCTTAGAAAAATTACAATTGAAGATGCCATATTAGCAGATCAAGTTTTTGAAACTTTGATGGGAGAAGAAGTAGAACCAAGACGGCAATTTATTGAGGAATATGCTCCATATGCAAAGAATTTGGATATATAGAGGTGAAAATGTATGGATAGATTAGAAAACAACAATATAGTAAAAGAAATGCAAGATTCTTTTCTTGAATATTCCATGAGTGTTATAATTTCTCGTGCTATTCCAGAGTTAAGAGACGGGATGAAACCGGTGCATCGAAGAATTTTGCATACTATGTTAGAATCAGGCTTTACACCAGATAAAGCATATGTAAAATGTGCAAAAACAGTAGGAGCTGTTATTGGTAATTATCATCCACATGGAGATACAGCTGTGTATGATGCAATGGTTAGAATGGCACAAGATTTCAGCTATCGTCATCCATTGATTGATGGGCATGGAAATTTTGGAGCGATTGATGGTAGTACAGCAGCAGCCTATCGTTACACGGAATCAAGAATATCTAAAATTGCTATGGAACTTCTTCGTGATATTAAAAAAAATACAGTAGATTTTGTAGATAATTTTGATGCAACAAGAAAGGAACCCGTTGTTTTGCCGTCTAGATTTCCGAATATTCTAGTAAATGGAACGATGGGAATCGCTGTTGGTATGGCAACCAATATTCCAACCCATAATTTAGGAGAGGTTATTGATGGTTGTGTGGCTTACATTGATAATAGGGATATAGATGTTTTAGGATTAATGGAATATATCAAAGGTCCAGATTTCCCAACGGGGGGAAGTATCTTAGGAAATAGTGGAATAAAAAAGGCTTATGAAACAGGAAAAGGTTCAATAGCTATTCGTGGAAAAGTAGATATTATAGAAAAAAAAGATCGTCATGAACTTGTAATTACAGAGGTTCCTTACCAAGTAAATACATCTACTTTAATTACAAAAATAGCCGAACTTGTTCGTGATAAGATTATTGAAGGAATTGCGGATTTAAGAGAAGAAACATCTTTTAAAGATGGAATGAAAATTGTGATTGAACTGAAAAGGGACGCTAATCCGAATGTGGTATTAAACAATTTATATAAACACACACCACTTCAAACTTCTTATGGTATAAATATGCTAATGCTCCATCAGGGAAAACCACAAGTATTGGGTTTAAAGGAAATCATAAGTAATTATATTGACTTTCAAAAAGAAGTAATTTATCGAAGAACAAAATTTGATTTAGATAAAGCAGAAGAGAGAGCCCATATTTTAGAAGGTTTAAAAATTGCTTTAGATCATATCGATGAAGTGATTAAAATTATTAAGGAAGCAAAAAGTGATACGGAGGCAAAAGAAAAGTTAACAGCTCGTTTTGGATTGGATGATTTACAAACAGAAGCTATATTAGAAATGCGTTTACGAAAACTCACGGGATTGGAAAAGAAAAAAATTCTAGAGGAATTAGAAGAAATATTAAAATTAATAGAACACTTAAAAGAGATTTTAAGTAGTGAAGAGAACATATTAAAGGTTATTAAAGAGGAAATGCTTGAAATAAAGGAAAAATATGCAGAACCAAGAAAAACAATTATTGATATGTCCGCTATTGATTTTATTGAAGACGAATCTTTAATTCCAGTTGAAGATATTGTAATAACTTTAACAAATAAAGGATATATTAAACGTGTTACAAGTGATACCTATCGGATTCAAAATCGTGGTGGGGTAGGAATCAAGGGAATGAGTACGAATGAAGAAGATTTTGTTGAAAACATTTTATCTTTGACTACGCATGACTATTTAATGTTCTTTACAAATAAGGGAAAAGTATATCGTATCAAAGGTTATGAGGTTCCCTCATTTAATAGACAATCTAAAGGAATTCCAATTGTTAATCTACTTCCTTTAGACAAAGATGAGATTGTTAAAACAATGCTTAAAGTGGAACAAGAAGAGCTAAATCAATATATTGTATTTTGTACACAAAATGGTGTGATTAAAAGAACGAGCATTAAAGAATTTGATAATATTCGTTCGAATGGTAAAATTGCGATTACATTGCGTGAAAATGACGAATTAATTTCAGTTAAGAAAACGAATGGTAACAATGAAATATTAATTGCTTCATCCAATGGTCGAATGATTCGTTTTAATGAAAACGAAATTCGTGTTATGGGTAGAACAGCATCAGGTGTTAAAGGAATTGAATTAGATGGGGGTATTTGTGCAGGTTGTGAAATTGCCGAAGAAAGTCAAAAAATATTGGTTGTTACTGAAAAAGGGTATGGAAAGCAAACGAATATAGAAGAATATAGAATGACACATCGTGGAAGTAAAGGTGTAAAGGCATTAAATATTACAGAAAAGAATGGGAATATAGTGGCCTTTAAAACGACACATGGAAATGATGATTTAATGATTATTACCAATAGTGGTATTGTCATACGGTTACCAATGGAACAAATTTCTACAACAGGTAGAGTAGCCCAAGGCGTCCGTTTAATTAATTTAAAAGAGGAGCAAACAGTTAGTACTGTAGCACTTATTGAAAAAGAAGAGAATGACGAAGGACTTGAAAGAATAGAAATAGAAGAGGAAGATTAATAAACTTCCTTTTTTTATGTTTCACGTGAAACATAAAAAAAGTTGAATAAATCAATTTACGTTTTATAGGTATTTAAAATATTAATTTAAAATCGGTATTAATACTAAATATTCAGACTTTGATTATAATAACAATAAAAATTTAAATAGAAAACAGAAAATCAGATGAATATATTCTTGTTATTTCAATGAATTTGTAGTATATTATTAATGCACAACATTTATATTTGAATCAGGTCAGAATCGGAAGATAGCAGCCTTAAGAATCTCTAAATGTGTGTGCTTTTTTATTATACGGAGATTATATATGAAGAATGATATAAGATATATACAGATAGCAGTTAATCTTGCAAAAAAAGCATCCAAAAAAGGGGATTTTCCTGTAGGAGCACTTATAGTTAAAAATGATAAGGTTATTGCAAAAGCATATAATACGAAAGAGAGAAAGAATAATGCCATCCATCATGCAGAAATAATAGCAATTAATAGAGCTTGTAAAAAACTTAAAACCTGGCATTTAGAGGAATGCACATTATATACAAGTTTGGAACCGTGTATGATGTGTACTGGTGCTATTATACAATCTAGAATAAAAAGAATAGTGTATTCTAATGCCAATCAAAATTTTGGAGCAATTGAAAATCAAAATAATAAAATCAATAAAAATGTGGAAGTTATAAAAATTGAGAATAAGGAAAATTTAATACTAATTCAGAATTTTTTTAAAGCAAAAAGAGAATAATGTTTCACGTGAAACATTATTTAGAAACTTTAAAAGGAATCATAATGATGGTATAATAATTGCACAAAGGAGGTGTGAAATGTATCAAACTTTATACAGAAAATATCGACCTCAAAATTTTGATGAGGTTATAGGACAACAGGTAATTGTCAGAACACTAAAAAATGCTATTCTAAATAAACGTTTGAATCATGCTTATTTATTTACAGGACCTAGGGGTACTGGAAAAACAAGTATTGCTAAAATATTCGCAAAAACTATTAATTGTTCTAATTTAGAAGGAACAAATCCATGCAATTGTTGTGACAGCTGTATACAAATTTTAAATAAGCAATCTATTGATATTATTGAAATTGATGCAGCTTCTAATAATGGGGTAGATGAGATTCGTGAATTAAGGAGTAAAGCAAATTTGGTTCCAACAATAGGAAAATACAAAGTATATATTATTGATGAAGTGCATATGCTGACAACGGGAGCCTTTAATGCATTGCTTAAAACTTTGGAAGAACCTCCTACGCATATTGTATTCATTTTAGCAACGACAGAGCCACATAAAATACCAGCTACAATTATTTCAAGATGTCAAAGATTTGATTTCAAAAAAATACCATATGAAAACATGATTATAGGACTTAAAAATATAGTACAAAAAGAGAATATTGTGGTTGAAGAAGATGTGTATAAGGAAATTGCAAGGCAATCCGATGGATGTATGCGAGATGCTCTTAGTATCTTAGATCAAGTCATTGCCTTTTCTGATGAAAAAGTAACAATAGAAAATGTACATGAAATTAGTGGAACTCTACCAGAAGAACAATTAATCTCATTTTTAATTAGTATTAAAAGCAAAAAATACGAACAAGTTTTCACTTTAATAGAAGAATATGATAATTTAGGAAAAAATTATATTAAATTATCTGAAGAATTAATTTATGTGTTGAGAAATATATTATTGTTACTTCATATTCCAAATTATGAATTAGATGAAAATAAGAAAATGCAATACAATACCCTTCTTTCTTTATTTTCATTAAATGAAATCATGGATATTATAAAAACGATGAATGTTTATCTATTTGAAATGAGAAAAACGAGCAACACTCGTATTGTTTTTGAAGTGATGACGATTGCACTTATGCAAGCACAAGTAGAGGGTTTAAAAGATAGTGAGGATAATTTCGCACAAGAGACAACAGATTTTCCAAAAAATAGTGATAAAAAAAAGCAGGAACAAGGCGTAAGAAAAGAAACAGAAAAAGTGAAATGCTTAGAGATGGATAGTCTTTCTACCGAAAAAGAATTGAAACACTTTAATGAAATTAAGAGATTACAAGATATTCGTATTAATAATACCTTATTTGCATTTAACAAGCAAAAGATGAAAATAGTTAAAACTGAAATGGAAAATATAAGAAATTTATTAATTGTTCCTAACTATAGTACTTTCGCTTCTATTCTTATGGACACAGAAGTAAAAGCGGTTAGTGACGATCATATTTTATTATTATGTAAAAACGAAAGAATGGAAATGGAGTTTTTAAAGAATTTACAACAGATTGATCAAACTTTAGAAAAAGTATTTGGACAAAGAATGTACTCTGTTCCAATTAACCCAAAAGATTGGGATCGTGTTAAAAATGAGTTTAATAGTAAAATAAAAAAATATACATTTATTGAAGAACCGCAGGATATATCTATTTATTTTGAAGATGATCAAAATAAATTATCAACCATTGATTGTTTTTTTGAAGATATAGTAGAATATAATTAGAAAGAAGGAAAATATATGAATATGCAAGCAATGCTGAAACAAGCACAAAAATTACAAAAAGAAATGATGGAGGAAAAGGAAAAAATTGATTCTATGATCTTTACGGGAAAATCTTCCTTTGTCACTGTTGAGATGACAGGAAATAAAAAAGTAGCTAAAGTGGAGATAACAATGGATTTATTAGAAAAAGAAGATATAATAATGTTACAAGATCTGATAGTGGTTGCCACCAATGATTGCTTAAATCAAATTGACGCTGAAACAGAAAAAAGAATGGGTAAATATACACAAGGAATGCCAGGACTGTTTTAATGAAGTATCCACAAGTAATTAATGATTTAATAGAGAGTTTTAAAAAATTGCCTGGGATAGGTGAAAAAACTGCAGAACGTTTGGCTCTTTTTACTTTGAATCTAGATCAAGAAGTTTTAGATGTGTTTTCTACATCTTTAAAAGAGGTGAAAAAGAGAGTGAAAAGATGTAATCGGTGTAATTATTTATCTGAACAGGAACTTTGTGTAATATGTCAAGAAAACGCTACTAGGGATAATCGTACAATATGTGTGGTTGAAGATGTCAAAATTGTAACTCTTTTTGAAAAGATGGGTGGATACCATGGCCTTTACCATGTCCTTGATGGATTGATATCTCCTTTAGATGGGATTAATCCAGAAGATATAAATTTAGAATCGTTATTAGAAAGAATAAGAAAAGAAAATATTAAAGAAGTTATCATTGCAGTCAAACCTAGTATTGAAGGAGAAACAACTGCTCGTTATATTTCAAAAATATTAGAGGGAATGGATGTTGTTGTCTCCAAAATAGCCCACGGGGTACCAATTGGTATTGATATGGAATACATTGACTCTCTAACACTTGAGATGGCTTTGGAAGATAGAAAAAGTGTAGCATAGTTTTCTCTATTATACATAGGATATATTGGTGATATTATGAGAAAACTATGGAATGCTTTAAAGAAAATTACATTTAGTGGTATGCTTTTATATGGTTATAATATGTTATCTATTTCCTACAATATGACAATTCCAATGAATTTTGTAACCATTGGGACAATTAGTGTTTTAGGTCTTCCTGCTCTTTTTTCATTCATTCTTATAAGAAAACTAATTTTTTAAAATGTGGGGTGTTATATGTTAGATACATATATTGAAGAACAAGAAAGAGTATATAAAATTTTAAAAAAAGCAATTGTAGAAAAAAAGACAAGCCATGCCTATTTATTTGAGACAAATGGGTATAGAGAGGTAAAACAAGTTGCTATTGCTTTTGCCAAAGCAATTTTCTGCTCCAAAAGCTATACAAACGATGCTAATTGTCAGACATGCAAACAATGTAAAAATATTGATAAAAATAGTTTTATTGAACTAAGGATTATTGAACCGGATGGAATGTGGATTAAGAAAGAACAATTGGATGAACTACAAAAAGAGTTTAGTACAAAAAGTCTCGTTACTAACAAACGAGTTTATATTATTAATCATGCAGATAAATTAAATAATTCCTCAGCCAATACCATTTTAAAATTTTTAGAAGAGCCGAGCGATAATATTATTGCTATATTAATTGCAGATAATATTTATCAAATAATAGAAACCATTTTATCTCGTTGTCAGATTATTTCTTTTCATAGAAATAAAGAAATAGAGAGTAAGGATATTGGAGAAAAGATTAGCTTTTATATGTGTATTCCTGAAGGATTGGATACGAATGAGAAAATAGAAGAGAAGGTAGAAGTAATTAAAAAATTTATCAAAACCATCGAAGAAAAGAAAAAAGATATGATTCTTTTCACACAACATTTTTGGCATGAAAACTTTATTGGAAAGGAAATGAATCTTTTTGCTTTTAATCTTATGATTTATTTTTATAGAGATATGCTGGCTAAGAAATTAAATATGAAACCCTTTTTATTTGATAATCCAACTTTAGAATCTTTAGCACAGAGTAACGAAATAAGTCAAATAAATGAAAAATTAAGAATTATAAATCATGCTAAGGAAGATATCAAATATAATGCGAATATTCCTTTATTACTAGATAAATTGATTATAGAATTGAGTGATGTATATTGAAAGAAATTATAGGAATAACTTTGCAAGATAATGGAAAAATAGAATATTATTATGTTGATCATTTTAAATTAAAAAAAGGCTATAATGTGTTAGTAAAAACAGATAGAGGAATCGAATTTGGAAAGGTTGTTACCAACCCTTGCACTGTTGATGAGACGAAATTGAAAAGGAATATCAGAAAAATTCATAGAACCGCAAGCAAGCAGGATTATTATACACACAAGCAAAACTTGAGTGATGCGAAGGAAGCCTACTATAAATGCCAAAAATTAGTTAGTAAATATAAATTAAATATGCGAATATTGGATGCTAATTATACTTTTGATAGAGACCAATTGATGTTTCGATTTTATGCAGATACTCGTGTTGATTTTAGAGAGCTTACAAAAGAGTTGGCCTCTATCTATCGGACAAGAATCGAGTTAAGGCAAATAGGAGTAAGGGATAAAGCTAAGCAGGTTGGAGGATATGGAACCTGTGGACAAACTTTGTGCTGCAAACGTTTTTTGAATGATTTTGATTCTGTTTCTATTTCGATGGCCAAAAACCAAAATATTTCTTTAAATCCATCAAAGATTAATGGAATATGTGGAAGACTTCTTTGCTGTTTGAAATACGAAGATGAATGTTATAGTACGTGTAAAAAAGGCTTACCTTCTATGGGAAGTGAAGTAGAACTAAAAGAAGGAAGAGGGAAAGTAATTAGTATTGATATTTTAAATAAAAGTTATAAAGTCATGCTTCCAAATGGCAATATAGTGGAGGTTTCTAGTGCGGACAACTAATTATTTATTAGGACATAAAAACTTAAAAATTGTCCAAGAGAGTGATTGGTTTAAATTTTCGATTGATTCCATTCTTTTATCTTATTTCGTTCAAATAAAAAAAAATACAGCAAAAATCTTAGATATAGGAACAGGGAATGCTATTATTCCCATATTGTTGTCTACAAAAACTCCTGTTCCCATTTTAGGAATAGAGATTCAAAAGGATGTATATGAACTTGGCAGGCAATCCATTATTAAGAATAAATTAGAAAACCAAGTTAAAATTCTATGTGAAGATATAAAAACATATGTTAAAGAACAAGAATCAGATGTTTATGATATTATTACATGTAATCCTCCCTATTTTAAAAAGGAAGAAAAATCGCATTTAAATGTGGATATTCATAAGCAATACGCAAGACATGAAATTTTACTTGATCTAGAGCATGTAATGATATCTGCACGTAAACTTTTGAGAAACAATGGTTCTTTATATCTTGTACATCGTTCAGAGAGAATTGTTTCCATTATAGAAGAGGCTAGAAAATATAATTTAGAACCTAAAAGAATACAATTTGTATATCCTAAAAAAGGAAAAAATTCTAATATTGTATTAATTGAATTTGTTAAAAATGGAAAAGAAGGTATTAAACTATTAGAACCTTTGTATATTTATGATGAAAGTGGAAATTATACGGAGAAAGTACAAAAAATGTTATGAAGGGGTGAAGTATGAGTCAAAAAAGTTATGATGGTAGTCCAACAGTATATTTAATTCCAACACCAATTGGAAATATGGAAGATATTACAGTAAGAGCTATTCATACATTAGAGAAAGTGGAAGTCATTTTTTCAGAAGATACAAGAGTGACAGGGCTTTTGCTCCATCATTTTGGAATAAAGAAAAAATTGATTTCTAGTCATAATTATAATGAATCCAAAAATGAGACAAAGATTCTTTCGTATTTAAAAGACGGATTTGATGTTGGAATTGTAACGGACAGGGGAACTCCTATTATTAGTGATCCTGGATATGAACTTGTGAAAATAGCTATTCAAAATGGTTATAATGTGGTCGCTCTTCCAGGAGCTACAGCTTTGGTTCCAGCACTTATCACCTCTGGATTAAATCCTTCGCCTTTTCTATTTTATGGATTTTTAAATAGCAAGGCATCCAAACAAGAAAAAGAACTCCAAAAATTAGAAAAACTACCATTCACACTTATCTTTTATGAAGCTCCTCATCGCTTAATAGACACATTAAATAGAATAAAACAAATTTTGGGAAATAGAAAAATTAGTATTTCCCGGGAAATATCTAAAAAATTTGAAGAAATATATCGTGGAACAATCGAAGGAATCTTGCAAGAAGTCATTGACATTAAGGGGGAAATCGTTATAATTGTAGAGGGATGTACCCTTGCAGAAGATTATACAAATTTATCTATATTAGAACATATTCAATTATTTATTGAACAGGGCTATTCTTCAAAAGATGCGATTAAAGAAGTCGCACATCTTAGAGGATTAAATAAAAATTTAGTTTATCAAGAATACCATCGAGGTGATTAATTTGAAATTAGTAGTGGGTCTTGGAAATCCTGGAAAGGAATACCAAAATACGAGACACAATATAGGATATATGGCTCTTGATGCAATAGCCTCTTTTTTTCATGTAACATTTGATAAGAAAAAATGGAATGGAACCTATGCAGAAATCAATTATCAAGGAGAAAAAATAATTTTATTAAAACCAGAAAAGTATATGAATTTATCAGGAGAGGTTGTAGCGCCCTTTTTGAAATTTTATAAATTATCTTCAAATGATTTATTTGTAATCAGTGATGATTTAGATATGCCCATGGGAAAGATAAAATTAAAATATAAGGGTTCTAGTGGCGGACATAATGGGTTAAAAGATATTGAAAAAAATATTGGAACGAATGAGTATAAGCGTTTGAAAATAGGAATTTCTAATAATAAACAAATCGATACAAAAGATTATGTTTTAGGAAAATTGAACATAGAGGAACAGAAAATTTTAGAGGAAACTTTTTCCTTTCTTCCTCAACTTTTCATGGATTATATCACACTAGGGTTTGATCGTGTGATGAATAAATATAATAAGAAATAGAAATATTTCTTTTTTGTGCTAGGAGGAAAAACATGCGAATATTTAAAGATTTATTTGATTTGGATATAGTTCCACAAAGAGTTATAGGTCTTACCAAACAATTACAAGCAATTTATATGCAACAAATGTTTGCAAAGACAGATAGAGCAATGGTGGTGGTAACCAATAGTCTTTTTGAAGCCAATCAAATGTATCAAATGCTTAGTAATTTTACTTCTTCTGTTTACTTATTTCCAATGGATGAATTTTTAACAAGTGAGGCATTAGCCATTAGTCCTGAATTTACAGTGACAAGATTAGAAACTTTAAAATCTCTAAGAGAGAATCCAAACCAAATTGTAGTTACCAATCTTATGGGATATTTACGTTTTCTTCCTCCTAAAGAAGTGTATTTAAATTCTTATATAACAGTAGAGAAGGGGGGAGAAACTTCTTTTTCTACCTTATGCGAAAAAATCCATGCAATAGGCTATCATCGAGAGACGATGGTTACGAAAACAGGGGAAGTGGCTATTCGAGGATTTGTTATTGACCTTTTTCCTATCTCTTTTGAAAAACCTGTTCGAATTGAATTTTGGGGAGATGAAGTAGAATCGATTCGCTTTTTTGATGTAGAAACACAACGGACTTTACAAGAGGTTGACTCTATTACTATATCTCCCAATACAGAATTTTTAGTAGTGGGGAAAGAAGAGGTCGACGACAAACAAAAAAATCTATATAAATATACAGAGGTAACCAATATTTGTACTTATTTGAATCAACCTATAACAGTTTACAGTGACTATACTTCTATTTTGTCGAATTATGAATTACTTTTAGAAGATATAGAAAAGTATAAGATAGAAATGGAAGAAGATAAAGAGCAAAGGTATATGAATACATTAGAACAAGTAGAGACTAAAGAGCTTCTGATATTTCAAAATGATGATAATTTTTATGATAATGTTAAAGATACACAAAAATATATCAGCCATGAAATAGAAAAAAATAAATCAAGTACACTAGAAGAAAGATTAAATCACTTATTAAAGCAAGAAAAAACAATCATTTGTTGCTTACGAAATCGTTATCAATTAAATCAATGTAATGAAATGCTTCATGAAAAAAATACATTGATTACCAATGCAGAAGAGATTTATGAAAAAAAGATAAATTTAATTTTACATCCTTTAGAAATGGGATTCATTTATGAGAATTACATTGTTTATAGTGAAAATGATCTATTTCAAAGTAAAAGAACAACTGCCACATATAAGACAAATTTTAAATATGGCAGTAAGGTGAAGGATATAACGAAATTAAATATAGGAGATTATATTGTTCATTCTATTCATGGAATAGGAAAGTACATCGGTCTTAAGACGTTAACACAAAATGGAATAAAGAAAGACTATGTAACCATTGAATACAGGGATGGAGATAAATTATATATTCCCGCACAAAAGCTAGATTTTATTAGTAAATACTCTTCTAATGAAGCTATTGTTCCTAGAATGAATAAGTTAGGAAGTAGTGAATGGGAAAAGACAAAGTACAAGGTTCGTAAAAAAATAGAAGATATTGCTGGAAAGTTGTTAGAACTTTATGCTATTCGTGCATCAACAAAGGGAATACAATTTGAGAAGGATACAGAAGAACAAGCTATTTTTGAGGCAAATTTTGCTTATGAAGAGACAAAAGACCAACTTCGTGTGATGGAAGAAATTAAAAAGGATATGGAAAGTAAAAAACCGATGGACCGTCTTGTGTGTGGAGATGTTGGTTATGGAAAAACAGAACTTGCTTTTAGGGCTATGTTTAAAGCAGTTGCCTCCGGTTATCAAGCTGCCTACTTATGTCCCACAACGATTCTTTCGAGTCAACATTATCAAAATGCTTTAAAAAGGTTTGAAGGATTTCCTATCCGTATCAAATTATTAAATCGTTTTGCTTCCCCAAAAGAAGTAAAAGAGACATTAGAAGGTTTAGAAAAGGGAACGGTTGACATTGTAATAGGAACGCATCGTTTATTAAGTTCTGATGTTTTATTTCATCAACTGGGTTTGTTGGTTGTTGATGAGGAACAGCGGTTTGGAGTAAAACATAAAGAAAAAATTAAAGAATTGAAAAGCAATATAGATATATTGACTCTTTCGGCTACACCGATTCCTAGAACTTTACAAATGTCTATGACAGGGATTCGAAGTCTTTCTTTATTAGAAACACCACCTGTCAATCGTTTTCCCGTACAGACATATGTTTTAGAAGAAAATGAAACTGTAATAAAAGAGGCTATCTATAAGGAACTAGCTCGTAAGGGACAAGTTTTTATTCTTTATAATTATGTAGAGGATATGGAAATAAAGAAATTAGAAATAGAAAGACTCGTTCCTGAAGCAAGAATTGTTTGTGCACATGGGCAATTATCTAAAACTACATTAGAAAATATTATGCAAAAATTTATTCAACATGAGTTTGATGTTTTATTATGCACGACGATTATTGAAACGGGAATTGATATACCGAATGTAAATACACTCTGTATTATGGATGCTGATCATTTTGGATTATCCCAACTTTACCAAATAAGAGGACGCGTGGGAAGAAGCGATAAGGTAGCTTATTGTTATTTAATGTATACCAAAGGAAAGAGTTTAACGGATGTTGCCAATAAACGATTACAAGTCATTAAGGAATTTACAGAACTTGGTAGTGGTTTTTCCATTGCTATGCGGGATTTATCCATTCGAGGAGCTGGGGATATTTTAGGAAGTGAACAAGCAGGGTACATTGATAGCGTTGGAATTGAACTTTATTTAAAAATGCTAAATGAGGAAGTCGATCGTTTAAATGGCAAAGAAGTTGTTAATGAAGAAAAAGAAGAGCAACCTCTTTTAAATGTAGAAACTTCAGTTAGTGATGACTATGTCTTAGATACAGAGTTAAAAATAGAAATTCACCAAAAAATTAATAGTATTGATTCGTATCAGAAATTATTAGAAATAAAAGAAGAATTGGAAGACCGCTTTGGCAAAATAGATGAAAAGCTTCTTATTTATATGTATGAGGAATGGTTTGAAAAATTAGCAAAAAATTTAAATATTACACAAATCCGACAAACACAAAATTTTGTTGAAATCATGATTCCAGAAAAATTAATGCAAACTTTTGATGGTGAAAAATTATTTTTTGAAATTGTATCGATTAGTAAAATGTTTCGTTTTGGAACGAGAGGGAAGAATATGTTGATTACTCTTGATATCGTAAAGTTGGAGAAGCATTTTATTTATTATTTAGTTGATTTCATGAATGTTTTAGAAAAATGTAAAAAAAGACAGGTATAATTATATCCTTTATATTGATTGCAGAAAAAGGATTAAAGTATAAATTTATTATAGATTTGTGTCCTTTTTTAATGAAAAGAATAGCTTCAATTTCTACTACTCTTTGCTAAATGAAAAAAAATTAAAGTCTATTCTAGCTTTAATTTTTTTCTAAGTAATCTACAATAGGTGGGATAACCTGCTTTTTTCTTGAAACAAGATTTTCTATATATTGTCCTTCTTCAAAGTTTTCAATACAGAAACATTCACTAAGAATTTGTTGTGCAGAATTATTGTAATAAATATAGGAACCATTATTAATGATATCAGTGACTAAAAAGCAAATAAGAGTGTAATCATTATTTCTTGCAATTGTGTTTAAAAGTTCTATATAATTCTCTTTATCTTGACTAATCGTATTTACATCAATAACAAAAATTTGACATACTGCAATTTTCTTGTTATTAACATTGAAGTTTTTGAAATCAGTATAAATAATTTCTTCTAATGTTTTTCCTTTTAAACTAGACCCTGCTTTTAACATTTCAAAGCCATATTTTAAATAATCAATATCGGCTATTTTCGCTAAGTCTTCTACTGCTTGCTTATCTAGATTAGTTGTAGTTGGAGATTTAAAAAGCAAAGTATCTGATAAAATTCCAGATACCATACAGCCAGCGATTTCTTTTGGAATATCGATTTTACTTTCTTTATACATTCTATAGACAATTGTATTTGTACTTCCAACAGGCATATTTCTAAAACTAATGGGCATAGAAGAAGAAAAATTTCCAATTTTATGATGGTCCACAATTTCTAAAATTTCTGCTTCTTCAATTCCATCCACCGTTTGATCAATTTCATTGTGATCTACTAATATGACTTGTTTCTTTCTTTTGTCGTCAATATCGGTGATACGTATAAGTCCATAGCAATTCTTATTTTTATCCACAACGGGATAGTTATTATGCTTTAATTTATAGCTTTTATCCACAAAATCGTCATAGTAATCATTATAATCAAAAGTATAAGGAGTAATTCCTTCTGTTAGCGTATAAACATAATTACTAAGACCTATCAATCGTGCTGCAGAAAATGTATCTTTTTTTGTTCGAATGATATTCACTTTGTTTTGTCGTGCAATTGCAATATGCTCTTCTTTGATCATACTGTCGCCGGTTAAAACTAGGAGTTTAATTTTGTTTAAAACGGCATATTCAATAATGCTATGTCGATCTCCAACAACTAAAATGTCATTATTATTTAAAGGAATATTACTCATAAAAGTAGTACTTCGATAGGAGGCAACTGTCACATTTCCTTTCATTTCATCTTCAAATTTTAAAATTTTCTCTCCATCGATGGCTTTTATGATATTTTCATAAGAGGTTTCTAAATATTTCCCATCACTATTGATTAAGTTTTTAACAATAAGTTTAATGGTTACTAAATTTAAAAATTGATTCTGTTCGTTTACGATAGGAACACCTGTAATTTCTTTACTTATCATATAATCATAGGCGTCTTTCACACTTGCTTTATCACGAATCGTGTAATCTTTATGGTAATTGACATCTTTAATTTGTAATTTTACATCATTTAGATATTTTGGTTCCTTCATATGAAAATAGTCTAATACGTATTTTGTTTCGTTATTAATATCACCTAAAACACGTGGTTCCGTATTCATTCCTAATTGATTTTTTAAATAAGAAAGTGCAATTGAAGAAGTTACACTATCTGTATCTGGTTTTTTGTGTCCAAAAATATAAATCTTTTGCATAAAAATCACTCCCAATTAGGTCATTATACCATAAAAAATTAAAAATGTTTCGTATAATCGTCTTTTTTTGCATCAAACTATTAAAAGAAAGAAGGGTTTTATGAAAGCAACTGGCATTTTCCGAAGAATTGATGAATTGGGGCGCATTGTTATACCAAAGGAAATTCGCAAAAATTTACATATTCGAGAAGGAGATAGTATTGAGATCTTTATTACGGAAAAGGAAGAAATTGTTCTTCGAAAATATTCTTCTTTAAAAAATATCAAAGATTTCGCACAACGATTTACCGACTCTATTTATTCCCTTTTAAAAAGTAATATTTTAGTTACAGATAAAGACCATATCATTGCTGCCTCGGGGGATTTAAAAAAAGAATACTTAGAAAAAGCGATTAGTGAAGAGTTATCCTCCTATATTAGTCGTAGAAGTAATATTTTAGAAAAACATCAAAAGAGTATAAATATAGTAGAAGAGTTCGGATTAGAATGTACCTATGTAATAGAACCTATTTTTGTAGAAGGAGATGTGATTGGATTATTTATTATTCTTTCAGTAGAAGATTCTGTATCAGAAATGGAAGAAAAAATAGCGAGAATTGCTACAGAATTTTTTATGAAATATCTTGAAGAATAAAAATATGTATGCTATAATTGCGACATAAAGGTTATGAAAGAAAGAAAAATAGTCACGTTTTATAGAGAGTCTATGATAGGTGTAAATAGATAAACAAAACTATTTCGAATGGTTCTGGAACTGTTTCTACGATATGGTAGTAGAAAACGTATATACACGTTACGTATTCAAGGTGATAATTCACAAATGAAGGTGGTACCACGGCCAGTTCGTCCTTTGAACTAGTCGTTTTTTATTGGGAAAGGATGAGAAAAATTAAAGAAAAGTTTTATATTTCAACAGCCATTGCTTATACATCAGCAAAACCGCATATTGGAAATACGTATGAAATTGTTTTAGCAGATGCGATAGCTCGTTACAAAAGACTTATGGGTTATGATGTTTATTTTCAAACAGGAACTGATGAACATGGACAGAAGATTGAATTAAAAGCAAAAGAAAAAGGTGTTACACCAAAAGAGTATGTAGATACCATTGCTGAGGAAATTAAATCCATTTGGGATGTAATGAATACGAGCTATGATAAATTCGTTCGTACAACGGATAAAAAACATGAAGAAGTCGTTGCCAAAATATTTAAGAAACTCTATGACCAAGGAGATATTTATAAGGGAGAGTATAGTGGACTTTATTGTACGCCATGTGAATCTTTTTGGACAGAAAATCAACTTGTAGATGGAAAATGTCCAGATTGTGGAAGAGAAGTTTCGCCTTCAAATGAAGAGGCATATTTCTTTAAACTCGATAAATATGCCAAAAGATTAGAGGATTATATCAATACCCATGATGATTTTATTAAACCTGAATCTCGAAAAAATGAAATGATTAATAATTTTATCAAACCAGGTCTACAAGATTTATGCG
>CAMXQX010000020.1 GCA_947246355.1 uncultured Bacillota bacterium | reverse complement strand
TGGACTTTTATCTATTCTTCTTCTTTTGCTTGGAATTTATAGCATCCATGGAAGGTTTTATTTAAGTTTTGTCAGTGTTTTGCTCGTATTACAACTTTTAACTTTAATCATTCATTATTTTATGATAAAATGTAGGAAAGACAAACTAGGACTTATTGATAGAATCAGTCGTAGTACGGTTATAAAAATGAGTTAGGGGAGAAGAAACATGAGAGAACTTTCAGAACAGGAAATCGTTCGTAGAGAAAAATTAGAGGAAATAAAAAGGGTATGCAATCCATATCCAGAAAAATATGAAAAGACCCATGCTTTAAAAGAGGCAAAGAATTTAGATGATGGAGAAGAAAACGTAAGCATTGCTGGAAGAATTATTTTTATGCGAAAGATGGGAAAATTGAGTTTTATTCGTATTCGTGATTTAGAAGGGGATATGCAACTGGAGCTAAAAATCGATGTTGTGGGGGAAGCTAACTACCATTTCTTTAAAAAACAAATCGATACAGGTGATTTTATAGGGGCTAAGGGCGAGATTTTTACTACGCAGACAGGAGAAAAAACCCTTCGTGTACAAGAATTTACCTTTTTAGGGAAAGCCTTACGACCTCTTCCAGAAAAATTCCATGGACTGTCTGATATTGAAATGAAATATCGACAAAGATATGTCGATTTAATTACCAATGAGGAGTCAAGAAAAGTCTTTTTAGGAAGAAGTAAATTTTATTCCTTTTTACATCAATTTTTAGGAGAAAATGGTTTTTTACAAGTAGAGACACCAATCGTGCAAACAGCAGTGAGTGGAGCCAGTGCAAAACCATTTTATACCCATCATAATGCTCTTGATTTGGATTGTAATTTAAGAATAGCACCTGAAATTTATTTAAAACAGTGCATTGCTGCTGGCTTTGATAGGGTGTATGAAGTAGCTAAATGCTTTCGAAACGAAGGAATGGATAGTGAGCATTTGCAAGAATTTACCCAAGTAGAATGGTATGCTTCTTATTGGAACTATGAAGATAATATTAAGTTTTATACCAAATTTATCAAAGAACTTTTGCTTACATTAGTCGGAAAGACAACCATTACCTACCAAGGAATGGAACTTGATTTTGGGCGTGAAGAATGGAATCGAGTGAATTATTGTGAAGAGATGGAAAAAATCTTTGGGTTTGCCTTTTTAAGTATCGAGGAGCCAGAGGAATTAAAGGCAAAAATAGTAGAGAAAGGTTTATTTAAAAGAGAAGAATTGGAAGATTATAAATCTTTAAGTCAAATTATTGATTATGTGTACAAGAGAAAAATTCGTGAATACATTATTGAACCAACCATCATTTATAATTATCCAAGTGTTCTAATTCCACTGGCAAGAAGAAATGATAACGATGAGAGAAGAATTGATGTGTTTCAAGTGGTGGCTGCAAAGACAGAATTATGCAAGGCTTATTCAGAGCTTGTTAATCCTATGGAACAAAGAAAGAGCTTTGAAGAACAGTTGAAGGCGAAAGAACAAGGGGACGAGGAAACAATGGATTTGGATGAGACATTCTTACTTGCAATGGAACAGGGAATGCCACCCATTTCTGGACTTGGATTTGGGATTGATAGACTCATGATGCTTATTTATGATGTGCCATCCGTTCGAGACGTTGTTTTATTTCCAATAATGAAACCGGAGGGACAAATATGACCATTTATGTATTAAGACATGGACAGACAGAAGAAAATACAAGAGGTATTTTGCAGGGGGATATGGAAACGCTTTTAAATGAAACAGGAAGAGAGCAAGCGATGTCTGTTCGTGATAAGGTTAGGGAAGCAGGGATTGATTTGGTCATCTGTTCTCCTAAAGTAAGAGCGAAAGAAACTGCTATTTTGGCGGCACCTGGAATTGAACTCATTGAAGACGAGCGGCTTTTAAGTCGTCACCATGGGGAATTTGAAGGAATGAGTCGTGATCAAATCAATTTAAAAGAATATTGGAATATTAAAAAAAATGTCCAATATGAAAAAGCAGAGAGTATGGGAGAAATATTCAATCGGGTATCCTCTCTACTTAATGATATTTCTATGAAATATAGTGATAGAACGGTTTTGCTTGTTACGCATAGTGGACTAACGAGAGTTCTTTACTACTATTTCAATGGATTTCCAGAAGATGGAGATTTAACAGAGTACGAATCAACGACTTGCTCATTTGAAAAATATGAATTAAATTAGTTTATGATAGGGGGAATGAAATATGACTAAACAAATTTGTACAATGAATAAAGAACAGGTTTTAAATTATTTACAGAGTTTACAAGATGAATATCCTAATCGTTTTAAGGATACATATGAATATAGATTTTGTATTCCTTATGGTTTTGAGGATATGAGTAAAGAACTTCAAAAGGATGTTGAAATTATACTGGCCTTTGCTAGAGTTCCAGCATTTATGCATACGATGTATATAACACATAAATCTTTTTTTCGTTCGAATCGTGAGTATATGACGATGTTACTATATCAACATCTTGATATTGCCCTTTAAGAACAAGAAGATTTGGAGGATATAGAATACATGCATATCTTTCTTCGTGATAAATCTTCTAATGTAGAATATACGAGAAATAAAATAGGAAGAGAAAAATTTAATCAATTGATTGATAAAAAACTTGCTTTATTACTTGCACGTTCTTGGGGAAATAATCTTCAATATTTGGAAAAATATCAAGATGACGAGGAAATCGTTCTTGCAGCCTATGAGATAGATAAAAGTAGTATTCAGTATGCAAGTCCAAGGCTACAATATCGATTACAAAATATGACTTTTGAGGGAGAATATGCTATTGATGAAGTGTTGCCTCAAAATTCTTTGCATTCTGTAGATGTAAAACCTGCTAAGTTGAAAGATTTACATCAAATTGTTGCTTTTACGAGCGAAATAAAAGAAGATCTGCAAGAAACCAAGGGAAAAGTAAAGCAAAAGAAGCAAAATGAAGTAAAAATAGACGAATAAAAAGGAGAGAATATGAAACTTTACCAAAAAGGGTATGAAGTTTTATGTTGTAGGAAGAATTTAAGATTAAAGAAAAAAATGGGATTTCCTGTCACTTTGAGTGATATCGAAAAGATACAGGGAATAAAAGTGAAAAAATTAGAGAAAAGGAGAATAAAACTATGAAGATTTTAACAATTAATGCAGGAAGTTCTTCCATGAAATTCTCAATTATTGAACTTCCAAAAGAAAAAGAATTAATCAATGGATACTTTCAAAGAATAGGACTAGATGGAAGTTTCTATGATGTCAAAATCAATGGAGAAAAATTACATAGAGATTTAGATTTACCAAATCATCTCGTTGCTTTGGAATGTATCAAAAAAGAAATTGTAGAATTAGGTGTTGTCGAAGATTTAAGTCAAATTGATGGAATTGGACACCGTCTTGTACATGGGGGAGAAAAATACAAAGAAAGTGTTTTGATTGATGACGAAGTACTTAAAACTTGTGAGAAATTCAAAAAATTAGCAAAATTGCATATGCCAGCGATGTTATCTTGTATCGAAGCATCCAAAGAAGCATTTCCAAATACACCTATGGTAGCTGTTTTTGATACAGCCTTTCATCAATCCATGAAGCCTGTAAATTTCTTATATCCACTTCCTTATGAGTGGTATACGAAATATGGAGTTCGTAAATATGGATTTCATGGAACGAGCCATAGATTTATCAATTTGGAAATTAGTAAACACTTCAATCGTAATGATTTAAAGGTAATTTCGTGTCATATTGGAAGCGGTGCGAGTATTTGTGCTATCAATGCAGGAAAAGTAGTAGATACTTCGATGGGATTTTCACCGATTACAGGAATTATGATGGGAACGCGTCCTGGCGATATTGACCCTAGTATTATTGAATACATTATGGATGAGGAAGGAATTTCACTAGAAGAAGTGATGACTGTTTTCAATAAAAAGAGTGGCTTAGAAGGCATTTGTGGCAAATCAGACTCTCGTGACGTTGAGGATGGCATTAAAGCAGGAGATGAAAAATGCCAATTAGCGCAAGATATGTATACACAGAAAGTAGCCAATTATGTTGCTATGTACAATAACCTATTAAATGGAGCCGATGTGATTGTTTTAACAGCAGGTTTAGGTGAAAACTCAAAACAGACAAGGATAGATGTTTTAGAAAAACTTGCCTCTTTGGGTATTAAAATGGATAAAGAAGCCAATGATTTTAGAGGAGAATTTAGATGCATTAGTACAGAAGACTCTTCCATTCCCGTTTATGTGATTCCAACCAACGAAGAATTGATGATTGCAAGAGATACGTATGAACTTGTAAAATAAGGATTACTTTGAAAGAAAGATATGTAAAGGTATCTTTCTTTTTTCTTTATTCATCAAAAAAATGATAAAAAAATGTAAAACTATGGTAAAATAAAAATAGAGGGTTGTGATTTAGTAAAAGGATAATCTTCCATTGAAAAAATTTTTTTATTTTTGAAAAAAATGATATAAAAAAAGATATTAGAAAACATTGGATTTTCAATATTGGACATAATAATGTGTGGTGAGAATGAATGATAACAATAAAAACCGATTCTAGAAAAGTAAATCCAGGAGATACTTTTGTTGCTTTACGTGGTATTCGAACAGATGGACACGATTATATAGAAAAAGCAATTCAAAATGGTGCGAAAAAAATTGTATGTGAGGAAGGAAACTATGCTGTTTCCACACTGGTTGTCCCAGATACGAGAACTTATTTAAACCAAATTTTAAAAGAAACCTACAACCAAGAATTTGAAAAAATTAAAATCATTGGTGTAACAGGAACGAATGGAAAGACAACGGTTACACATCTTCTTCGTACCGCATTAAACAAGTTAGGATATAAAAGTGCTTCTTTAGGGACACTTGGCTTTTATATTGATGATAAAATTGTAGAAGAGCTTGCCAATACAACGCCCGATTTATGTGATTTGTACGATTTGATTTCCAAAGCTATCGATGCTGGGTGTAAGTATTTGGTCATGGAGTTAAGTAGCCATTCTTTGGTCAATGGAAGAGTAGAAACACTCGAATTTGACCATGCTATTTTCACCAATGTTACGCAGGATCATTTGGATTACCATGTCACTATGGAAAACTATGTGCTTGCGAAACAACAACTTTTTAAGAAATTAAAACCAAATGGGCTTGCCATTGTCAATATAGACGATGACGCTTCCCCTAATTTTCTACTACCAGGCAATCATAATATTACTTATGGTTATAAGAAAGCTGATTTTCAAATTTTAGAAGAAAAATTGGGTGAAAAAGAAACTACTTTTACTTTTTCTTACCAAGGGGACAAATACCAAGTGTATTCCAAATTAATTGGAAAATACAATATATATAATTTGATGCCCGTTTTAATTTTTCTCCTCTCTCTTGGAATAGAGCCTGTTTTAATGCTAAAAGTTGCTTCTACTTTGACCTTGCCGAATGGACGCTTCGATGTGATTTTCTATAAGAGTAATAAAATCATTGTCGATTATGCACATACACCCGACGCTCTTATCAAAGTCATTGAAACAGCTCGCTTGTTTGTGGAAGGGAAAATCTATGTTGTTTTTGGTTGTACAGGAGAAAGAGATAGAGCCAAACGTCCCATTATGACTAAAATTGTAAGCGAGATGGCAGAGAAATTTATTATTACTGAAGATGATTTACACTATGAAGATTTTGAACAGATTAAAAATGATATGCTATTAGGGGTTACAAAAGAGAATTATGAAGTCATTATGGATAGAAAAGAAGCAATTATAAAAGGAATTTCTTATTTAAAGGAGAAAGATGCGCTTTTGATTTTAGGCAAAGGACATGAAGATATGATTTTGGTACGTGAAAAGAAAATTCCATTCAATGATAAAGAAACTGTACTTTCTTATTTACAGAATGATTTAAAATATAAAACACAATAATACAGGGGAGATGATGTCGTTTGTTAATTTTAGCCAAAGCGATGCTCGCTTTAATGATTGGCTTCATTTTAGCGATTGTAAGTGGACTTATACTTATACCACTTTTTCGAAAAATAAAAGTAGGGCAACCTATTAATTTATTTGTGGGCAAACATTTAAAAAAAGAGGGTATTCCCACCATGGGAGGATTTATTTTCTTACTTCCGACGATACTAACCATAGTCATCCTACTTTTGACTTCCAAAATTATATGGACCAATAACCTGTTTATTATCCTCTTCGTCTTTTTAGGATATGGTTTTTTAGGATTTATTGATGACTTTTTAAAGGTAAAAAGAGGCAATAACGAAGGATTAAGTGAAATGGCAAAACTGTTTGGACAACTGGTGATAGCTCTAGTATTTTTCTATATTTATGTGAAGAGTGGACATCCCACCGAACTTTATATTCATACACTTGGTATTCGTATTGAAATGGGATGGCTTTATGGTGTATTCATCTTATTTATGTTGATTGCCAGTAGCAATGCAGTGAATATTACCGATGGATTGGATGGCTTAGCTGGGGGACTTTCTTTGATTGCTTTTTTAGCTTTAGGACTCGTGAGTTGGAATTCAGTCTGGATTATGGGTTATGAAGAAATTGCTGTATTTTGCTTTATCTTAGTGGGTTCTCTTTTAGGTTATTTATTCTTTAATACCAATCCTGCCAAAGTCATTATGGGTGATACAGGTTCTTTGGCGCTGGGAGCTACCATGGCTTCCATTGCCATTTTAACCAAACACGAAATTACATTTATTATTATTGCGGGGGTTTTTATCTTAGAGACATTAAGTGTAATCGTGCAGATGCTTTCTCTTCATTTTACTGGTAGAAAAGTATTTTTAATGACACCTCTTCATCACCATTTTGAAAAATTAGGTTGGTTAGAAAGTGATATTGTAAAATCATTTTGGGTTGTGGGTATTCTTCTTGCGATGGCGGCGGTTTTATTTGCTGTATGGATTTAAGGACGATTTGTCCTTTTTTCTTTTCAAATGGTTTATAAGCATGGTATAATGGATATACAATGAGGAGGCATTTATGCAATATTTATTTTATTTTTTCTTTTTAATTTACATTTGTATGCGTATGAAGAAAAGTATGCATATGTTACAACAAAATTTTTATAATGATTCGAATCGATACATCAAATGGATTTTCAAAAATAAAAATAAATCCTTTTTAACGTATGATTTGCTTTTTGTTCCTGTCTTGGTAATCGGATATTGTTTTGAACAAACCTATCTTCTTATGGCCATTTTTTATTTTGTAATGTGTTTTATCTATTACCAAAACAATAAAAAGGAGAGCGTAAAAATTAGATTGAAAGTAACAACCCGTATTAAAAGAATGTTGGTTACTTTCTTTCTGCTTACTTTTTTAGTTCTTTATGGGGGATCCTTTTTTGAACCATTTTATGCATTGTTCTTTCTTGGCTTTTATGCCTCTTTTAGTCACTTTGTTATTTTTTTAGTGAATGTGATGAATAAGCCTATTGAAAAGTGTGTTTACTATTATTATTTTAATCAAGCGAAAAAGAAAATTAAAGATATGCCAAGACTCAGTGTCATTGGTATTACAGGAAGTTATGGAAAAACCAGTAGTAAAAATATTTTGGCCGATATTTTAAAAGTAAAATACGATACAATGCCAACTCCTAAAAACTTTAATACACCTTATGGACTTATGCTTACGATTAATAACCATTTAGACAAATTTACAGAGTATTTTATTGCCGAGATGGGGGCATTTAAAACAGGACAAATAAAGGAGCTTTGTGATTTTGTACATCCCAAATATGCGATTTTAACAACCATTGGTCTCATGCATTTAGAAACCTTTAAAACGGAAGAAAATATTCAAAAAACAAAGTTTGAACTCATTGAATCGCTTCCTAGTGATGGGATTGGTATTTTAAATATGGATGATGAAAAACAAGTTTCTTATCATTTAAAAAATGAGTGTACCATTAAGTGGATAAGTACCAAAAATAAGGATGCCGATTTATACGCAAGTCGTATAGAAGGAACACCGGCAGGAATGCGTTTTACTGTACAATTTAAAGGAGAAAAAGAAACCTATCCTTTAGAGACGAGACTGCTTGGAAGTGCGAATGTATACAACATTATGGCTGCAGTTTTACTGGCTAGATCTTTGGGAATGTCTATGGAAGAAATCCAAAAAGGTGTTCAAAGTATCCATACGATTGAGCATCGTTTAGAAATGAAAAAACTAGGGGATGTCAATATGATTGATGATGCTTACAATTCCAACCCTGTGGGAGCGAAGATGGCACTTGAAACATTAAATATTATGCCAGGGAAAAAAGTAATCTTGACGCCAGGAATGATTGATTTAAAGGATAAACAAGACGAATTAAATTATGAATTTGGTCGTCAAATCGCTGGTGTATGTGATTCTGTTCTTTTGGTTGGAAAGGAACAAACCAAGTTTATTTATAAAGGTCTTATGGATGAAAAATACCCTAAAGAGCAAATTTCTGTTTTTAATGACGTGTATGAAGCATTTAATGTAGTAAGAGGTATGCACGATGCCTACGTACTTCTTGAAAATGATTTACCAGATCTATTTAATGAATAGGAGGATACCATGTTAGAATTAAAAACAGATTCACGAAAAGTGAAGCAAGGGGACACTTTTATTGCTATTCGTGGCGTAGAGCAAGATGGACATGATTACATCTTGGATGCCATTTTAAATGGGGCAACTAAAATTATTTGTGAAGAGGGAGACTTTGAAGTCGAAACCGAAGTGGTCCCAGATACAAAAGTGTATTTGGAGGAGTATCTATATAAAAATGTATATCCAAAGTTTTCAGATATGAAGTGTATCGGAGTGACAGGAACCAATGGGAAAGGAACGGTTTGCTATCTTGTTTACCAAATGTTAAACCAATTAGGAGTTAAATGTGCTCATATAGGAACGATTGGATTTCTCTACCCTGGAGGTATGCGAGAGTTAAACAACACAACACCTGCTGTTGACCTTCTTTATGAAATGTTTTTGGAGGCGAAAGGGGCAGGATGTAAAGTAGTGGTGATGGAAGTTTCTTCCCATGCTCTTTCTTTTGAACGCATTTTTGGCATCGAATACGATGAAGTCGCTTTTACGAATTTAACGCAGGATCATTTGGATTACCATAAAACAATGGAAAATTATGCAGATGCTAAACGAAAATTATTTACAAAAACAAGAAAAGAGAAAAAGGCTATTATTAATGCAGATGATACTTACCACAGGCATTTTATGTTGGATGAAAATAACAATATGACTTTTGGATTTCATTCCAATCATTTAAGAATAGAAGCTATACAATTATCGCATTTGGGAACCACTTTTTCTTTTTCTATAGGAGGTAAAACGTACGAGACTTCCATTCCTATGGTTGGCAAGTTCAATGTCTATAACTATTTAACTGCCTTCTTACTTGTAAAAAATTTAGGATTTACCGTAGAGGAAATTTTAGCTATTAATGAAAAATTAGAACCACCAAAAGGTAGAATGGAACTCATTCCTTATGGAACGAATAGTGTTTTTGTGGATTATGCCCATACACCTGATGCAGTAGAAAATGTATTAAAAAGTGCACAAGAATACAAAAAGGGTCGTATGATTACCATTGTTGGTTGTGGTGGAAATCGTGATGCTTTAAAAAGACCTATCATGGGGCAAATCGCGGAAGAAAATTCTGATTTTGTTCTTTATACGAGTGACAATCCAAGATGTGAAGACCCTCAAGTTATCCTAAATGCTATTTTAAAAGGGGTAAAAAAAGAAAACCATAAAGTGATAATCGACCGAAAAGAAGCCATTTTGGAAGGAATGGGTATGTTAAGAGAAAATGATATCTTGATGATTCTTGGAAAAGGACATGAGGATTATCAAATCATAGGACATGAAAAACAACATTTTTCTGACCAAGAAGTGGTGATGGAATATATAAAAGAAAATCCTATAAAATAAAAAGGAAGAAAAAAATCTTCTTTTTTGCTTTCTATTTAAAAAAAGGTCCTTTTATTTACAACTTATATGTATGCTAACACCTGTATTTTTTACTTTATTCATGGTATAATCAAAGAAGAAATTGGGTGAAGTGTATGGATAGATTGATTATGATTAAATATGGAGAATTAACAACAAAAAAAGCAAATCGAAAAGTATTTATCAATCTTTTATATGAAAATATATTAAAGATGTTAGGAAAAACGCCTGTATCGATTTATAAAGATCGTGTGCGAATGTATATTGAATGTGAGGATTACGTTTTAGAGCAAGTGGTTGCAAAATTAAAAAAAGTCTTTGGCATTCACAGTATAGTCATTTGCCATAAAGTAAATACTAATATAGAAGAAATGGAAAAAAAGGCATTGGAACTTGTCAAAAAACAGGAATACCATACTTTTAAAGTGGAAACAAAAAGAGCAGATAAAACATTTTCAATTTCAAGTATGGAAATGAATCAAAAAATGGGAGGAGCTCTACTAAAAAATACAAATTTAAAAGTGGATGTTCACAATCCAGATGTCATTTTACATATTGAAATTAGAAGAGAAGGAACATTTCTTTATACTAATGAGGAAAAAGGACTTGGAGGATACCCTGTTGGAATTCAAGGAAGAGGAATGTTGATGCTCAGTGGGGGAATTGATTCTCCTGTTGCTGGATACCTTGCTTTAAAACGGGGTGTTTCAATGGATTGTGTTTATTTTGAATCGCCACCACATACGAGTATAGAGGCCAAAAATAAGGTGATTGCATTAACCAAAATTATGAATGAATATTCTTTATCGATTCGTCTATTTGTCGTTCCTTTTACAGAAATACAAGAAGCTATTTACAAAAATGTTCCTGCTAATTATATGATTACCATAATGCGAAGAATGATGTATCGTATTAGTGAAGGATTGGCTAAAAAAAATAAAGCCAAAGTGATTTTCAATGGAGAAAGTATTGGGCAAGTAGCCAGTCAAACGCTAACGAGTATGCAAGTTATCAATGAGGTGACTGCTATGCCTGTTATTCGGCCAGTTGCTTGTATGGATAAACTAGAAATTATTGATATAGCTAGTAAAATAGGAACATACGAAACAAGTATTCTTCCATACGAGGACTGCTGCACCATTTTTTTACCAAAGCATCCAGTCATTCATCCAGAATTAGAAAAAGCAAAACAGTATGAGAAAAGTTTTGACTATGAAAGCCTTATTACCAAGGCTATCGAAAATGTAGAAGTCGTTAAAGATTTCCAAGAAACTTCCTTTCAAAAATATTTATAAATTTACCAAAAATTACCACAAATAATTTTGTATACGATTTTCTTCTTCTGCGCATGATATTAGTGTACAGGAGGTGAAACCGTATGAATAACAGTAAAAATTCAACAAACAAATTCGTAGTTCCAGGTGCTAAACAAGCTATCGAAAAGATGAAATATGAAATCGCTAGCGAACTTGGTGTTAACATGGGACCAGATGCTACTAGCCGTGCTAATGGATCTGTTGGTGGAGAAATCACTAAAAGATTAGTACAAATGGGTGAACAACATTTAGGTGGAACAAACTACCAATCTAAATAATGTTATTAGAAATGGACAGAATGCTCTGTCTTTTTTTAAGGAAAAAGCTACCAGTTATATTATTAAAATATTTGTCCATTTTAATAATACAAGGAGGTAAGAAATATGAAACAGAATAAACTTATCGTTCCTGGTTCAAAAGAAGCGATGGAAAATATGAAATATGAAATTGCTCGTGAACTTGGTGTAACGCTTGGTGCCGATACATCTTCAAGAATGAACGGGTCTGTTGGTGGAGAAATGACCAAAAGACTTGTTCAGTTAGGAGAACAATCTTTGGCAAATAGAAATTATTAAAAAAGTCTTTGGACTTTTTTTTCATTTCGTTTTGTGGTATACTTATATTAGAAGATACAAAAAACAGTTAGAAAACAACAAAATTGACAAAGAGAGAAAATTTTTATAAAATGTTGATACATGGTTTCGGAGGTGATTTTTGTGTATCAGGATCGAATACTACTTACAGGAAAAGATATTCTTGAGAAAGAGTTTAAAATTGACACAAGAGGTTATCGCCCCCAAGAAGTGGATAAATTTTTAGATGTGATTATCCGTGACTATGAAGAATTTTTTACAATTATTAAGGAAATAGAAAATGAAAAAAAAGATTTAATTGAAGATAATATCAAATTAAAACAAGCGGTAAGAAATCTACGTACCAAGTTGGAAGTTCTTCATGAAGATGCAGGAACAGGTGTAAACAATGCCGATCTTCTTCGAAGACTTTCTAACTTAGAAAAAATTATATATGGTAAAGAGGAATAATATTTTGACAAACGCTGCATTTTTTTAAAAGTGTAGAGGAAAGTCCATGCTCGCACAATCTGTGACTTGATTGTAGTGTTCATGCTTAGGGAAAAAATAACCTAAGGTAAAACGATGGTTTTAACGGCTCCGAAATAACCTAAGTCAATAGATATGGTTAGATTAGGTGTAAAAGTGCCATAGTGACGAAGAGACTAGAAATAGTGGAAGTGGAACGTGGTAAACCCCATGAGCGAGAAACCCAAATTTTGGTAGGGGAACTTAAACGAAGGAAACAAACGGAGTTTAGGAAGGCATTTGCCTTAGATAAATGTTTGTCGCCTCTTTTTAGAGGAACAGAACATGGCTTATAAAATATTATTTTTTTATTTACGAAAGGAAGTGGCCAATGAAGGAAATCGGCGAAGCTTTAAAAGAGCAGCGTGAAAGCATTGGTATTACAATAGAAGAAGCAGCCCTCGATTTAAAATTAAAGGAAAGTCAAATTGAGGCGATTGAAAATGGAGACAAAGATGCGTTTCCAGATGTATTTTATCTTAAATATTTTATCCGTGATTATTCAAAATATTTAGGACTGAATTATGAAGACATGATTGATGAATTTAATGAATTTTTATTTGATTATACATCAAAAATTAGTATTGAGGATATTAAAAAAGCAAGAAAGCAAGTACAGGTAGCCAAACAACAGGAAGAAAAAAGAATCGCCTCTCCCTATACAGTAGAGCGAAGGCGTAACTATACTTTACCTAAATGGGGAATTTATGTGATTATTGTTTTGCTTCTTTTAGGAAGTTTTGCAATCATTATCAATAAAGTAAATGTTCCTGACAAAAAAGGAACCGAAGAGAATATAATAAAGTAGGTGTTTTATGAATTTACCAAATAAAATTACAATGATGAGAATCATACTTTCTTTACTTATTATTTTCTTACTTCTCTTTCCTTTTGACGCAACTGGAATTACACTCCCAACTCTCTTTATCAATGAATCCATTGTTGTGGATATTCGTTATTTTATCTGTGGCTGTTTGTTTATTGCTGCCTCGATTACCGATTTTATAGACGGTTATTTAGCTCGAAAAAATAACCAAGTCACTGATTTTGGTAAAATGATGGATGCCATTGCCGATAAGGTTTTGGTGAATTCCGTTTTAATTATTTTGGCGTCGACTGGTTTTATATCTGCTTTAATTGCAGTCATTATCGTCGTTCGAGATATTGTGGTCGATTCGATTAAAATGGTGGCAGGCAGTAAAGGAGAAGTGGTTGCTGCTATTAAAAGCGGAAAATTAAAAACGATTTTTTTAATGGTTGGGATTACACTGACCTTATTCTATAATTTACCCTTTGAACTTTTAAATTTAAAAGTATCGGATGCTTGTTTAATCGTAGCTGCCGTTTTATCTATTTTATCGGCTATTCAATATTATAACTTAAATAAGAAGTATCTATTTATGCAATCTGAGGTTGTAGATAAGATTGATATCTAAGATAAAAAATCTGTTAATGCAGATTTTTTATTTTGTTGGAAATCATAGAACAAAATTTAACAAACAAATGTTCGAAAAAAGTGTTGACATTGCCAAAAATATAGTATATACTGAGATTGTCAAACGTTAGGAGGAAACAAGATGGTAAAATCACAAAATGATAAAACATTAGAGCAAGTATTAGCGGATATAGAAAAGCAATTTGGAAAAGGTTCGGTGATGAAACTAGGGGATCATGAACATAGGGAAATTGATGTAGTACCAAGTGGATCTTTATCCTTGGATATTGCTTTAGGGATTGGAGGCTATCCTAAGGGTAGAATCATTGAAATTTATGGACCAGAATCGAGTGGAAAAACAACATTCGCTCTTCATGCAATTGCAGAGGCACAAAAAAAAGGAGGTCGTGCTGCTTTTATTGATGCAGAACATGCATTAGATCCTACCTATGCAAAGAAGATTGGCGTAGATATTGATGAACTCTTGTTGTCACAACCTGATAATGGGGAACAAGCCCTTGAAATTTGCGAGGCCCTTGTTCGTAGTGGTGCCATTAGTGTTATTGTTATCGATTCTGTTGCCGCTTTAGTTCCACAAGCAGAAATTGAAGGAGAAATGGGAGACGTACATGTAGGATTGCAAGCAAGACTGATGAGCCAAGCTCTTCGAAAATTGTCTGGAGTAATTAATAAAACCAATACAGTAGCGATTTTTATTAATCAACTTCGCGAGAAAGTAGGCGTGATGTTTGGAAATCCAGAAACCACTCCAGGAGGACGAGCGCTGAAATTCTATTCTTCTGTACGCTTAGAAATTCGTCGTTCCGAACAAATTAAAAGTGGAGCCGATATTACAGGAAATAAGACCAATATTAAGGTGGTTAAGAATAAAATGGCACCGCCATTTAAAACATGTACTGTGGATATTATGTATGGCGAAGGGGTATCCAAAGAAGGAGAAATTGTCGACATTGCAAGTGATCTTGGAATAATAGAGAAAAGTGGTGCATGGTATGCTTATCGAGGAGAGAAGCTAGGACAGGGCAAAGAAAATGTGAAAGAACTCTTCAAGAAAACGCCTGCACTTATGGAGGAAATTGAGGCACAAGTGCGAACAAAATGTGAATTGGATGTTGAAAAGACAAGCCCAAAAGAAGAGAATAAACAAGCAGTGTAGAAAACGGCCAAGCCGTTTTTTTCTTGATTTATAGATGGATAAATGTTACAATAAAATTGGTAAAGATAATTTACTAAGAAGATAGATATAAATTGAATGGAGGAATTATATGAATCAAATTCTTTTCTCTATTCTTTTGGTCCTAATTGGACTTTTTGTTGGAATTATTTTGATTAGTATCATAAATTATATCCGTGGAACTTCCGCTTCTAGGAAAGCAGAAAAAATGCTAGAAGATGCTAAAAAGGAAGCAGAAAAGGCAAAGAGAGATACTATTTTGGAGTGCAAAGAAGAAACACATCGCCTACGAATAGAAGCTGAAAAAGAAATAAAAGAAAAAAAGATAGAACTTAAAGAAACAGACGAGCGTATTCTTACACGAGAAACCAATATGGATAGAAGGGATTTGACACTTCAAAATCGTGAAGAAATGCTAGAAGAAAACGAAAATAATTTAATGAATAAACAAAAAGATGTCCAAAAAGAACAGGAAGAAGTAGAAAAAGTAAAACAAGAGCAAGTTGCATTACTTGAAAAAATTGCAGGTTATTCAAAAGAGCAGGCAAAAGATTTGGTCTTAAAACGAGTAGAAGAGATGATGAATTTAGAAATAGCATCGTATATTAAGGAAAGAGAAGTAGAGGCCAAAACAGAGGCGGATAAAAAGGCGAAAACACTACTCATATCTTGTATGCAAAAATACGCTAGTGACGTAGCAAATGAACAAACGGTGACTGTAGTGACGCTTCCTAATGATGAAATGAAAGGGAGAATCATTGGTAGAGAGGGAAGAAATATTCGTACTATTGAAGCAGTAACGGGTGTAGATTTAATTATAGATGATACGCCAGAAGCTATTGTTCTTTCTTCCTTCGATCCTTTCAGAAGAGAAATGGCGAAAGTAACCATTGAAACATTAATCAAAGATGGAAGAATTCACCCAACACGCATTGAAGAGGTGTATGATAAGACAGTAAAAGAGATGCAAATAAAAGTTCGTGAATATGGAGAGTCTGCCCTTTTTGAACTTGGAATTACAAAGGTAGATTCTGATTTGATTGACTTTATTGGGAAATTACACTTTAGAACCAGTTTTGGGCAGAATGCTTTAAAACATTCGATTGAGGTTGCTCATTTATCAGGACTTTTAGCGTCAGAGATGAATGAGAATGTTGCATTAGCGAAACGTGCTGGATTACTTCATGATATTGGAAAGGCTATTGACCATGAAGTTGAAGGTAGCCATGTAACGATTGGAAGTGAGCTGGCTCGTAAATATAAAGAAAATGCTATTGTTATTAATGCCATTGAATCTCACCATGGGGATACAGAAGCAACGAGTGTGATTTCTGTGATAGTAGCTATTGCAGATACATTATCTGCATCTCGTCCAGGAGCACGTAGCGATTCTTTAGAAAATTATGTAAAACGATTACAAGATTTGGAAGCAATTGCCAACAATATCGATGGCGTTGATAAGACCTATGCCGTACAGGCAGGAAGAGAGATTCGTGTGATTGTAAAACCAGAAGAAATTGATGACTCGGGAAGCTATAAAGTCGCACGAGATATTAAAACAAGAATTGAAAATGAACTTCAGTATCCTGGTACAATTAAAGTGACTGTCATTCGTGAAGTAAGAGCTCAAGAAGAAGCAAAATAATGCTTCTTTTTTAGTCTTCTAACGTAGTCTTATTCAATTTAGAGATGAATTGGTTCGATTGCATAGACTATATTTTATAATTTACTACTTGACAATATAAGATACTTGATATATAGTATTAGCAAGAGGTGAGGCGTATTCATACCCAAATGAAAAAGGGAGTTTTGGAACTTATTGTTTTGTTGTGTGTTCAAAAGAAAGACCGCTATGGATATGAACTCATTGAGGAAGTATCCAAAGTTGTGGATGTAAACGATGGAACCATCTATCCCATTTTGAAAAGATTGACCAATGAAAAATATTTTGATACGTATTTAGTTGAATCTACGGAAGGACCTCCTAGAAAATACTATAAAATGACGTCTCTTGGAAAAGAAAATTTAGAAGAGCAATTAAAAATGTGGAAGAGTTTTTCTTCCTCTGTTACAGAATTTATTAGGGAGTGTGAGGAAAGTGAATAAAGAAAAGTTTTTACAAGAATTAGAAAAGAAATTGAAGGTGTTAAGTCAAGAAGAAAGACAAGATATTTTAAATGAATATGAGGATATTATTGCAGAAAAAATGAAACATGGTAAAACGGAAGAAGAGGCTGTCAAAGAATTTGGGGATATCAAATCGTTGAGTGAAGAAATTCTAAAATCGTATAAAATAAATCCAAATTATCAAAAAAATGGAAGTGATTTGTTAGGAGAATGTGAAGATTTCATAAAAAAAGGTGCCCAAAAGTTAAGTGAAGTGACCGAAGAAGTGGTGGATAGTTTTAAAAGTAAGGAACAAGAAATGAACCTAGAATCTGTTTTTGAAATTGTAATCAAGGTTATTCTTATATTGATTGTTCTATCTTTGTTACGTATTCCTTTTTGGGTTGTTGGACAAATTGGAGAATCTTTATTTGGAAATCTTTTCCTTGGCGGCCATTTTTTATTTTCGAACCACAATTGGTTTGGCATCCTCATTCGAATCATTACAGAACTTGCTTATATTGGCATTTGTATTCTTCTTATTGTTACCGTTATCAAAAAGGGAAATATTTCTAAAAATAGCCAAACAATAAAAAAGGAGGCAATGGATGAGAATACAAAACAAAATCCAAGCAACGTTAAAAAGAAAATAGAAAGAAATACAAACCAGGGTACAACTAACGTTGTCAGTCAAGTGGTACTTCTTTTATTGAAATTATTTCTTTTTCTTCTCTTTGTTTTTCCTTTACTTCTTTTAGCAATGGGAATACTGGTCGTTCTTTGTATTTTACTATTTTTATTAATCAAAGGAGTTGCCATTTATGCACCATTCATTTTGGTGTTTGGCGTATTTACCTTCATCACACACTTCATCACCATTTTAGTTCGTGTATTATTCGCAAATAAAAAAGTACATGTGTGGCCTTTTGGACTCAGCTTATTGATGACTATTTTAGGAGGAATTTTTACGATAGATTATCTATGGTCATTTACCTACGATGGTGAGTCGAATCCTACAGGATATTCTTTAAAACAAGAAGAATATATTTATAGAATTCAAGATGGGATGCATATAGATTACGATAAAATAGAAATTGATAATACGTTAGAAGATAATGAGGTAAAGATAGAAGTAGAGTATTATCATGAGCTTGTTCGCTTAAATAAACAGGAATACACCTATAAAGAAGATGATGTATATCATCCACAAGAGGAGAAAAAAACTTATGATATGCAGTATGTAGATTTTTATACAGAAGAAATAGGAAGATATAAGATCAATCGTCTTTTAAATAAAACCATTATTGAAGATTTAAAAAGACAAGAAATACATGATTATCGTCGTTTGTTTCATCCTTATGTGAAGGTATTTGTGAATGAAAAAACAAAACAAAAGATTGATTAAAAGAGGCACGTAGTGCTTTTTTTGTTATAAAAGTTATATAATTTTTTGACTATCTTTTTATAAATTCTTAAATGTCTTTATAACCTATATTTATAAGTACTTATGGTATTTTTCTTGTTGAAAGATATTCACATATATTTTTATAATTTCTTATATTTTTGTTTTCAAAAGTAGTACATTAGTAGTAAAATTTAAAAATTTTTAATGCATTAATTTAGAATATTAAAAAATACTATACAATGCCATAGTATCGAAGTATAATCTTATAGGCGAGGCTAGTGGCGTTAGCCACTGAAGTCTTCGCCATAATAAGGATCGTGATAGTTATGTAGCATGAAGCATGTAGCAAACAGCTTTATTTTTATTTATTTTAAATTTATATTTAAATAATATTCAAAAAAATTTTACACATTATGAAGGTAATCTAGTATTTTTGCTGGCTCATTTAAAACTATATATAGTTTATTTCTATCACATAAATCAAATTTATCGCTATAAAATCTTTCGAAAAGTTTTAACATATTATCAAAATATCCATTTATATTAATTATAAATATTGGTTTACTATGTTCCCTTAACTTTTTATTTTGAATAGATGTAGTTAATTCAGCTAAAGCTCCATAACTACCAGGCATAATAATGGTAATATCCCCATTATTAACTAAATATTTTAATTGATCAGTTGCCGTCTCTGCTTCAATTATTTTATCAGATTTTACTTTTGTTAAAAAATCACTATATTGTTTTGGAAAAACTGATATAACTTTTCCTCCATTTTCTTTTACGCCTCTATATAATTCTCCCATCATTCCCTTATCGGAAGAGCCAAAAACTAGAGTGTGTCCATTTTCGGCAATTATTTTTCCTAATTCTCTTGCAGACTCTAAATATATTGAGTCAACATCTTCCGAACTACTACAACCAACAAATATTTCCATTTCTTGCCTCCTATTGCTTAGGATTAAAATTATTGTTTTGAGAACTAATGTTTGATATAATTTATCTAGGAATATTTAGTTAGTTTGGGTACTATTCTCCTTTACTTTTAAAGTGGAAGGAGGTGAAATTATGAGAAAATCAGAGAAATATCTTTGTAGTATCATAATACTCCTTATTATTGTGATTTTAGTCATTTTAATAAAAATAGTACCAACTGTATAAGTCGGTACTAGACAAAGTTATTTTGGAATAGTACCTAACTCTGCAAAACTAGGTATTCCTTTTTTTATTTTATGCAAGTTCCCTTGACATATTCATAATAACATATTTTATTGTTTTTGTCAAAAGGACTTGATTTTAATGTTAATCCTTTTTTAAAACTTAACCTTATCATTAGTTAAAAATTTACCAAACAA
>CAMXQX010000019.1 GCA_947246355.1 uncultured Bacillota bacterium | reverse complement strand
AAAGATATTTCTGTTTGATTTGTTATTATTGCTACTACTATCATTATGAATAATAGTATGATAGCTGTTATATTTAAAATCTTATACATTTATTTCAACTCCTCTACATTTATCAAAACATCTCTATCAAGCGCAATTCTATCTGTAAATTCAAATATAAATCTAATCCCTTTAATATGTTCTCTTTCTAAATGACTTCTTAATTCCTCTTTTGATAAACATATTCGCCATGTATTATCATCAAAACATATAATAAATTGATTATTAGTTAAAATACTGGCAAGTTGAGTATCATCAATATGGGTCTTAAATTTTCTTAACTTTATTGTTCTACATATTTTTTTCATTATTTCAACTCCTCATCTAATAAGCACTAAACCATATTTCTTTACCAGTTTTGATGGTATGTACAAACTTTTTCTTTTCCCTGTCATACTTTCTTTCGATATTGTCTTTCAAATAATTAATAAGATTAGCAGTAACAAATATATACGCATTTTCTTGTAAATCAATCATCGTATATGTAAAATTTGTTTCATTTGTTGGTCTTAAATTAAATATGCTTTCGTCATATTCTTTTACTACTTTATCTTTATCCCAAATGTATTGTTCAAGTATATCGATAATCGGTTGTATTTCTTTAATTGCAATACATTTGCGTACTACATCATCATTTTCAAATTCTATTCCATAACAACCATCCTCATCAACAAAATATCCTTGTTTTTTTAATTCATTTATAAATGGTTGATAAAATTCATTGTTGCCTAATATTTGTATCTCGTCTTTCCCTGTGGTGCCTACATAAGTTCTATATGCCATATTATCAACTCCTTCTTTTATTTGTTCTCTTCATTTAATAAGCTCAAAATTCTTTCATGTGCTACTTTATAAATCCAATCCTGTTGTTTATGTCTTTGTTCATATTGATAAGAACTAGCACTTATTTCTTGAATACAACGTTTTTTTATTTTCTCGATTACTTCATCTCTTTGTTTCAATTGTGATTTTAGTTGTTGATTTTCTTTTTTTAATAGTTCTATTGCTTCGGCTTGACTTCGAATAACCATAGATGGATATATCTTATCTTCATTCATACTTTCCACTTTTTAACCTTTCCAAAACTTCTAGGTAAGTACTTAATCTAGCCCTAATATCATTTATTTCAAAAGAATAAACATTATAGTTTTCGCTTAATTTTTTTATATCATTTTGGCATAATTTCATACTATCTTCTAAGTACTTAATTAAATTCTCTTTTTCTTGTTTCCAATTCAATGATTGCAAAACATCAGCTTTATCTATTTTCCAAACCTCGGAAATTTTATCATCTATTTTAGTTGTCATTCTTGCTATGTTATCGTTTATTTCTAAATTATAACTAGCGATATATTCTTCTTTATTCATCCTCTACCTCTTCATTTTCTTCTATTTCTTCGTATTTATTTAATTCTATTTCTCTATTCATGTGTTTCACCTTTATTCATATTCAAATCTTTTATTACGGTTTAAATCTCTTTGCATACAACGTAACATTGATGATAAAATTACTTCTTTATCGGCTTTCAAATCAAGTCTTTGAGCTGATTTTATGCAATATAACTCTTTAAAGCCATTTATAAATTCTCCCCAATGTTTTTTATTAGTGATTCCATATTCATTTGTTGTTACTTCTTCTTTTTGTTCTATATGGTCTATTGCAACATAACAGCCTATCTCATAAGGAATTTCATTTTTTACTTTTTCGTATAATTCGTAAGGCATTACAAAATAATTTTTATTTCCTACGAATGTCAATTTGTTTTTTGAATGAAAGTCTTGAACTGATTGCTTAATTTCATAACAACTAATTTCTCTTTGACAATTGTATTTAATACAGTCAACTATTTCAGAACCATACCAACCAATTGTGCATTCGAATACATAGAAGTCATTTCGCGGATTGAACTTATTCTCTAGTAGTTTCTCTAAATCTTTAGTTTTTTGTGTTTTCATTCAATTCCTCCTCATCTATGATTAAATTTGCTTTTATGAGTTTATAAAATATTAATATTGATTTTCCTTTGCTTGAAGTATAATTAAAAACATTTCTATTTTTATCAATGATAATTCCATCTAAACCCTTTGAAAATTCAGAAACATTTAATATATATTCTTCTTTACATCTATCATATTTAAACTCATAATCTAACAGTTTTTTCATATCTTCTTTTGGATTAAATATTAATTTACTCATCGCATTCACATCCTTTTTAATTTTGGCAATATACCTGTTAAATCTTTTGCATTAGTTCCTTTTTGTTCAAAGCAATGATTTTTTAGTAATATCAAATCATTTAATAGCTTATCTTTTAATTCAATATCCTTTATATCTTTAACAGTGTTATGTAGTGAATCAAATATCCATGCAACATACGACCTCGTAATGCTTGATTCTCCCTTTAATTCATCCCATTTCATATCTACAACCCCAATTCTTCAAGAGAATATCCTTTGTCTGCTTCCATATTCTTGTACATAGTGTTTTCTTTAAAATTTGGAAATGTAATAGTATAGTGAAAATCATTTACATCATATGTTCTTATTTCTATACATTCTTGACCAATCGCAGTTTTTCTTTTCTTAATATAATCCACTCTAAACGGTCTTATCACATTGCTTAAATATTCTTTTTCTTTTGCATCTAGGATTTCTTCTATGATTTCAACTTTATCATTTAATACTTCTACAAATGATCTTCCTAAATCACAAATTTGAACACTTGCTAAATACACATCTAAATCTATAGCTATTTTTTCATTATCGTAAGTGTTATTTGTTAAATTCCACTTATGATTTTTATATTTTATTTTTTTAGGTTTATTAGACATTTTAAATAAATCTATAATCTTTATTGTTTTCATTTTCTATTCTCCTTCACAATTGTAACAGTCACCAATGTTTAAACTGTTATATTCATTTTCTGATATATCAATCCATAAATCTTTGTTGTCTTTTTGTATTCTTATAGTCCATCTTTGAGGGTGTGTTACTGGAATATTTATGCTTCTACCATTCACATAAGATGTTGAGTATCCAACCCATGAAGCATGATATTCTTTATCGATAATAACCCCTGTCTTTGTGCCATAACTAACATCTTGATATACTGAAAAGCCGATAAGTCCTACTATAGCTACAATCATCAATATCGCTAGTATTTCTATAAAGATAAATCCACGTTTATTCATTTGTTTTCGCTTCCTTTCAATTCTTGTTTAAATCTTTCTTCTAAATCAAATACCGTGTACTTATTATTTTTAAACGGACGACTTGTCCTTCGTTGGAATTTCTTTAATTTATTCCAGTATGTAGGTAAGTATTTACAATAATTTCGCAACTCTTTCAAATTCTTATTTGCACAACACCAACAAGAAACTCTATCAAGAATATCGTATAATCTAATACCATCTTCTTCCCAACAAAAACCACGTTTATAGCAATAACTCAAACAGTCTTTTTCGGTAAAATGTAAATCGTATAATGGATATAATTTATGTACATCTTGTTTTATTCTATTAGGCTCGTCATACGCGATTCCAACTAATTCTCGATAACTTTCACCATAATTATTTTTTAGGTATGTGCTAATAGTCTTATTCTTTTCTGTTGTACCCCAACGACAACGACCACCACACCAACTATAACCTTTTGAACGAGTTCCATTTCTATGCTTAACAGTTTTATTAAACATTGTATATTCAAATGGTTGTTTTGGTTTTAATTCTGTATACTTAATATTTTTACTTTTCAAAAGTTCTAAAACTCTATCTCTTGTTTCATAAATAGATTGAAATTCCATACCTGTATCGTAAAAAATTACTTCATCTAATGGTTCTTTTTTCTCAATAAGTAAAAGTAACATTGCCAAACTATCTTTACCAAAACTAACACTTGCTATGTATTTCATTTTCTATCTTTTCCTTTCATTCATCTAAAATAAATTCTCTTATAAAGCGATTCGCGTACTGCGGATGTATCATGCTTCTTTCGGCTGTATTATTGGTTCCACCATCTTTCACTCTCGCAACTATTCTCTTTTTTTTAACTAGTAACAGTGGTTCAAAAATAATATTGTTTCTTGGTTCACAATTTATAAACCAATATTGTGTAGGTTTTTTATAGTAATCGCCTTTCAAACTTCTATCAGTATCTAAAATCGTATAAGGTATTGCCCAATACTTGACCAAATAATGTGTTGTACTATATGGATTCTCAATAATTAACGGTATCTTTTTTCTTAAACATACAATTGCTAACTTAGTAACTAGTTCATATAAATGGCTTAGTTCTTTATGCAATTTTAAATCATATTCTAATTTTTGTTCATAGCTCCAGTTTGCAAGTGATTTCATTGTTCCTCTAAAGCACAATTGAATTTGATTTTCGAATCGCGTACAAGGAAAAAATGCAAATATCATATCTTTACTTGTTATATCGTCAAATATACTTTCTTTATTCTCATATGCTTTTTCTATTTCATTAAATAAATCCATTTGAAAATCGGTTTCGTTAAATTCATTTAAAATGTCATAATCATATGCTTCATATCCTAATTTTTTAAATTCATTTTTGAATGTACCGCTTTGTTCAAAAAAACAATGAAATTTCATTTCTTCATACTTCTTTCAAACTGTTCTTGTGTCATTAAACCTTCAGCTATTAGAACTTGTCCTAAGCCAATGTTATTATTGTGAAGTATGTCATTCTGTTTCTTTAATCTCATTACCCACACAATCATTACAAAATTTGTAAGTAGTAAGTATATTATTAATTGTTCCATTTGTTCCTCCTAATTTTCTTCATCAATTACAACTGCATCATTTAATTCAAATATTTCACTTTGAAAATATTTGAGCTGTTTTTTTATTCATAATAGTTAACTATTTTTCTTAATTTTTCGTTCAAATTGCATAATTCTTTTCATTTTTTAGTGTAAGAAACAAATTAATCATAAATTTATCTCTATTGTTTCTATAATAAATACCTTTATATACATTCAAATCAAATCTATAACCATCAAGAAAAAACTGACTAGGTTCTATGTCTTGATAATTTAGAACACCATTTTTTATTTCATATTTAATTTTTATTTGCCCATATACAAATTTAAATTCTTTAGAAGTCGGCAATTCTTCTTCATAAATACCATCTTTCATCGGATTTTGGTGTTCAAATAACAGATATTTATATGCTTGAGGGCAATACTTTTTTAATGCTCTCATTTTTTTATTAAATTGATTGGGAGTTTCACTAAATGATGGATTAAAATCATTGTTGTAAGGTTTTGGCATCGACATCACCATCCTTATTAAGTCCTTTGCCTAAAATGTTTTTTAGTCTTTCTTCTTGTCCTGATTCTGCACATAATAATCTTTTATCTACATATTCATAAGCATCTTTGATAATATTAAATAATTTGTTTACTTCTCTATCAGATTTAATAACAATATTTGATAGTTCTTGATTCTCTTTTTCAAGTCTTGCTATCTTTTGAGCAGTTTCAATACTTAATATTTCGCCATTCATTTTTTATCACCTTTTAACAAAGATTTTAGTGTTTTCACTTTGGCTCTTAAATTTTGATTTTCTCTTTTATATCTAGCAAGTTCAGTAGGTTCTTTTAACTTTTCCATAAAAGTTTTATAAAGTTCATCCTTGATAGTATCTTGTAACACTTCAACTTCACATTCCAAAAAAATTATTCTTTGTTGCATTGCAATTATTTTTGGAATTTTAAATATACTTTTAATTAGATTCTTCTTTTTCACTATTTGCCCTCCCTTTTAAATAATTTTTTAATCGATAATAAGGGGTTGACCTATCAGTTATCATTTTTTTTGCAATATCATCCCATGTTTTACCATTTAAAAACCTTTCACGAATAATAATCCTTATTTCTTCTTCATCAACAGTAGTAAGAAAATCTTCTATTTTGTGTGCTTCATCTATTAAAGATTCTTTTTTATTTTCTATTTTTGCTTTTAACTGTGCTAACTTAATGCCAATTCTTTCAGTTGGACTACTATTACCACTTATAGTGATTGGCATACCTGTTACTTTAGAAGAACCAATTATGGTCGATTCTAATTCTTCAACAGTATCTTCCAGTTGTTTTATCTCAATTTTGATATTGTGATATTTAGATAATTTTTTAATTGTCATTAACTAGCACCTCCATTATTTAGCATTTTAGTAGAGTTGGTACTAATTGAATTATGACCTTCTTCATAGCCATACTTTTTCATATCTTCTAATAACCAATCAGGAATAATGCCTTCCTCCATAAATTTATAAGTTTTATCAATTTCTTTTGGGTCTTTAAAATAACCTGCTTTTATCATTTTTTCTATGACAATATTTTTTTGATGTGTCTTATATAATTCACACTCATCTAATATCTCTTTAAGTGTTGGCATAAACTTATTTTTCCTTATAATGGATTTAATCGCGCTTAATATTGTAGATTCATTATAAATGCCTAATTCTTCTTGATACATACTTACTAAACAAGCAAGTTCTTCTGTTCTTAATTCCCTAAAATAATAAGGATATGCTATTTTTAGTTTAGCGATTGCAATACTAATTGATTTTGATTGTTCCATCATATACCCCTTTCAGCAAATCCCATTGTTCATCATTTTTTGTTCTTTGTGCTTGTGTTTCTTTATATTCATCTAACCAACATTGATTATTAAAGTAAGTATCACCATGTTTAATATACTGACTTAAAATTTTATTTTTTTTAATATATTCAATATAATTATTAATTCCATTAAACACTTGTTCATAAGTAGTTCCTTTTTTCCTTGCTAAAATGTATTTGCTTAAGGATTTCGTTTTGCCTTTTTTATTAGGATATAATTCCCAAAGTTTTTCAAACTCTTGTTCATATTTAGCAAGTAATTCTTTTGTATTAGAATTATCAGGAACAAGTAACAACGATGGTTCGGTGTTAGTTATACTATCCTCACCTAAATTATCATTACCTATACTATCCTGTGTATCCATTTGGTATCCATTTGGTATACCACCTTCATTTTTTAGCATTCTTTGTTGTTTTTTTTTATGTTTATCTTCATTGTTCTCTGTACTCTGTTTATCTTTATCTTCCTCTTCTTCTTTCTCTTTATTGTTGTTACTTTTTGTTACATCATCGTTACAATGTAACATTAATTGTTTTTGTTCTTCTTCTTTTTTTCTTAACCTATACTGCCTAACTCGTTCAGCACTTTCACTTTCTTTGCCTGTCATTTGGGCTACTTGAGTCATATAAATAGTGCCATCATCTAGTATTTCAACTAATCCTAGTTCAAGAAATAATTTCATAGCAGTTCTAACAACATCAACATTTGTATCTGTAACACTTGAAAGCATTTCTTCATTATATGGAACTAAATTACTAAATCTTAAATGCCCTATTGTTTCAATACTTTCAAGTAACAATGATAAATAAAATATGATATAATCTTTACCATTCGGCATATTTTTTATAACTTTTATTTGTGGGCTTTTTAAAAAATTTTTATCAAGTTTTAACCAATATCGTTTTTTTTCCATATAAATCACTTCCTAATCTGCTTTATTTGTTTAATTATTGATTTAATAAAAGCCACAATCAAAGTAATTAAAATAAATCCCCCTAATAAAACTAAAAATATAATTAAAAAGAGCTCTAATATTTTTAAAACCATTACTTAAACTCTCCTTTTAAAAACTTCCCAATTAGGTAAACTTGTCCTTTTGTAGTTATCATAGGTTTCAAGTATGTTTTTCTTTCTCCGTTTATGGAATAAGTACCCAATTTAGTCTCCATAATTCCTAAATTCATACTTTTTTGAGTTGGCACTGTATCTTCTCCTGAAGACATTAAAAATCCATTTTCTCTCAATATTCCAAATAGTCTATTCCTTCCTAGTGATATTCCATTTTGATATAATATTTTTGCCATACTTCCTACATCAATCGACTTTTCACTAGATACTATTGCATCTGCAAATTCTACTTTCGGTTGTAATTTATTTACTGTCTCCTGTAATTTTTCTTTTTCCTCTACTTCAACTAATAATAATTGCAATGCTTCTTTAAAGTTAGATGGCAATACTTTTGGATTATTATTGATATATTTTTCCATTTTATTGAATGCCTCAATGTATTTCAATTTCCACTCATCAGCTTTAGCTCCAGTAAATCCCATTACTAAGAAACTAAAACCATCTCTTGTCATTAAGTATTCTTTAGATTGTCTATTTGATTTGTCTAAATATGTACTTTCTATAAAATATTGAGGTGAAGCCAAAATTGGACTGACCTCTATTTTTTCTTGAATTGTCCTTAAAACCTTGCTATGTTCTTTTCCAAAATTCTCAGCTACCTCTCTACTACTTACAACCATTTCCCCATTCTTATTTTCGATTTTAATATTTTCTAAATCATTTCTCATTTTTATTCTCCTTTTTTATTTTTCAAATTCATTATTAACATCACATTTATAAAACTTATCTCCTTGATTGGTATAATAAGATTTAATACCATAACCTTTAGATGCACACTCTTTAGATACCTTTTCAATATGTTCTTCCATATCATTTGAAAGAATATTTGACAAAATAATAAAAATAATAATTGCAATGCTAATAATAATTGCTAATGGATGTTCACAAATATACTTTTTAATTTTATTAATCATGTTGAATCTCCTTAATTCCTAAATATTGATAAAACATTTCAGGATAAATAAGGTAGTTCCATCTTTCTTTAACCTTAACGGCAGTACCAAAAGGCAATCTACCAGTTTGTAATCCCACTCTTATAAATTGTGGTGATTTATGCATCAACTTTGATGCTTCTTTAATAGTTATCTTTTTCATAAAAAATCCTTTCTTATAATTTGCTTTTGTTTTTTAGTTTTGACTGACTAAGTACTAGTAACGTTTTTCGTTACTTTTTCTGTAAAAAAATATTTCTTTACATTTTCAATTGGTTCACGAAAAAGTTTCATTGTTTTAGCAATTTCTATTTGAGTAAATGGTCTTTTATTTTTAAATCTTAAATTTAAAGTTTGTTCTGTTATACCTATTGCTTTTGCAAAGTCACTTTGTGTCATACCCAATTCTCTGATTTTACCTTTAATTTTTGAATAATCAAAATCCATTTCTAACACCTCCTTTTAGGTTACTATTTTCCTAACCTGTCTACATTTTAGTATACATTTTAGTAACTGTCAATACATTTGGTAACTATTTTCTTAATTTTTTTATAAATTTATGATATATTTGTTGCTTTTTTCGTTACTTTTGTTTATAATATATAATGTAAATGAGATTGAGGTGATAGCAATATGTTAGAAGATACATTTGCTAACAGATTGAGAAAAGCATTAAATTATAATAATATGCGACCTATTGATTTAGTAAATAAAACAAATATTTCTAAAACGCAAATTAGTAATTACTTAAATGGAAACTATAAAGCAAAACAAGATAAACTTTATATTATTGCGAAAACATTAAATGTCAGTGAAGCATGGTTAATGGGCTATGATGTAGATATGGATAGAGATTGGTTGTCTGATGATGAAGAAAATATATCTAATATCAATATAGATAATGCAAGGTATATTGAAACCACTACTAAAACAGTAAAAATACCTCTTTTAGGTAAAGTTCCCGCAGGCGTGCCAATAGAGGCAGTTGAAGAGATATTAGGATATGAAGAAATTCCTGCATCTATGTTAAATGGTGGTGAAAATTATTTTGCATTAAAAGTAGATGGCGATAGTATGTTTCCTGATTATAAAACAGGGGACATAATTATAATTAAGCAACAACCTGATTGTAATTCGGGCGATGATTGTATTGTTATGGTAAATGGTGATGATGCCACTTTTAAAAGAGTAATTAAGCAAGAAAAAAGTATAATACTTAAACCACTAAATAATCAATATGAACCTTATGTATTTAGTGAATATGATATTATGACTAAACCTGTTAAAATCATTGGTATTGCCATAGAAGTAAGAAGAAAACTAAGACATTAAAAAAGACCTACTGCTCGAACAGTAAGTCAAAATGAAAAATCACTAATTTAGTCAGTCAAAACTAAAAAACAAAATATAAGATATAATGTTATGGATTTTTCTATTTCATTATATCAAAAATACAAGAAAAACACAATAAAATAGGAGGATTTTGATATATGAAATACTATAAATTATGTTTAGGTGGTGATGACCTATAAAACTACCTAACAAATATGGTTCTATTGAAAAATTATCAGGTAATAGAAGAAAACCTTACATGGTAAGAAAAACTATTGGATGGGATGAAAATGGCAAACAAATTAGACAAATAGTAGGTTATTTTGAAACTAGAACCCAAGCATTACAAGAATTAGCATTGTTTAATGAAAACCCTTATGATATTGATGCTAAAAAGATAACAGTAAAAGGACTACACGAAAAATGGAAAGAGGAAAAATATCCTAAAATTGCTCGCAAAACGCATCAAGTCTATAATATGTGTTGGAATTACTGTCAAGATATAAAAGATATGGCATTTGTTGATGTTAGAATAAATCATTTACAAGCAATAGTGGATAGCTTGGGTGATAAATGGAGCGCAAAAAAAGCATTTAAGATTATGTGGCATCAAATGTACGATTATGCGATTAAAAATGATATGAATGTAAAAAAATATTCAGAATATATCGATATAGGCAAAAAAACAACCAAATTAGTACGAATACCATTTGAAGAAGCAGAAATAGACAAGTTATGGGAAAATGTCAATAGAATGGAATTTATTGATACTATATTGATACTTATTTATACTGGTTTAAGAATAAGTGAATTATTAGATATAAAAATTGAAAATGTTCACATTGATAAAGAATATATGGTTGGTGGACTGAAAACAGAAGCAGGAATCGATAGAATAATACCATTGCATAAAAGAATAATACCACTTATTCAAAGATATTACGATAAAGCAAAAGAAGCTGATTGTGAATACTTAATTGTTAATTCAATAGGAACACAAATGAAATACTCTAATTATAGAAGAGAAAAATGGGATGTCATGATGGAACAATTAGAATTTTCAAAAGAACATAAGCCACATGATACAAGGCATACTTTTGCAACAAGAATGGATAGAACACCTGCTAATAAATTGTGTATTAAAAGAATTATGGGACATGCTAGTACAGATATTACAGATAAAGTTTATACACATAAAGATATAGAAGAACTTATAGAAGCAGTTAATTATTTAAGATAGGAGAAAAAAATGGAAATAATTGTATTAAAAAAATTTCAAGACTATATCGGCAATAAAATTTCACTAAAAGAATATGAAAAGTATTGTTGGGATTATGCAGATATGCTTGAAAAAAAGGATGGGAAAATTTATCAATAGAAGGTGGCATGTGTTCTCCTGATAAAGGTACTTTCTTTATCTATAATAGAAGTTCATATCATGGACAATTACTAAATAGTGGATACAGAGGATATTTTTATAAAACGGATGAGGATAGAGAATCAGCATACCAAAAAAATTGCAATACATTATTAAATAGTGATGATTTTATTGAGATAGAGTGGTAAATTTACTACTCTTTTCAATTATCTTAATTTGTTGGCTACCTGTTGGCTACTTGTTGGCTACGAACGAAATTTGATAGAGTTTTATAATATTCTTAAGCAATAGAAAACCCCATAAACACAAGGTTTATAGGGTTTAAAAGTATACATTTTACTATCTTTTTGAGAATTGTGGTGCACGGCGTGCTGCTTTTAATCCTGGTTTTTTACGTTCTTTAATTCTTGCATCTCTTGTTACAAATCCAGCTCTTTTTAAGATTTTTCTAAAACTTGTTTCACTATCTGGGTCATTGTTTGCGTCATAGGCTAATAAAGCTCGAGTAATTCCTAAACGGATAGCACCAGTTTGCCCAGTAAATCCGCCTCCATTTACTTTTACTTCAATATCAAATGCTTCAACCGTATCGGTTGCTACTAGAGGTTGTTTTAAATCCATAACATTGGTTTCATAAGGGAAAAATTCATTTACATCTCTTCCATTAACTGTAATTTTTCCTTTTCCTGGAACCATTCTAACTTGTGCTATAGAAGATTTTCTTCTTCCTGTTCCAATATAAACTTTTTTCTCTGCCATTTAAAATCCTCCTTATTTCACTTTCATTTCTACAGGTTGTTGTGCTGTATGTGGATGTTCATTCCCTGCATATACGAAAAGTTTTTTGTACATTTGACGACCCAATCTTCCTTTTGGAAGCATTCCTTTGATAGCTCTTTCAATCATTTCTTCTGGATATTGTTCTTTCATTACTTTGGCTGTTCTTTCTCTTAATCCTCCAGTATAACCACTGTGGTTATAATAAATTTTGTCGTTCAATTTATTTCCTGTTAGATTTACTTTTGATGCATTAATAACAATAACGTAATCTCCACAATCCATATTTGGTGTGTAAATGGCTTTATGTTTTCCTCTTAGCACATTAGCAGCTTTGCTTGCTAAACGTCCAAGAGTTTCTCCATCGGCATCAATTACATACCAGTTACGTTCGATAGTTGCCTTAGTAGGCATATATGTATTCTTCATAACTCATTTCCCTTCTAATATATAGATTTTTGAAATTATTGTTCCCAGCAACAATTTCGTATGGGATATAAAATGTACCAGTTTAAATTATAGTAAAAAGAAAAGTAGAAGTCAAGGAAAAAACATTGTTTTCTAAAAAAAGATGAGATTCACCAGTAACAATAGAGATTCCCTCCTCATTTTTCTAATTTTATTATTTGAAATAGCAGGTAGGAACACAAAGGATTTGGCAAAAGCAATAAAAAGATGTATAATAAATCTTCACCTATTTAAATTTTTAAAACAAAGGGGGAATAAAATATGAATTTGGTAAACCAGTTACCTTATAACAAGGACATCTTATATAACGATTTATTTGAACAGAATGGATGGAAGCAAAGAATATATTTTCAAAAGGCACATATGAAAGCAAACAATAGGGATCAATACTTTTTAAAACTATTTGTTACCGATGACAAGGGGGGGCAAATGTGCCAAGCTTATATTTATTTTTATTTAAATTCTGATAGTAGAACGAGTGATTTTATTGGAGTTTATGTGAAACCTGCATACCGAAATCTAGGATTAGCTTCCTTATTGGTTTCCACTTGGATTCAATTTTGTTTAAATAATGGCTATCATTTTCTAGGTACAAATAAAGCGCAAAGAAAACCATTCTTAATCTATTTATTGAAAACATATGGATTTGAAATTTTGGATACTATACTCTATCAAACTACCAGTAATGTCATTCATATTTGTAAAAATAAAAACGATGATACAAAATATTTACTATTTAAAAACCCAAAACAAAAAGAAAGCTTCATGAAGGGGAATATTGCAAAAGAGGACAATTATCAATCAATTGAAAAATTAGATATAAATATGAGTTATCTTGATAGTGTCATTTTGTCTAAAGAATACAATTTGTTCGATGAGCATAAGGCAAATCAAAAATCAATATTAGTTTTAAATAGACATCACAAATGACATTTGTAAGAAGAAAAGAATAAAAATTGGAAATATCCCATCAATCCTAAAAAAATATAGAAAAAATCGGCAAGGTAGAAAGAGATTATTTTCTAATTCTAGAATTTATCCGTAGAATAATAAAAACATTTTTCTACTAAATCATTATAATGATATGTGCCTTATCAGAAGAAATTTATGCGAAATTGAGTTTCAAACTTAATAATTTAAATATCGCAGAAAAACGATTTTTTGCAATATTTTTTCATAAAATGAAAAATGTTCCAAGTAAGCAAGAAACAAGAGTTTTAAACCTCTTGTTTCTTTAATTTTTCAATAATTCTTTTATGAACAGGCCTTATAAAATCAACAATCGTATCTCCTACAGCTTCTTCAAAAGAAATCCATTTGACCCCTTTACTTTCCTCTTCTCTAAAGGATAATGCTTCTTTATCATCGGCCTCTAATAAATAGACAACATCCAAATGTGTATGTGCCGGAACATACTGTCCTCTTTTTACATGCCCAGCAATTGGAGATGCTGACACTGCAAAAATAGAATTATCTAATACTTTTGTCTTTAAACCAGTTTCTTCTTCTACTTCACGGATAGCAACAGATAAAAGATTTTCTTCACCATCAGCATGTCCTCCCGGGAAAATCCAGGCATTATATATATTATGATATACAACAAGCATTCTTGTTCTATCTTTATTTACTACAAATGCAGAGGAGTCAAAATGCCCAAACTCATTTTCTCTTGTTAATACATCATCAAAAGTATCAGTCCACTTCAACATATAATCTTTTATTCTTTCTTCTGTTTCATCAAATGGTTGGTATTTTTCTATTTGTTCTTTCAAACTCATTATTTTTTCTCCTCGTATAACTTTATCCATCCAAGTTTTAGCCACAAACGGATTTCTTCATAACACCCCACATCAGTACTTGGCATTTTTAAAATTACTAACTCTATATTTTTATTATAAATTAACTTTTGGGATAATCCAAAAAGTAATTCAGCATAAGCTTCGTATCCAATATATCCTATTTTCCCATTCTTATCTTCATTCATTATAAATAGTATATCTGCATTAATAATATTCTCAAGAAATTCAATATGAATGTTAGGATATAGTTCCATAAATTTTGACTCTTCTATTGCCCGTGGATAATCTAATATCTCATAATTATTACTTTCAAAAATACTTATCCATTTCTCTACTTCTTTTTGAAGTTTTGCACTTCCTGCAATTACTACTTTTTTCATTTTATTTCATTCTTTCTACTAGTGATAGTATAACATCATTCTCTTTTTGAGTCTATTACTCTTCATAGATGACTTCTTTTAAATAAAGCCCCACAGGTTCTGCTGTCAAACCAGCACACCTTCTATCTTTTCTATTCAAAACTTCTTCTACTTCTTTTGGCTCCCGTTTCAAAGAACCTACTTCTATCAAAACACCCACCATATTTCGAACCATATATTGTAAAAAACCATTCCCACAAAATGTAATTTCTACATCATCTCCTATTTTATCGACTTTAATAGTATATATCTCTCTTACAGCACTCTCATATTTATGATTTCCTTTGGCAAAAGAAGTAAAATCATGTTCTCCTACAAAATAAGAACTTGCCTCCCTCATTTTTTCTATATCTAAAGGACGATTGTACTGGTATACATAATTTCTCTTTAGTGGATTATATTCTCCACAATTGATTTTATAAACATAGGTCTTTTTTTTGGCATGATATCTTGCATGAAAATCCCTAGATACTTCCTCGATTTTCTTTACATAGATATCTTTAGGAAGAAGTTGATTTAACTTGTAACGTAAGTTTTCTACATCCCATTGTTCAAAATCAAAGTGTGCAGTTTGATGTAAAGCGTGCACTTTCGCATCAGTTCTTCCACTCGCATAAATCTGTATGAATTTCTCATGGTTTAATTTGGTGAGAACTTTCTCTATTTCTTCCTCGACAGTTCGTTTATTTCTTTGTGCTTGGTATCCAAAAAAACAACTACCATCATAAGAAAAATGCATTAAATAACGCATACTTATCACCTCGTTACAATAATATATAAAAACAAATAGAGAGAACTAATCAATACTAGACTATCTATAAAACCAAAAGGTTCTATCTCTTCCTGCTTATTTTGTTCAAATCCTTTGACAATTAAAGAATCCGCTAATGCATCCGCACTACATTCCGTTTTAAAAAGCAAAGGGAGTAGAAATACTTTCAACCATTTTATCCTTTTTAAAATAGAACATTTGGTAAAATCCATTCCCCTACTTTGCATCGCTTTCCACACCCTAAGAGCTTCCTTATACAGAATCAATAAAAATTGAATCGATAAAGAAAGAGATTTAGCGATATAACAGGGTTCTATTTTAAAAAAAGCAAGAGGTTTTAAAAAACAACACATCGTTTTTTCAATTGAATTCCTTGTCATATTCTGTAAATACAACTGGCTAAGAAGAAGGAGACTATACATCTTTAAGAGATAAAGAACAATAGTGAGTAATGATAACTGACTAAACAAGGAGAAAATACAAAGAGAGACAGGAAGAAAAAACGTATGTTTTACCATTTTGATAAAACTTTTTCCCCTTCTTCCACAAAAAACGCCTAAAACAACACTTCCTACAAAAAGAAAGACTTGTAACCATAGCCTTGTATTTAAAAAAATACAAATAGATAAAAGAAATAAGAGAAAAGTGACATTGATAGGATTCAACTTTTTAAGTATATTTTCTTTTGGATTATAAAAAGAAGGCGAAATCTCATCGAACATACCGATAAATATCCTTTATTAAATCATTAATTTCATCACGATAACCTATCTTAATCCCTTTTTGCTTCCATACTCTGTTTGAAAAGGAAATGATTTTAGGAGACTTTACTCCACATTTTTTCAATTTTTCTTCTTCTTTAAATACTTCATACTTATTTCCCTTCAAATAAATTTTGCCATCTTTTAAGACATAAACAAAGTCAACAATTTTATGGATAAACTCGGTATCATGCGAAGCAATCAAAATTGTTTTCTTGTATCGACTTTTCAGCAAACGAAGAAGTTTTAAGAGAGATTTTTCATTTTCGTAATCTAAACCAATCGTTGGTTCATCTAAAAGCAAGAGGGATGGATTTAGGATAAGAATAGAAGCTAGCGCTAATTTGCGTTTTTCGCCATTTGATAAAGTGAGGGGATTTTTATGTAAGTAGGACTCGTCCAATTCTACCATCTGTAAAACATTTCTAATACGTTCCTCTATTTTTTGTTCGTTATAGTTATAAAAACGGAGGGGAAGAGAAAGTTCTTCCTTGACCGTTAAAGAAAAAAATTGTTCTTCTGGAAACTCTGACAACAATCCCACTTGAAAACGCAACTGTTCTGTATCCAAATGCTTATTTTCCCTCGAAATAAGGAAATCACCTACCTGTATCTGCCCACTTTTTGGAAGACGAAGAGCATTGAACATCTCTAAAAGTGTCGTTTTGCCACTACCACTCTTTCCTACAATAGCAACAATTTTTCCTTCCTCTATTTCCATATCAATTCCCTTTAAAATCTCTTCTTTACAGCCACGGTAGCTATATTTTACATTTTCTACTTTTATTTCCATAAATACTTCACCATCTTGTTCATATCTAAAATAGGTTCATCCATTAATCCATAATATTTAAGTTTTAAAGATAAATCGGCTAGAAAAGGAAGAGGAAAGCCAATTTGTTTCATTCTTTTATCATCCAAAAGCAATTCTTCCTTAGCAAGGGAATGTATAATTTGTCCCTCTTGCATTAACCCCACTTTGTTTCCATATAAAATATCCTCTACATCATGGGTCACATGTAGAATCGTACATTTAGTTTCTTTATAGTATTTCTTTATATACTTCATTAATTTTTCTTTAGTGATGCCATCCACCATTGTGAAAGGTTCATCCAAAATCAGAATTTTAGGTTTTGTAATCATAGCAGCAGCAAACGAAATGAGCTGTTTTTCTCCACCACTTAGTGTATTCGTAGATAAGGAAAGCATATTTTCGATGCCTAATGTTTTAGCAAAAGCCTCAATTTCTTTATGATAATCTAGTTTTTGCGGTCTTTTATTTTTCAAAGGAAATTTCAGTTCGTCAAAAACGGTCTCACAAACCAAATTGGTATTTGGGTTTTCAAAAACAACCGATATATCTTCTAAAAGGGAATTTCTATTTTCCTCCTGCATTTCTTTTCCAAAAATAGTTACTTTTCCTTCATATTTGACTAAATGAAGCATTGTCTTAATCAGACTTGATTTCCCGCTTCCATTTTTTCCACATAAAACAAAATAATCGCCTTTTTCTATTGTTAAATGCAAATGATGAAGGACCATTTTATTTTTATAAGATAAACAAATATCTTCCCACTGTATTTCTGCCATTTTTATCACCAATGTCTTCTATTATAATATAAATCTTTTTACTTTTAAAGTAAAACTTATTATTCCCGCTTACTTTTCGCCAATTCTAAAACCTTTTCTTTTGCATAATTTGTAATTTTTCCCTTTGGAAGAAAAAGCATACGATTAACACCAACACTTTCAATAAAGGATGTATTGTGACTGACCATGATAATAGTTCCCTCATAGTTTCTAAAGTTTTCACCTATTATTTTTTGAGTTTCCACATCCAAATGGTTTGTTGGTTCATCTAGCATAAGAAGGTTAGCTCTCGTTAGTAAAATTTTTGCGAGGGATACTCTTGCTTTTTCACCAGGGGACAAGACTTCTACTTTTTTAAAAACATCATCGTTAAAGAAAAGAAAATTTCCAAGAACAGTTCTAAGTTCTTTTTCACTAAAACCTTTCGTATCCACATTCTCTAAAATCGTCTTGTTTGAATCCAATGCTTCTTGTTCTTGTGCATAGTAGGCGACTTGTGTTTTACTTCCATACCAAATATTTCCCTCTTTGGGTGTTAATACTCCTACTAGTAGTTTGAGTAAAGTGGATTTGCCTACTCCATTTTCACCAACAATTAAAAATCGCTCTTTTTTTTGAATCAAAAAAGATAAGTTTTGGATAATATTCTCTTCCTGATAGCCAAAAGATATATTATTGACTTTGATAGGAATTTTAGAACCCTCATCTTGTGGTTTGATATTCAGTTTGACGGTTTTATAAAGAGTCTCTCGCTCTACTTTTTCCTTTTGTAATTTTTCTAATGCTTTTTCTCTTGACTCTGCCATTCTTTTTCGTTTACCAGATGAATTAGAATACTTTAAAACGATTTTTCGTAATTTTTCTTCCCTCTCCTCTTGCTTTGCAATTCTTCTTTCTCTTTCTATTTTTTCGGCTTCCTTTTTTTTCAAAAAATCATTGTAGTTTCCTTTATATGACCTCGTTTTATGTGTTGTTTTATCCAAATACAAAATTTCTTCTACAATCGCATTTAAAAAAGATACATCATGGGATATGAGTAACAACATTCCCTTATAGTTTTTTAAATACGAAGTCACAAATTCTCTTGTATCCTTGTCTAAATGGTTCGTCGGTTCATCTAATAACATTACTTCAGGATTTGAATACAAAAGATGTAAAAATGCAATTTTTGATTTCTGTCCTCCTGATAATTCCTTTACTTTTTTATCGAGAAGGGAAGCGTCTATTTTCATTTTTTCAATAAGTTCAAACAAAGTATTTTCGGCATGATAGCAATCATAAAAGAAAAGTAAATCCTCTATTTTAGAAAGTTCCTTTATACATTTTTTATAAGCACTTTCTGTGCAAGTAGCCATTTTTTCATACAATTCTACTTGTCTTTTTTGTAGCTTTTCAATAGGCCGAGCATGGAGTAGATAATTAAGCACATTTTCTTCTTTCTCATCCATTTCTAATTCTTGTTTTAAATAACCAATTTTTCTTTTGGATTCCCAGGTTGTTTTACCGCTATCTAAAGGAATTTGGCCTAATAATACTTTCAATAAAGTAGATTTCCCTGCACCATTCACACCAACAATTCCTATTTTTTTATTTTCTTGTAAATAAAATTCTGCATCCTCATAAATTTTTTCATTTCCAAGTGTTAAATTCCATTTTTCTGCTCTCATAATTACACCTACTATTTATTATAGCACACTATGTATCATTTTTGTAAATTCATCCATACTAACGATAGGCTACTCGTCTAACAAGATTTTTACGATAACATGAGAAAATGAAAATGGTGAAGTATATGGAACAAAATTCGAATATTTATAACATTATTGGAAAGAACATTAAGAAATATAGAAAGCAAAAAGGTTTAACACAAAGACAACTGGCTGAGATTAATTTCTTAAGTGACAGTTTTATTGCAAAATTGGAATCAGTTACCTATCAAACAATTTCTATTGACACATTAGAGAAGATATCCATCTCTCTCGGTGTAGAACTTTCGAAATTTTTTGAAAAAGAAGAAGACTAAAAGGGGCTGAGTAGAAATGAACAAATTCTATTCAGCTTTTTTCTTGGGATTTC
>CAMXQX010000018.1 GCA_947246355.1 uncultured Bacillota bacterium | reverse complement strand
CACTTTTCTCCGAGGCAGAGCCTCGGGGAATTTAAATCCCGCTTAGATTAAAAATTTATGCTCCAATCCCCTAGCACAAAAAAATTTTTTCATGTATAATATTATAAGGTGGTAACAATGAGTAAGATGGATACAGAAGGACTTGTGGATATTTTTAAAGAGGAGATAACCAAAAAGAAAAAAAAAGAATTAAAAAAGAAAGCAAAACAAGAAAAAAAAATGGAGAAACAAGAAAATATTGCTTTTGAAAAATTAACAAAAGCGGAAAAGAAAAAGCAAGAAGAAAAGGAAAAAAAAGAGATGCATGATAAAAAAGAAACCAAAGATCTAAAGAATACATTTTCTCTTTTCGGTTTCTTCTATGATACTATTTTTGGTTTTTTTCTTATTTTACTTCTTTTATGTTCTTTCGGTTATTGTGCTTTTCTTCTAAATAAAACCAAAACAAAAGAAACAATTCTTCTCTGCAGTTTGCTTATGAGCTCTATTATTTTTTACCTTCTATCTTTTACATGCAAAGGACAAAAGATAAAAAAATTCATGGCAATAGGGACAAGCATATCCGTTTGCCTGCTTATGCTTTACCTCATCTACATTGCATAAAAAAGGAAAACGATAGCACTACCGTTTTCCACGTATTATTTCTAATACAATATATTCTATTTTTTACTGTTCAATTTTATGACAAGGAGAATGTTTATGAAAATACCTTATAAATTTAAAAAAGTTTTCCCCAATCTTTTAACGGGATTTCGTCTTGGAATTGCCCCTTGCATTATTCTCTTGGGTTTTTTTGAAAAAGTACAAATCGTTCTGATCTTAACAATTCTTGCTTCGCTTACCGATTTATTTGATGGATTTTTTGCACGAAAATGGGACGTTTCTTCTCAATTTGGGGCCAAATTAGATGCGATGAGTGATAAAATCTTTGCCGCTTCTCTTCTAATTTCCCTTACCAAAAAAATTCCCCTTCTATGGATTTTAGTTGTTTTAGAGATAGGAATTGCCATCATGAATCTATTTTTTTACATGAAAACAAAAAAGGCGAAAACCTTAATGATTGGAAAAATAAAAACGACTTTTCTATTTGTTTGTATTATATGTTCCTTTCTCTATGTATTTTTTCATAAGTTTTTCTTTTTTCTTCGAGGTTTAATCTATATCACTATCAATCTCCAAGTTTTATCTGGATTTAAGTATGCGCTTCATTATATACAAGAAAATAAAAAACCTACGTTAGAAAATTTAGAAGTACACCAAAAAGTAATGGAAGAAGGAAAATAAGTTCTTCTTTTTTTATCGAAAAATTCCTCGGTATTCCTATAAATTTGGATTTTTTTATAGGGATATGTTATAATATTTTTAGAAAAATAAGTTATATTAAGAAGGGTGATGTATGAAGAGCGTTCGAAAAGTGGCTGCATTTTTGCTTATCGTATTTTGCATGATAACCACATCCATAAAAAGCAGTTTTGTAGAGGCCAAAACATTTGGAGAATTAAAAAAAGAATTGAAAGATGAAATTGAAAAATTAAATAAAAATCAAGAACAACAACATTTAACAGAAAATGAAATGAAAAATATAACCAATAAAGTAGCATCCATTCAAGCAAGCATTAAACAAACTTATAGAGATATTGAAAATTTAACTGCAGAAATCGCATCTTTAAATGATCAAATTGCAGAAAAAGAAAAACAGATTAAAGATATTATTAACTTTACACAACTTGCTAGTGGAAATTCTACCTATTTAGAGTATATCTTTAATGCAGATGACTTTACTGATTTTATTTATCGTTCAGCTGTATCGGAACAACTGGCTGATTATAATGACACGCTCATTGACGAATTTAATCAAGATATTGAAAATAACAAAAAAAAGCAAAAAGAAATCGAAGAAAAAAGAAACTCACTTACCAAACAACAACAACAACTTGAAAAAGAATACGAAAGTCTTGGTACACAACTTGGAGAAATCATGGATGTAGAGATGGATATCAAAGACCAAATTAGTTATTTAAAGGATATGGTTAAACTTTATGAAGATCGTGAGTGTAAGGATAATGAGGATATTAAAACTTGTGGAAAAAGTGTTTTACCAAGTAACACCCGTTTTTACCGTCCACTAGCACGAGGCTATGCTACAAGTGAATATGGATACAGAACAGGTTCTTTTGGTGGATTTCATTCTGGACTGGACATTTCTGTCAGTCCCAATACAGATGTCAAAGTATATGCATCAGGTTCTGGAATCGTATCTGGAATTATTTATAAATCAAAGTGCGGGGGAACCTATGTTTTAGTCCATCATAAAATGAATACAGGGGCTACTTACACGACCATGTATATGCATTTAGCAAAAGCACTCGTTAGTAAGGGAGATACGGTTACAAAAGATACCGTTATTGGTATTATGGGAGGAGGACATAATCCAAATACTCCTTCTAATTACACCCCTTGGGATAATTGCTCCACTGGAGCACATAACCACTTTACGATTGCAACAGGCTTATACGGAATTGATTATACAAGTTGGGCAAAATTTATGTCTCATACCTTTGATCCTCGAACCATTGTCAATTTCCCAAGTGGAAGATACAATTGGTGGACAGACCGTCTTACTAAATACTAAAAGGAGGCTCTATGAAAAAAAATGGATTTATGGAAGGAAGTTTTATTGCCACATTTGGAATTATTTTATGTAAAATTATAGGACTTCTTTATGTTATCCCCTTTTATGCTATGATATCAAATACAGGAGCTGCCCTTTATAGTTATGCTTATGCTATTTATTCTGTATTTTTAAGTTTATCGACAAGCGGCATTCCTATCGCTATGAGTAAACTTGTCAGTGAATACAATAGTTTAGAATACTACCATACCAAAGAAAAAATATTTAAGCTTGGAAATGTAATGATCCTATCTCTTGGTATTTTTTTCTTTTTCGTTTTACTTCTTTTTGCTCCAAGCATCGCTTCCTTTATTTTAGGGGGCGCAACAGGTGGAAATTCCATTGAAGATATTACCTTTGTTATTCGTGTCGTTGCAACTGCACTTCTTATCGTTCCTTCCCTAAGTGTAATTAAAGGATATTACCAAGGACATAAATTTATAACGCCGCCTAGTATCGCCAATGTGATTGAACAATTTATGCGTGTCCTTATTATTATTGTTGGTTGTTTTCTTACCCTTAAAATCTTAAATTTTAAAGAGAGTATTGCGATTGCGATTTCTGTTTTTGCAGCAACCATCGGTGCCTTATTTGCTTATCTTTACCTTTATTTAAAAATGAAGAAAAACAAGTCCTCTTTTAAATGTGAAGAGCATATTACAAGAAACGAAGCAAAATTTACAACAAAATATTTAATTAAACAGATTCTTTTTTTAGCACTTCCTTTTATTATTATCGATGTTTTAAAATCTTCCTATAATTTAGTTGATACTCTTACCGTCGTTCGTACTCTTACAGATTTAGGGTATACAAGTACAGTTGCAGAAACGGCTTTCTCGGTTATTGGCACTTGGGGAGCAAAACTCAGTATGATTGTTATTTCCATTTCTATGGGAATTTCTATGAGCTTAATTCCCAATATTGCCGCTGATTTTATTCAAAAGAAATCAAATTCCTTAAATATAAAAATCAATCAAGCTATCCAAACTCTTCTATTTTTAATCCTCCCTATGACTTTTGGTCTTGTCTTTCTAGCACGACCTGTTTGGATTATTTTTTACGGATACAACGAAATTAGTATTGAAGTATTTAAAATATTTATAATACAGTCCATTACTTTCTCTCTCATTACCGTATTAATCAATATTACACAGACAATCAATAAAAATAAAATTGCCATTTTTACTCTTCTTTTCTCCTTTGTAGCCAATGCTCTTTTAAATGTCCCTATGATGTATTTATGTGAAAAAATTGGCTTAGGAGGATACCAAGGGGCAAGTGTTGCAACTTTACTCACTCAAATTATTCCTTGCACCTTCCTAGTGATCTATTTAAAAAAGCATCTTCACTTAAATTATCATTCTACGAGATTGGTTGCCATTAAAATCAGTTTAGCTACTGCTATCATGCTTGTTTCCATGATGATTCTTACATTGCTAGTTCCCATAAATACCCTAGAGCGAGTCCCTTCTATTTTCGTTGTCATTCTTTATGTTTTATTTGGAGGTTGCATCTATTTTTGCCTTATGCATAAAAGTGGCGTTTTAAAAGATTTATTTGGAGGAAATATATTAAAAAAATTTTATAAAACACGTTAATAGCGTGTTTTTCTTTGTATACTTTTTTTAAATTTAGGAAAAATAGTAATGGTGATAGTATGCATTCGTTTATTTATCTTGCTATTTTTACACTAAAACTTCTTGAAAATGCTCTTGGCACTGTTCGCATGATTTTTGCCATGAATGGAAAAAAAGTTTTAAGTTCTATTTTGCAATTCTTAATTGGAATCGTTTGGGTCGCTTCTGCCTCTTTAGCCATCACAAATGTGATGAATGATCCTTTTAAAATTTTAGCTTTTGCACTTGGTTCTGCTCTTGGTTCTTACGTAGGCTGTGCTGTGGAAAGCAAATTGGCTATGGGTGAAAATGTTCTTATTTGCATAACAAGACAAATGAAAGTTTTAAATCAATTAAGTGCTATGGGGTATACTTATACCACTCTCCTTGGAAGTGGAACAGAAGCTTCTTGCTATGTTATTTTACTTGCGATTCCAAGGAAAAAGAAAAAGGAGATCATAGCCTATATAAAAAAAATAGATAAAGTTTCTATGATTATCTCAGAAGGAGCTGATACGATTGTTGGGGGAAGTGTTTTTTAAACTAAGTATTGCTATTCCAATTTTGATGATGAAAGAAATTTCATACAATAAAAAAGATACGTAGAACTTTGGTAGGTTAAGCATTGTCTCTAACTTATTATGGAAAAAGAAAACGCCTGGCAACTAAGTCAATAGCGTTTTCTTTTTAGTCTTTATTTTCAAGGCAAAGGAGAGATACTTTTAGTAAATTGGGTACGCAAATTAATGATGGCATATTGGCTTAAGTTATACAGTGGAAAGTACATACTTTGGCTTATCTGTAATAATAAAAATATCCTTTTCTTTATACTTTCTCATTTCTTCCTTCGTATTGACTGTCCAAATCCCCTCTTCCTCTGTATAGATATACAAATAAGCAAAGCATCCATCTAAGACTGCTTTTTTCTTATCTAAATTCATAAGGTATCCTTTTAAGTATCCCATGGAATAGGTTGGATAAAGTTTCTTTAAATGCAAAAGGAAAGAATAAGAAAAACTAACTAAATAATAATTAAGAGGATATCTTTTTAATAATTTAATTAATTTTTTCCAATCTTTGAAAGATTCATTCGCAAACTTTAAATCAAGAAAAATATACTTTTTTGTTTGAATCTCCTTTAATATTTCTTCTAAAAGCTCTATTTTTTTGCATATTTTCAAATGCGAATATTTTTCTTTAGATATACGTCTTATCCCTACTTTTTCACAAAGAACAAGACTATTATGACTCACAACAAACTTTTTATCTTTGGTTAGCCGAATGTCTATTTCAATACCATCTACATAATCATAACTTAGTACTTCTAGAACTGCTTCTTTTGTATTTTCCTTATACTTGCTTCCATTTGCTCTATGGGCAATAATATAAGACACATAAATCACCTATTATACTATATGAAAAAGAGCTCTTTTTAGGCTCTTTTTTTATCCTGTTTAACAAATGACTTTATTTCTTCTCTATTTGCATGCTCTCTTAAATCTGCTGGTGGTTGTGTAATAAAATGATTTCCAATCAAAGAAATTTCTAATTTATCTAAATAATCTGTATTTCTAATTCCACCACTTACTAAATAATCCTGTATTCTATATTCTTCTAATCTACCACTACGAGCACGTCGTCCCATACAATACAACCATTCTTGTATATCTTTTTTCTCTATTTCAAAAGAAGGGATTAATGTTAGGTTTGTTAATACCTCTTTTAAAATCATATTAAATTGTATATCTTTACTATCATAAAATTCCTCTAAATCTAAATAATGACTGGATGTGATTACATGAAATAGTTTCATACATTTTAGATAAACAATATTCTCTTCCTTCTCTATAAAACGAGCTTTCTTGAAATTATTTTTGAGATATGTTTTTAGTGTATTAATACTTTTTCCATCAATTTGAAATTCTTTATATACATCATTTATAATACAACTCATAAAAACGCCATTGGTTTTCTTTTTCATTTCTTTCTCCTTTTTCTGCGATGTTTATTAGTTCACTACAAAAAAAAGAGTTTGTCAAATAAAGTAGTGGAAAAGTATTGGCACTATTTTGGAGAAGAATGCTTTATTCTCCACTCTCATAATCAATTTATTCATAAAACTGAAAAGAAAATAACTGGTCTTGATATCTTTCAACAGCCTCCAAAATAATTAGATCTGGATTATAACTCTCATACAATTCCTTCGAATAAGAATTACGATGCAAAAAGAGACATTCTTTGTATACATTAGCCATATAAGGTTTCATAGCTCCTCTATAAGAATCTCCAATCAACATAACCTTTTTATCTATTATAGCATTTTCATTATAAGTACGAAATAATTCATCGTTGTTTATGATATCATTGGAAATGATATCATATTGTTCATCTGCTTCTGTTTTAACATGTATCTCTCGATCCGAAAATACAACATTTGTATTCATAAAAGTATATAAATCTCCACGACTATTTCTATATCCTTCATCTACAATCTCATAATGGTCATATAAATCGAATTTAGAATTCTGTAATTGAATCAGTGCTCGTGTTGCATAAAATGCGCCTAAAGAATTCCAGTGCGTATCTAATCCATAATAAAGTGGATATTCTCCCTTATTTTTCATCAGTATGTCCTTGGCATAGAAAAAGTTTGTTACATTTTTAACTTGCATATACTGATATAAATCATCTGTTCGAGATAAATTTCCCACTATGTTTACAAAATTTGGTAAATATTCAGAATAGATAGTACTTTTATTTGGTGCGATAAAATAGAAGATTTCCTTTCTTTTTTGTTCCATATATTCTGTATTCTTCTTTAAAATTTCATAATATTTTATCTTTGTACTTTCTTCAATCGTATTTGTTCCTCGAACATACCCCAAAGGATCCCCATCATTTACATCATTATAAAATAACCAAGAGTGATGAAAATCTCCATCATTTTTTCCTATCAAAACACGACTATTTGTAGAATTTTTAAAAAGTTTAATATTTATATTTTCCCAGCTCTGCTTTAATAAATTTCTGTATGGTAAATTATCATTCCAATAATTATCAAAAGAGGTTGGAAACCTTTTTATTGAATGAATATCAGCTAGATCTATGTTAGGAAAAGAGGCTAATTCTCGATTTTCAGAAGTATCCTGTTTCAATGTTTTTTTTACAAATGGAAAGGAAAGAATTGGTAAATAAAGAATCGCTATGAATAATAGAACAATGAAAAGATTAACCCTACATGCTTTCATAAAACACCACCTTAAAATCTAAAATAAATAAATGGATTGTATGTATCAGAAACTAGCATCATAATTACAATCCCAAATACCCCTACTACTACAAAAGGCTCTACATAGTTTCTATATACTCTTTTTATTTTTTCTTTGAATTTTAGACGATTTAATAAAAATTGTCCAATTCCTGCAAAAAGAATGGCTAATACAAAAATAATAATAAATTTATTTGTAAATAGGGTTGCTAAATTAATGGCTGTTTTTGTTTTAAAACTAAACATTGCTTTTAAATAGAAAAGCGCATCTCTAAATCCATTAGCTCTAAAAAATACCCATCCAATTAGTACAACAAATAAAGTATATATTCGATTGAAAACTTTACATTTTGCTAATACCTTCCCAAGTCCTATTCTTTCTATAAATATAAAAAATCCATGAAACAATCCCCATACAATAAAATTCCAACTAGCTCCATGCCACAGTCCTGTAAGTAAAAATACAATCCATAGATTGAGATAAGTTCGTTTCTTTCCTTTTCTATTTCCACCAAGTGGTATATAAACGTACTCTCTAAACCAAGTAGAAAGTGAAATGTGCCATCTTCTCCAAAAATCTGTAATTGAAGTTGCTAAATAAGGTAAATTAAAATTCTCTATGAATGTAAATCCAAACATTTTTCCTAAACCAATTGCCATATCAGAATACCCTGAAAAATCAAAATAGATTTGTAGCATATAAGCAATAGCACCAAACCAAGCTAATCCAAAAGATAAAGACGATGTATCATATTGATAAATTGTATCTACAAATAGGGCTAAGGTATTTGAAAAGATAACCTTCTTTCCCAAGCCGTAAGTAAACCGCCTCACTCCTTCGGCAAATTGATTTATCGTTATTTTTCTATTTTGCAATTCTTTTTCAATGTCATGATACTTTACAATAGGACCTGCTATTAATTGGGGGAAAAATGAAATATAAAGAGCTAGATTGAAGATATTTTTTTGTACTTTAATATCTTCTCTATATAAATCAACAATATAAGAAATAATTTGGAATGTGTAAAAAGATATCCCTATTGGTAAAATGATTTCTTTTAACTGAATTCTATTTCCCCCTAATAACCCATTTATATTAGAAGCAATAAAGTTAAAGTATTTAAAATAGCACAGCAATCCCAAATTAATAAAAATTGTAAATATAAAAAATATTGTTCTTAATCTTCCCTTATTTAGTTTACTTAATAAAAGACCACAACTATAATTCATTATAATAGATAATAGCATCAAAACTATATATTTAGGCTCTCCCCATGCATAAAATAGTAAACTAAATAGTAAAAGCACATAATTTGTATATTTCTCTTTCACTAGAAAATAAATAAGGAATAAAATAGGTAAAAATGCCCATAAAAAAGTCATAGAGCTAAATACCATAAAACGCACCATCCTTTAAATCAAACATCCAATAAAATTTTACAAATTCAAGAATCCTACCCTTAAATTTTCTTCTTATTTCCCAAACTGAATGGGAAAAAGGAATTCACTATATAGGTAATAAACAAAGAAAACAAAATCGATATACCCGTTATAAGCAAAGATAAAATTAACTCAAACTCTAAATTACTATTCATTAAAATTTCGGAAATTTTACCAAGTTTTGTATGAAATAAAACAAGAATAATTTTATGAAAAATTAGAATACCCATTGTATTTTTTCCTATGTATTGTAACCATTTTTTATTTCTTATTTTCTTAGAAAATGCAATCAAAACAATAGATAGAAAAATACCAGAGATAAAGGTAAATAACAAATTTCCATACATGAATTCAATAAAGGTTACTGTTTGATAATTGTTAAAACTTGCATAACTTCCAATCACAAATAATAAAAGCAAATAGAAAATATGGCTTTTTCTTTCTTCCCTTTCAAAAACATTATACTTTTTAAGTAGATAACCTATAAAAAAGAATGGAATAGACACATAAATTGTATTGATTCCCCACGGTAAAATGAAAGACAAAAATCTATGACATATAAAACTCATAAGGAATAGAAGCAACAAAAGAAAAAAATCTTGCTTATAGCCTTTATCTGCCAACTTTACAATAAAATAACTTACTATCTCTGCACAAAATAAAGAGGGTAAAAACCATAATGCACTATTTTGCTTTAAAGCGGCTCCATTGGCATTTCCATATAGAATATTGGAGAGCATATCCTTCAGATTATAGGATGAATCTATATTTAAAGCGTCCCCAATCGCATTCCCCAAAATGAAATAAGGAATTAAAAATAGCGTAGCCCAAATAAAATAGGGAATCATAATCCTTAAAAATTTGTTTTTAAAAAAAGTAAAGTAACTCTCTATATCTTTTCTTTTAAAAACAAAACCAGATAAGATAAAAAACAAAGGAACATGAAAACTATATATATATTTATATACCAAACCACAATGGGCTGAATGAACTAACGTATGTCCTAATACAATTAAAAAAATTGCAATAGCGCGGGCTACATCAATAAAATCTAGTCTCTTTGTCATAATGTAATCAGTTCCTTTCTTCTATTTTTCGTACAAATAATCAATCCAACCATCTGTTGGAATAAATTTTTTATTTATGCTTGTTGCCTCTATTTTTCTACCAGAGGAAAAAGTTTCAAAATTAGGGGAAGATAGTACATACTTTTTTAACTGATACCCATTTTCAATATACTTAATTTTTCTATAATCAAACCCCATAATTTGACTAATCACTTTATCCACATTTAAAGAATTAAAGCCAGCCACTAAAATTCCAACTGGTTTTGGGCTAGGCAATAGTGGACCCTCTTTTTCACCTGATACAATCATATCCGCTACATTAAAAACCGTTCTTTGCTTCTCTTGTTTTAAAATTCCTGTTTTATCTGCATACAAAACAATTTTATTAATGTCTAAAATTGTTCGCCATATTGTATCATTTCCATACCAACTTCCCTCAAGAAATCGACTTTTTCCCATTTTTTTTTGGATATAGTTTCCTCCTCTATTTAAAAATGTTACTGCCTTATTCTGTAAGTATGTATAATTTTTTAAATTAGAGCATAATGCTTTTATAGGGCTTTTCTCGGGATATTCATCTCCATGGGAGGATATACTCCCATTTCTATGATGAGGTAAATATTCCTTTTTACTATTAATCCCAACGAAATTTTTCATACAAGCCGTCATCCCCGCTTTCCTGTGCGTTTTCGGCTTTGGTACATTAATAATCACATCAGCATTTAAAATTAATTTTGGAATTAAGTACTCATGAATTCCCGCTTGATGATGTTGATGCATATACTTCAAATTATAATTCGTTATTGCATATTTTTTGGCGTATTGATCCACTTCAGCTAAAGAACTATCCTCTCCTAAAGATACAATTTGGCATTCCAAATCTACATTATTATTTTTTCGAAAATCCATTAATTTTACTCCATACCCCGAAGAATTATAGATTTCGATTGCTTCTTCTAACCCATACAAGGAAACAACCTCATCAAATATACATTCTTGAACGGGAGCATCTCCTACAATAAGATTTCCTTTTCCATCACCAATAGCGAGTAGTGTATAATCGATAAGTGGTCGAATAACAGAAAAATTTGTAATTAAGCAGTCTGTTCCCCCATCAATAAGTTCATTCTCATGCTTGACAAGATTGGGCTTAATTACAACATGATCATCCTTCTTTATAAATTCCTTAAAGGGATTCCATTCTTTCGTTCCAAAATTTTCTTTATCCAATCCCATTTGATATAACAAATTTCGAATACTCTCATAAACTTTTTCATCACTTTTAATATTTAAATTCAAGGCCTCTGGCCATTTATGGGAAGGGTTAAATTTTTTTGTATTATTATAAGCAAATATATCCGTTTGTTCTAAATAAACATTCTTTTCCATTCTTCACTCCTCATTCTCTTTTGAGAATCCCTTTCTTAAATTTTTGAAAAGAAAGATTTAAATCTTTTCTAAATATCCAATAATTGTTAAAAACAATAACAATACTTAAAACTATAAATACCAAGATAGCTAAAAAAATCCATTCCAAATAATCGTTTGCAGCAATCGGTCCAATCATTAAATTTAGTGTTAGACAAAATAATAATTCAACCAAGGAAACAAAGATAATTTTTAAATAAAAATAAGACTTAGTATGTAATATTTTCCTTACAGCATAAAAGCAAAAACCAAAACTTCGAATTGGCATAGATACGAGTGTACCAATTGCAACCCCTATTAATCCAAATTTATAAATCAACACTACAGAAACAAGAATATTGACAATAGGCTCCACAATGGAAAACTTAGAAGTTTCCTTAAAATGTCCCTTCGCGTAAACAATTGACGAAAATGGATAACGTATTACAAAAAAGAAACTAGCAAAAACAAGCAAATATCCAAATAATGGCTGAACATAGTTGGCATCGGTAATATTCGATGTATATATTTTTATAAAAGGAATGATTAATAGCAAACAACAGCCTAATAAAATGGTGACTAACGTATAATATACGAAAGAATACATATTAAATTTTGAATTGATATAGGTTTGTTTGTCATCCACCATCATTTTACCGAAAAAGGAATCAATACCATTTGTCAGTGCTACAATTACAGACTCAATTCCCCTAACAACAAGAGAATAGATAGAGTATATAGAAACACTAATTAAATCTCCAAAAAGGGTTAAGATAACGACATCTGTATTTCCTTGAATAACAGAAGCAACATGGTGCGCTAAACCATCCCATTTTTTTTCTAATTGATAATTGCTTTTTTTATTAATTTTATATCCATAATTATGGTCAAAATAAAATTTTAAGCAAAGCGGTCTAAATACATATAAAAGAGAACCTGCAATTTTAATAACATGGATACTAAAATCAAAATGCATTAGTAAAACCATAACCATTAAACTTATAATATAAGTAATCATATTAATGTAGTCAATTACATAATTCTTTTGATCTGCCTGTAAAAACAGTTTATAAGTCATTCCCATGAAATATTCAAAAAATAAACTTATCGAAATAATAAGAATTAAAGAGATTGTAAATAAAACAGAAAAGGAATGATTTACTGTCAAAGGATAAAAGCAGCAAAGAAAAAAGATATATCCTATAAATACTATAGATATACGTTTAAAAAATTTATTGGTGGTTCCTATCACATTCTCAATAGAAGATATTTTTTTCTCTACAATAGGCTTAAATAAGGCATTTTTTATAACCGGTCCAATCCCTGCTTCTAGTAAGACAATATACGATAGGAATTGGGTAATTGAAGAAACCAATCCATTCGTTTTTGACCCAAATGTTTGAATAATTAAAGCAGGAATAATAAAGCCATAGATTAAAGCAGTTCCTTGGCAAAGAAGAGAAGATATAATATTTTTAAGTACCTTCCGTTTATTCATGGCTTCCCTCCAATGTAATCATCTCACCAAGCTTTAAATCATATTCATTGGGAGTAAATTCTTCAAATCCGCTACCAGGAAAAAAAGTTAATTCTCCAAAATATACTTTATTATTTATTTCGTAAAAATCTACTCGAACAAAGGGAATATCTTTTGACAATTTTTTTGCCAAGCAAAGCATGGTATCTAAATGTTGGGGTTTACTAATTTTCTTTTTGGAACTAGGATAATGTCTTTCAAAAGGCAATGGATTCCAATCTAAGTCAAAAAAAGTAACTTTTAATTCACCATTAAAACGTTCTGTACATGTAAAGGCCATTTTCGGTTCACCATTAAAACACATTATTTTATAATCTATTAATTCATCTAATTTATCATCTTTCATATAAGGCTCTACAATAATCCGTGGAATCACATTTTTATAAGGCCATTCACGACAGTTTCTATAGTAATTTGTTTTTAAAGATTCTTCTATCTTTTTTTTTGCTTTTTGTTTATCAAATTTTGTTTTATCTAAACATACAACTAACCCTCCTGAATCATGTGTACACTTTAAAACAAACTGATTCGGTAATCGATCAAAATCAATAGCATCAAACTGCGACCATACACCTAAAGTTGGGATAATATACTTTTTTCCAATAAGATTTTCAACATAGTCTTTTACTAAATATTTATCTACCATAGTAGTATATATCTCTTTTCGATCATGCAATTTCAACCATTGCAATTTTTCATTAAAAGTTTTTGGATTTTTAATATTTAATTCACGATGCATATGAATTCGATAAACCAATTTCAAATATACTGTATCAGGAATGGTTATGATTTTTCGATGATCCAACGATAGTAACATATTTGTAAAAAAATTATTAATCTTGTTTGCCATATACCTTATCCTCCTATCGTTTTCATAATAAATTGTTTCCACGCACCTAAAACCTTTTCCATTCGGAACGCTTCTCTTCGTAGCATACAATTCGCTGTAAATTTCTTAGCCATTTTGTCATCATTTGTAATTTTCTTCAAAGCTTCGGTCATAGCGTGAACATCTTGAATGGGAACTAGAATCCCATTTTCTCCTGTTGTTATTAAACTTGCTGGCCCTCCACATGGACAGTCGGTTGATACACAAGGAATTCCTAGTGCGAGAGCTTCCATTAATGCATTGGGCATTCCCTCAAAATCAGAAGAAAGTACAAAAACAGACGCTTTTTTGATGGAATCCTTCACATTTTCCACATTTCCCATTAAATGAATATACTTACTCATACCAAGCGAAGCAATATATTCTTCCAAATTTTGGCGTTCTACCCCTTCCCCATAAATTAGCAACTGATATTCATTTGCTCCTTGATGAAAGGTAGAAAAAGCCTCAATCAACAGTCTCTGATTTTTTTGCAACTCCAATCTGCCTACTGTAACAATTTTTTTCTCTCGTATACCACTATAAACTTCTTCAAAAAAGGAATCAGCTACAGGATTAAAAATAATGGTGGACTTTTTTATCATACTATGTGGAAAAAAGGTTTGAGCTTCTCGAGTTTGAAATACGAATCCATTTGCTCTTCTATATAAAATTTGCATACATAATCTTTTTATTCGACTATTGAACTCTTTTTTAGGGTCATTTCGAACAGAAATAATAATTTTTCGTCTATTAAAAAGATTACAAAATAACGTCATAAAGGAAGCTCTAGGTAGAAAGCTTATAATAACATTTGGTTTTTTTTGATGAACCAATTTACGAAAAAATCGAAGACGAATGAAATTCTTTTTTAAGAATGTTTGATTATTTTTAATATACGAATCCAAGCAAAAAGTGGAAATATTTTGATTTAATGGATAATTGATTCCATGATCATTCATATAAACCAAAGTAACCTCATTATCAGAAGAAAAGTAATTACATAAATTAGCCATTACTCGTTCGGCTCCGCCTTTGTACATACTGTCAATGCTAAATAACATTTTCATATATTCCCTACCTTTTCCATTTTTTAATTTTAGACACAAGTTTATACTGATTAAAATATATTAATATAGCCATTATCTTTTTTAATCTTATAATGTAAGGGTTCTTCAAAACATTTCCCATTTTCTTATGAAACAATTTCTTTAGTTGCCTGTATTCTTCTTTATATTCCGAAAAATTACTTGATTCTTTTACCTTTTGCAAAAGTGTCATTACTGTTAATAAATAGTAAGCTTCGCTTTCCTTAATTAATTTTGGATAATTTTGTTTAATAAACAAATCGATTTCTTGTGCAAAATAGATTGCGTCAAAATGTTTTTTATTAAATTTTTGGTTTAAAATACTTCCATTACGAATCAAATAATGATAACCAGGATTGGAAATATGGACAATCTTTTCCGCTTTATCAAAAAGTTTGTATGTTGTTCCCATATCTTCATAATATTTTCCAAAAGGATATCTAATATTTTCGAATAAGCTTAGTCGATACATTTTCCCCCAAGCACTTGTGTCAATATCATCAAGTAATAACATTCTTCCTAAAACCTGTTCAGAATTTTCACAAAACGCTAAACCATTATTCTGCACTACAGCTTTGTCTTCCGTTTCTACAAATTTCGCACAACAGGCAATATCAGCATCATACGCTGTTATCGCTTCATATAAATTCTCCACCATTGTCTCCTCGATGTAATCATCAGAGTCTACAAATACAATATACTCCCCTGTTGCCCTTTCAATACCAGTATTTCTTGCATCACTAAGTCCACCATTTTCTTTATGAATCACGATAATTCTTTTATCCATTTTACCATAGGCATCACATATTTCTCCACATTTATCTAAAGAGCCATCATCTACCAAAAAAATTTCAAGGTTTTTATATGTTTGCTTTAGAATCGAATCAATGCATTTCTTTATATATGCTTCAACATTATATACTGGAACAACTACACTAATCTTCATTTTTGCCCTCTTCATGAAATAATAAAAAAATATAGAAAAATTGAGATACGACAGGTAAATATAAAAACATATTTATATAAAATAATAGAAAAATATTATGGATATATATAGCATACACCAATTTAGTACTTTCTAAATTTTTTTCAGATACTCGTTTAAAAAGAGAATATCCTAAAAAGCCAAGAAGTACTCCATAGCCTATTATACCATATATACCAAAATCAAGGTAGATATCTGGAAAAGAAGTACTCGTATTGTAATGTGGTAAAATCAAATACTGCGGGGTATACTTCGGCTCAATATGAATAATATTTAAGAATGCTGTTGGAATAAGTGTAGAGGCTATCGAAGCGCCATGGTTTATATTTCCATCTGTTATCGAAACTAAATTATTTAAATTACTGATTGGAAATGTCATATAAGCATAAACCCACTTTAGTGAAGTAGGCAATTTTTCATACCCTTCTCTTGGTTGAAATAAATTGTCCATTGTGTCCCTTCCCGAACGGAAATTACCAATTACATTAAACATGACAATAAAAACGATGCCAATTACTAAATATTTTCTTAGAGATCTTTTATCAAACTTTGTTGAAAGAAAATTAAAAACGATTGCTTCTAAAACCATTGTCATAATTATTTGTCTTGAAATGATTAAAATTCCTATTCCTAGATACAAAAATTTGTCCTTTCTTTTTTTAAATAATGCATAGGCTCCTAAACACATTACTAACCCATTAAAAGCACCATGAAGAGATGGAATACCATAATCAAAATAAGTTTTAGCAGAACCAGTCAATATCCAAAGAAGAGGAAATCCCTTTGAGTAAATCATTTCAATGAAAAAGAGAGCGAGTACAATTCTTCTTGCAATCACTAATCTTTTCTCTGTATCCATATTACATTTCTTTATTTTTGAAAAAGAAGGGAATTTAAGTTTAATGAAAAAGCATAAAAAATAAGTTATATTAAAAGCCAATACATTTGATAAAAAGAGGACTTTTGTTCTATAAGATAAAAGTTGTTGAAAGTTACTAAATCTTAAAAGATAAAGTGCTAAAGTCACAAAAAAGATAGCATTAAAAACAATAGCTGGGCTATATATTTTTTTATTTTTTACATAATCTAAAACAATTCCTAAAATACAAATAATTAGAATAATATATTCCACTTTTCCACTCCTTTCTATTTCTTAATCATTTGAAAAAGAAAATTCCATCGATTTTTCAACATAATAAAAATAGAATGATGTTTCATTTCAGAAACATTTTCATCATGTCTTCGATATTGAATCAACTTATCATTTATAAATATACACCCATTTCCTCTTTTTTCTGCTAATACTCCAATCCATTGATCATGCATCTCTATATTATTGGGAATTGGTAAAACAATATCCTTTAAAACTCCTTCAAAGCACATACAACAACCTATATAGGAATTCTTCCAAATATTTTTTAGTACTCCCTTTTTTGAATTTCTTATCTTAAAAAAAGAATCATACAAGATTTTATATTGATTATCAATAACCACACAGTCATGAATCACCAAGGAGCATCCTTTTTTTTCAAATACTTCTAAAACCTTTTCTACTTTATTTTTCTCCCAAATATCATCTTGATCGGATAAAAATATATACTTTCCATTACAATTTTTTATTGCATTGGCAAAATTTTGCTTCACACCACTTCTAGGTCCTTTGACAATGCGAACACGCCCATCATCGTAACTTTTAATAATATCTAGCGTTTTATCTACTGAGCCATCATCAGAAATAATAAGTTCATCCATTTCTTTTAAATTTAAAAGAATACTATCTATTTGTTCTTTTATATATTTTTCCCCATTATATGTTGCCATAGCAACAGAGATAAAATAATCTCTTTTCATCTTCTGCCTGCCTTCATACCTAAAAATCTAGCCCCCATATCAAAAGGATAGCGAATAAGTACTTTAATATTAAATTCTTTTAACGCCCTTTTTAAAATATACTTCGCTAGTCCCCCACCTGATTTGTTCGTTCCAAATTGATCTAAATAACTATTCTCTTTCAAAAACTGCCCCGTAAGTTTATATCGTGCATATAATTGTTTTAACGTAAACTTATGGGAATGGTAAACGACAGATTTCGCACAATACCCAATCCTATAATCATTCATAATCAATTTATAAGCGAAATACATATCCTCATTGATGGGTAATTTCTTACCATCGTATCCGTTTAATTTTACAAAAATATCCCTTTTTATCGCGCTTGATGCATCCGAGAAAAAGAACGTATTCAAACCAAGTGTAGCAATATCCTCTTTGGTTTTTACTTTAGATGCACTTGGATAATTCTTCTCCCGTGTATATTTTTCAATATTATGAAATTTGGTAAGTTGCCTAGAATATGTCGCTTCCACCTTACCTTTTTCAATAGGCTTTATAAGCTCATAAAGCCAGCAATCGTCTTCTATCACCACATCTTGTGAAATAAAACAAACAATATCTGCCTTACTTTCAAAAGCTGCCTTTTCTCTTGTTAAACTATGGGAAAATTCCACTTTTTTTAGCAACGTATATTCTATTTTGTTATCCTTTAAAATTTGCACAGAGGCATCTTTACTTTCCGTTAACAAATACTTGATTGTACCTATTTTCACATTCTTTTGTTTTAATAAACTTTCATGCAATGCTAAAATATAGTCCTGTGCATTATAAAGTGGACAAATAATATCTACTGTCATTCTAGACACATCCTTGCCTTCTATATTTCTCTTAATTTTTTATCAACTTTACTTTCTATTAACTTATGGATAACAATATTGGCTGTCACTAAAAGAAGAAATAGAATGAAATAAATAAGGAATAAATTTTTAAAGGAAGTTTCAAGTCCTACAAATAAACTTTTAAAAAATCCCTCTAGCATTTTGGGTACCTCGTTTACATGCTTTTCTATTTTAGTAATAGAAAGTGCACTTCCCCAAAATATACCTGCATTCAGTAAACTTGTCATCCCTAAGAATTTTAAATATTGATACGTACTATGACAAATGAGTACAATCAGTAAAATACATCCAACAGCAATTCCAATTAATAAAAGTTGAAAAGAACTACTATATACAAATTCCGTCACTTCTAATAATTTTTCCATTTTACTTTTTAAATCCGTTACGTTTTTATATTGTTCTGTATCTTCAAACTTTTCTTTTACTTTGATAATCACTGTATTGGCTTCTTCTTCGATTCTAGGCGCAATCTCCTCCATTTTAGAAATAATTTGCTTTTGCCTTTCTTCTGTTAATAGCTCACTTTTTGGAACATTGTTCCTTTGTAGTTCCTTGACAATTGCTCCAATATTATCTTTAGAAAAATTTAAAATCGTCTCGCTTGATAACGAAGAGAAAATTTCTTCTTCTTTCCCCAATAAAACAATCTCTAAAGATTTGGCAATTCCCTTACTCATTTCTTTTTCTATCTTTTCTGTATCCAGTATCGATGCAACCGTTTCCTCTGGAAAACCCGCCCTAGCAAGTTCTTCTTTTATTTTCTTTACTTCACTTAACTCTTCACCATTATCATCCACTAAGAAGTCCTGAATAGAAAGGTTGGCGATTAACTCATAGATTTTTTCTTCCTTCGTATAACTTTTGCTTATTTCCCTAAAATGATAGCAAACTAAATCTATGGATAAAGTAAAACAAAGAAAGAGAAGAGCAAAACTTTTTAAAACTTTTTTCATTACTTCGCGCCTTCTTTTTTCAAAACAGATTTTACCGTTTGCAGCATAATTTTGATATCCAATACAACACTCATATGCGAAACATAGTACATATCCATTTCTACACGTTCTTCATAGGTAGTATTGCTTCTTCCATTGGCTTGCCAATATCCAGAAAGCCCTGGAGTTACACTTAAAAATGCCTTTTTATGTTCTCCATATTTTTCCAATTCTTCTTCCATAACGGGTCTCGGTCCGATTAACGTCATACTACCAAGAAAGATATTTAACAGTTGGGGAAGTTCATCCAAAGAGGTCCTTCTTAAAAACTTTCCCACCTTGGTAATTCGAAAATCATTCTCCATTTTAAAATTCTTTTTGTACTCTTTTTCTTGTTCTGGCGTTAATGTTTTTAATAACTCTTCTGCATTCGATACCATCGTCCTAAATTTAAAAACCCCAAATTCTTTTCCATTTTTCCCAATTCGCTTATGTATAAAAAAACAAGATCCTTTGCTATCTATTTTGATTGCTAACATGATGAGCAAAAAAAGAGGCAGCAATAAAAGCAACCCTATTGCGCTAGCTACAATATCAAAGATTCTCTTCCATCCTAAATAAAGCTTCCTGCGAATTCCAAAATGAACAGGTTCTATCATCACATTCGTCTCTTCTGTATACATTTTTACAACTCCTTTATCCACTCTTATATACTCTAGTACTA
>CAMXQX010000017.1 GCA_947246355.1 uncultured Bacillota bacterium | reverse complement strand
CAACTCTACGATCTAATATGGTATCGAACGCCAAATAGACGTTTGCCATTCCTCCCTCACCAATTGGACTTATAATTTCATAGCGATCATTTATTTTTTGCCCCTTTACAATCATTTTATCCTCCCATCATTCATTAACAAACATGCAATCGAAATATTATCATTTCCTCCACGGTTATTGCACTTATAAACTATTTTTTTCAACTTATTTTCCAGTGTTAAATCCTCACTAAGAACCTTGGCAATTTTATCTGCTTCTAACATATTGGTGAGTCCATCACTGCAAAGCAAAATTCCATCTACATTTGTTTCTACATCAAAAATATCCATTTCAATGGAGGTGGTTGATCCAAGTGCTTTCATGAGCACATTTTTTCTTGGATGATGTTTCGCCTCTTCCTCGGTAAGCTCTCCAGATTTTACTAACAAATTGACAAGAGTATGATCATTCGTTATTTTATGCAATTTCCCATTCCGATAAGCAAAACCTGAGGAATCACCTATATTTCCATAAAGAAGAAACTCTTTGGTTAAAATAGAAAGCACCAACGTTGTCCCCATTCCTGTGCTTTCTGGATGCTCTGTCGTATGTTTAAAAATTAAAGCATTGATTTCACTTACAACCTCTTGAATCCACCCCATGGCATCTTCTTTATTTCCAACGGAGCTAAGTGTTTTAAATCGTTTCCCCAAATGATTGATAGCAATGGAGGAAGCAACTTCTCCACACAAATGCCCACCCATACCATCCGCAACAGCAAGAAGGTACTCACCACTTTCATTTTGGATAGTAATGACACTGTCCTCGTTATGATCCCTAACTCTTCCAGGATCGGTTATACAAAAACTATTCATGTTTTTCCTCCTCATATTTTGAGCGAAGTTGTCCACAAGCTGCATCGACTTCCGATCCAAATTCTCTTCGAATAGTAACTTGGATATCTTGTTTTTTTAATAAGTCATAAAATCGCATAATCGTGTCAGTCTTACTCTTTTTAAATTCCAAGTGACTCGTTTCATTATAGGGAATTAAATTCACGTAAGCATTCATTCCACGAATACGTTGCGCTAATTCTAGTGCACAAGCTTCGCTATCATTGATACCACTTAGTAATATATATTCAAAAGTAAGTCTTCTATTTGTTTTTTTACTATATTCTTTTAATACAGGAAATAGCTCATTTAAGGGATATGCTTTATTAATTGGCATAATCTTGTTTCGAATTTCATTATTCGGTGCATGAAGAGAAATCGCTAAGTTCACTTGTCTTTTTTCCTTCATAAATTCTTGAATTTTAGGAATAACACCGCTTGTAGAAACGGTAATATGTCGTGCTCCTAAATCGATCCCTTTCCCTGTATTTAAAATAGAAATAAAGGCCATTACATTTTCATAGTTATCAAAGGGTTCTCCTATTCCCATTAAAACAACATGGGTAATACGAATATTTAAATCCGCCTCTATCTTTAAAAATTGCAAAACCATTTCCTCTGTTTTTAGATTGCGAATTCTTTTTCTTCGACCACTTTCACAGAACATACACCCCATATTGCAACCGACTTGCGTAGAAACACATAAACTTTTTCCATAATCATGTTCCATTAAAACCGCTTCTACATGTTCATTGTCCTTTAATGTAAATAAATATTTATAGACATCTTTTCCCACTTTTTTATCTTCTATAGATAAAGTATCCATACAAAAATCTCTTTGCATTTGTTCTATGGTATTCTTTTTTACATTTCGCATTTCTTCAAAAGAATGGATTCTTTTTTTATACAGCCATTCAAAAACTTGTGTAGCTTTAAATTTTTTTTCTCCTATTTTCATAAAATAGTTTTCTAAATCTTCTAATGTACACCCATATATATTCTTCATAACTACACCCATTTTCTATTATATCAAAAAGTATCTAAAAAAAATAGCTTTCTTTTTAAAGCCCATAAAAAACATGGGCCTTTTATATACTAGCAATACATTCCTCCGAAAGTTTTTATCAAGGAAAAGACAAGCTCGTTTAATTACAAATGCCACCAACACTTTTCTCCAAAGCATTTTTGGCAGCCTCCTGTTCTGCTTCTTTCTTACTATGGGCGACCCCTTTTCCATAAATGATATTGTCAATTTTAACAATAGCTGTAAACTGCTTATGGTGAGCGGGTCCTGTCTCAGCAACAATCTCATACGTTAAACTGCGTGCTCCTGTTTGTACCAGTTCTTGCAGTTTCGATTTATAATCATCATAGAAAATATCCTTTGGATTTTCAACATAAGGAATCGCTGTTTTGTATATAAAATCGATTGCTTTCTCCATTCCTTGGTCTAAAAAAATAGCCCCTGTAAAAGCCTCATAGATATCAGCAACAATTACTTTTCTATACCTTCCTCCATTTTCTTCCTCACCATGCCCTAGACGTAAGTATTCATTTAAATGAATATTTAAAGCATAATGATAGAGTGCATTTTCACAAACATAATGGGCTCGCATTCTCGTCATATACCCTTCTTCAAAATTGGTATTTTTATACAAATAGTCACTCATCACCAACTCAAGAACTGCATCTCCTAAATATTCAAGCCGCTCATAACTTTCGCATTTATGCTCATTTGCATAAGAAGTATGTGTTAAAGCGGTTTTATATAATTCCTCATCTTTAGGAACAATTCCTAGTTCCTCAAATAACTTCATATGATCACCTAGTGTGATTATACCACGAATTTTGCTTATGGACAAATGCATATTTCTTTAGTATAATGAGTATGGTGGAATTATGAAAAAAATAATGATTTGTTTGATTGAATTCTATCAAAAGATTCCTGGAAAATTTCATGATTCGTGCCGGTTTACACCTACTTGCTCTCATTATGCAATAGAAGCCTATCAAAAGTATGGATTTTTTATAGGTACTTATCTGACAATAAAACGGATACTTAGATGTAATCCATGGGGAGGCAGTGGGTACGATCCCGTTCCAGAAAGGAAGAGAAAATGAAAAGGGTTTTTAAATTAGGAAGCATAATTTTATGTCTTTTACTAACAGGTTGTTTTAAAAAAGACAATTTAGAAGACATTACCATTTATACAACCGCTTATCCTATCGAATATATTATGAATGAACTATATATGGACCATGCAACGATCAAATCCATCTATCCTAACAATACCAATATTGAAACTTATGAACCAACAGAAAAGCAATTAAAAGATTATAGCTCTTCTGATATGTTTATTTTTAGTGGCATCAATAAGGAACAAGATTATTTACTAGAAATGGTTGAAAACAATAAAAATTTAATGATTATTGATGCGACAAGAAGTATTGAAGCACAATACAACAATAATGAATTATGGATGGACCCTTCTAATTTTTTAATGATGGCATCTAATATTAAAACAGGTTTGCTTGCTTACATTTCCAATCACTATTTAAAAAAGGAAATTGAGGATAAATATAATAGTCTAAAAATAAAAGTCTCTAATCTAGATGCTTCTTTAAAACTCATGAGTTCTAACAGTACATACAATACGTTACTTGTTGATAATGATGCTTTACGATTTTTAGAAAAATACGGGTTTCGCGTTATTTCCATTGCAAGTAGTGAGAATTTAACTGCAAAATTAAAAAAGGAAATATACAGTTTAATTGAAAATAATAAATTACACTATATTTACACCTTAGATAAAGAAAATTTAAGTGACTTGGTTGGAGAATTTCAAGTCAATACCAATATTGAAATTCTTGAATTACATAAACTAGATAACTTAACAGATAAGGAAAGAGCAGATGGGCAAAATTACATTAGTTTACTTACAGAAAATATAGACTTATTAAAAAAAGAAGCTTATAAATAAAAGGATATATATAAATATATCCTTTTATTTATAAACATTACTTCTAATACAGGCTATCAAAAAAATAAGCGAATGCTAATAAATGACATTTTTGATACAATAAAAATAATTTTACTAAATGCTTTGTTTCTAATAGGAATAATTAGGAGAAAAGCTGACTATTGACTCTCCTTTACGTAATCAAATAAATTTGTTTTATGAAATCACCACAAACAAAAAAAGAAGAATTTTCTATATTTCTTCAATTTTTAAAAAATTAGTATGCTCATGCATAGGATAACTTCCTATCACTGCAATTAAGTCTTTTTCTTTTAAATCTAAAATTTCTTTGGTAGCTAAAACCCCACTATCCACAATTTCATCAGTTGTCGTAAGTGAAGAAACTACTTTTGTATATACACCCCATTTAAGTGCTAAAGAGCGAGCTACCTTCTCATCAAGAACAGTTGCTACAATTAATGAATTTGGTCGCAAGGAAGCGATGTCCATCGCTGTTTTTCCACTTCTTGTCGATGCGACAATTGCTTTTAAAGGTAAATCTTTGGAAGCTTCTACAGCACATTTTGCAATCGTATTATGAATATCTGTTCCAAGAAGTTTATATTCTTTAGAATTATATTTCGTAATCTTTTCTGTATTGACAGCAATTTGGGACATCATTTGAATTGTCTCCACAGGATATTCTCCAATTGTCGTTTCTTCACTGGTCATAATCGCATCACATCCACGAAGTACAGCATTAGAAACATCCGTGACTTCGGCATTCGTTGGACGAATATTATGCTTCATAGAAGTCATCATTTGCGTAGCCATAATTACACCTTTTCCTTGCGCATGACATGCATCAATCATTCTTTGTTGGTATAATGGCAAATTCTCTACACCTGTTTCAATTCCTAAGTCTCCACGTGCAATCATAATATAATCAGAGGCTTCCACAATTTCCTCTAAGTGATCCATAGCATATTGTGTTTCTACCTTAGAAACAATAGGCATATTTGGTTTTCCATATTGTCTACATAAATCACGAACTTCACGAACATTTTCGGCACTATTTACAAAAGAAATCGCTAAATAGTCTCCATCCATCTGGCAAGCATATTCTATATCTTCTTTATCTTTTTCGGATACATAAGGAACATCCAAGTGAATACCAGGAATACAGACTCCTCTTCTAGATTTAATCACTCCTGCATTTTGAATTTCACAAACGACACTATCTTTCTCTTTCGCAACAACAATGAGTTTGTAAAATCCATCATCAAGCAAAATCACTTGCCCAATCTCTAATTTTGCTACAAGATTTCTATAGTTAAATGAAATTCGACCACTATCTCCACTTCCTTGTAAATCTTCTTCTACAATGCGAATAGTATTGCCTTTTACAAGTTCAATGGAATCGTTCACAAACGAACAGGTTCTTAAATCTGGTCCTTTCGTATCATATAAAATTGCAAGGTTCGCTCCCAATTCTTTTCTAGCTCTTGCAACTAAACCCTCTACTGTTTTTCTCTCTTCTAGAGTTGCATGTGAAAAATTAATTCGTGCCACATTCATCCCTGCTTCTACCAAACCTTTAAATTTTTCCCATGTTTGTGTAGCTGGTCCAATGCTACAAATAATTTTTGTTTTTTTCATAAACTACCTCCCTACATTTTTTGACTTTTTCATTTTACTATCATTCCTATTTTTTGACAACTGTTTTTCTAACAAAATGGAAATTTTTTCTTCAGAATTACTATATGCGTTTTTTTTACGTAATTTGACAAAATATATATTTTATACTATAATACCTTGACCAGTAAGAGGTGAAATTTATGTATGACTATGAGAATACCTTAGTCAAAGTAGAGGTATTAAATCATTTGTTTATGTTTGACAAAGGAAAGATAAAAATACTCCTATTCAAAAATGAGGTGGATCCCTATAAAGGATATTGGTTCCTACCTAAAGGAATCCTTTTGCAAGAAGAAACCATTGAGGAGGCAGCAACAGAGATCATGGAAAAATATATAGGATTAGATAGCATTCACTTCACGATCAATCATGCATTTAGCGCACCCAATCGTATTCCAACAGAAAGAGTTTTAGCGGTAACGACCATAGGCTTTGTAGATGGAGTTACTCTATCTTTAAAACAAGAAGAAACAAAGTATGATTATTCTTGGTTTCCAATCGAAAGTTTACCAAAAATGGTGTATGACCACAGCAAAATTGCGGGAAAAGCCATACAAGATTTAAAAAGGATTTTAAGTTCCTTTTCCAATATGAGACAGTTGTTTCCAAGTGATTTTACACTACCAGAATTACAAAGAGCGTATGAAGAAGTTTATCAAGAAACGTTAGATAGAAGAAATTTTAGAAAAAAAATTATGACACTGGATGTTATTGAAGAAACGGGAGAAAATAATATGGGAGAAAGTGGGCGCCCAGCCAAATTGTATCGTTTTAAAGAAAATATAGAAGGAAAAACATTCCTATAAAAAACTATTTTTATAAATTCTATAATAAGGTGCTTGCAAACTATTTAAAAATACGTTACTCAATCCCTACGATTTCTTTTGATAAAATGTTCCCTCTTTAAAATGAGGAAAACAAATGCCAAATGATAGCATTCCTATCTATGATAGAATTCCAATACCAAAGCTATATTTTCTTACATGAAATCAAAAAAAGCATTCACCAACAAATCCATCGTTTTAAAAAAGATTGTGAAAAAAATGTTTTTAACGATTATTCACTAGAAGACTATGAGCAATTATTTTTAAGACAGATAAAAGACATCTATATAGAAATGTATAAAAAAGCACAGCAAAATCAAAAAGTTTTAAATCTAAAAAAATAAAATACTAGTTTAAAATGTTACTAGTATTTTATTTTTTTATACAAAGCTCTATAAAATAAAGAGTCTATTTTCAATATGGCGGAGTGAGAGGGATTTGAACCCTCGCGCCGGTTGCCCGACCTACACCCTTAGCAGGGGCGCCTCTTCAGCCTCTTGAGTATCACTCCAAAACGCTACAAATACATTCTAACACATTGTCTTTATTTAAGCAAGCCTATTTTCATTAAAAAAGAATGCTTTCGTCTAAGCATTCTCTTTACTATTTCCATACTCTTTCTTTTTTTTCATCATATAATCTGTAATATTGGTTTCAATTTCACTTAATGCATTTTTATCAATGTTTGAAAAAACAACTTTTTCTTTTACAGTATCAATACATATTTTCCCCCAAATAATTCCCGTCATCACCTTTAAATCATTATACAAATCTGGAGTGATAGAAGTAAAAAAATAGCCAAATAAAACTCTTTTTTGCGCGATCATAATTCTTTTATTGGTCAGCGCTACAACACAACTGGTCCATATATCATAAAAACGATCATTTTTTTGTCCTGCAAAAATATAGAGGACTTCTTCTCCTGGATTTAAGTGTGTTTCTACTACTTTGGCATGCCTTTTAATTCTCCATGCTACCGTTTTTGGATACTTTCTTTTGTAAGCAATTACTTTTTCTTTTGCATTCATTTTTTTCCCCCCTCCTAAATATTGATTTGATTATAGCATAATTCTACTACTTTGTAAAACGAAAAAATAGTTTCACCTACCTTAAGTTTTTAAAAAGACATTTCGCATTTTCATCTAAAATAGTTTCTAATTCTTTATATCCATAGCCTTTTATCTTTTGAATACAATGAAATACACTTTTTCCATCCTGTATAGGACTGGAACTCATATAAGGATAATCAAGCTCTATTAATAAATGACTGATGGGAATATAGTCAATGACTTCCAAAGATTTTTTTGCAGTTTTTCTTGTAATTGGCGTTCCTACAGATATATATCCATTCATGTTTAAAATCTCTTTTAATACTTCTAGGTTTGGCTGGAAACAATGGAATACAAACCCATACTGTGGATGTACCACCTTTAAAATTTTTAAGACCTCTTCGTTGGTATTGTTTGCATGAATAATAATGGGTAGGCGCAATTGATTAACTAAAAGAATAGTTTCTATAAATTTCCTTCTTTGTTCTTCCAAATCTCCTTGGTAATCTAATCCTGTTTCCCCAAGCGCTACTACCTTTTGAGCAGATGAATTGAAAATGAGTCTTGCAATACTAGAAACTTCTCCTTTTTGGAATGGATGAATTCCTAAAGCTACGTAAAATTTCTCATAGTTAGCTGCTATTTTTAGTGCTTCTTTATTGGTCTCTTCATTAAGTCCTATATTCATCACTTTATCTAAATATCCTAAATGATTTACCCTTTCAATTTCAGTCTTTAAGTCTTTTAAATCTTTTGAGTTATAATGGGCATGTGTATCTATCATAAACAAAACCCTCCTTATTTATGTTTATTTTTTATAAATCCTCGTAGTATTTCTTCTAAATACTGAGGAAATTCACTACCTTCTATAATGTCATTTATAGTGCTTTCTTCTGATTTCCATATATCAATCGTTTCTTCCCCGCCTTCTATAGCAAGAGAAGTAAATTGTTTAAAATAGTGTATATTTTCTTCAAGCACATTATATTGTTCATTTGTTATAAAACCTGGTAGAAAAAGTATTCCGTATGTATATCTTTCTTCCTCATCCAAATCAGTCGCATCTAGAAAAACAATATCATGATATTGATTTAAGCATTCTTGTATAAATTGAAAATGATCATGATTGTTATCTCTAACCTCTTCTCTTATGTTTTCATTATCTAAATAACAACTTGTAAAATATTTATACCAATAATGATAGTGTTCATACCAATCTTCCTTTGAGAACAGAACATCCATTACACCATCTTGTACTTTTCCATCAATTAAAGTATCACTATGTAAAATCATAATCCTATTATTTACATCTTCTCTAAATTCGTGGTTTATATATATATCTTCCTCTATTTCCTTTAATGCTTTCATTTTATTTCTATATAAATCTTTCAAAAATTGATCTCTATTTCGTTTACTTAAATAGTTATCAAAAGCAAGAGAAGAAAGCGTTATTTCTTTATCCATCCATTTCTCTTTCTGGTATTGCTTTAATTCCCCACTACTTTGAAATTCGATATCCACCCTTATAAGACCCTCATACATTCCATAATATTTCTTTATAGAAATCCTATTATCATTCAAATACAAATAATTGTCTCTTATAATTTCTTGATAAGCTTTTCCCTTTAAACCTATAAATTCGTCAAAGGAGATTTGTTCCTTACTTACCACTACATTATCTTTTAATATCTCCTTTTCATAAATACCACCCTTTTTTTGGATTAAAAATTTATCATTAATATAATATATTTCATAACGCACTGGGTTGCTTAAGCTTAATTTACTTATATCCAATGTAATAAAGCTTCTTGTTAATCTTTCCATAATTGCATACTCTCCATACTAAATATTTATAAAAAAGATTCGAATATCTTTTTGATGGTATCACCTGTTGCCTTATAACTACTAATTCCATTATTTCTTGCCGCAATAACATGTCTATCGTTATCATCAAAAAAAATGATATCATGTGGGGCACAGGCACATGTATAGATTACTTTTTTAAAAATAGTATCTTCTGGCTTTATACAACCCATTTCATAAGATAAAAATAAATAATCAAAATGTATATCTTTGATTTTTGTCCTATATCTATTATAATCCATTAATCTTAAATTTGAAAATAATCCCACTTTATATCCATTTTCTTTTAAATAATCTATTATATCTAATGTATCAGAGAAAAAACTAGAATCTAAATGATTATATATCTTATAAAACTGTTCGACAGATACATCACTTTTACAATATTTCAATAACTCACTTATAGATAAATCATCGGATACAAAACCCATGTGAGATTTTATTATTAAATCATTGCATAACCAATATTTTTCAAATTCCTCATAAGAAATTTTGCAATTTAAATGATTGTACAAAATTTTATTATCAATTGGACAGGCAACTACATTTCCTAGATCAAATAAAAATACTTTCTTTCTATTCATTCATTTTTCCTTCTATCCATTTCATAATATCGTTATAAGTTTTTTCTCTATCAATTGAAGTATCAAAATAGGGAATATTATTCAAATAACACGCTTTATATAATTGCTTACTATTCGATATGGTTTCATTGATAATTTCCAATAGTCTCTCTTCATTATAGCCGTATGTCCATTCTAGTTTTGTATCATTTTCCCTTATTTTTTTAAGCATCACCTTTGGATGAGCTTCTTTGCTTCCTAATCCTATAATAAGTGAATCTTGAAATAGATTCTTTGCATCTTGAACAGTTATATCCGTTGTATCCACAACATAGTAAATTTTTTCTTTAAAATGAATACTATTTTCTTGAATGAGCCATTTTATAAATTTACAAAATTCAATTTTAGTGCTTACATTTTTCACAGTATAACCCAAACTAGGATAAATATGGATAAAAGCATTTCGAATGCTATCACCACTTATATAATCAAAATGATATTTTTTACATAGCTTAGCTGCCAACGTAGACTTTCCTACTCTAGAAGGCCCTATAATAATTATATTTTTCATATAATAGCAACTCCATTCACATTCGACGTTCATTTAATAATGTATAATCCATTCTCTTTAAAAAATCTTCAAAATTGGATAATTGATATCTATTATTATAAACTTATCATGAAAAATAGCAATATCTAGATGCTATATTGTTATACTACTTTTCTATCTCTGCTCAACTGTAATTTCTATTTTTTAACACACTCAACATGACTTGAATGTACATTATGAATAATTGTACCTTACATGTTTGGGTATAACTGACTATGTCATAATATATAAACATATTAGGTACAATGTTTATTATGACTAATTAATCTTTGTTCAACTTTTCGGCAATCTTATTGATTTCATTAATAGATTTTAAATACTCTTTTTCAATCGAAGTAAGTTCTTTTATTTGATACTTTCCATATTCTAATTTTGCTTTTTCTATCGCTTCCTTATGACTGATTTTACCTGGATTTAAGAGTACATTAGCATCTAGAGAATCTAATATTTTATCTAACTGATTAATATAATCTTTCATTCTCATTGGCTTATGTTTCATTGCTTGAAATTCAGCAAAATCAAAATACCCAGAAACTAAATTATTTAGCATCAAAAGTTCTTCTTCCGTTAAATAATTTTTAGCAATTTCTATGTCATTAATGCTTGGCAGTTCGCCTTTAAAACTAGTAAGACCCATAAATGGTTTATTTGCATCAGCACGATTATAGATAACTTCTGCTGCGGCGTTTCCGTGTGCTGCAAAATGGAACTTGTTCTGCACAATTTTAAAAAATTTTATAGTTTCTTCTGATGCTGGATTATAATCAATTGCCGTAGAATATAAATCAAGAACTTGTCTATATAATACCTTTTCACTTGAACGAATATCTTTAATGCGATTTAAAAGTTCATAAAAGTATTTTCCACCACCTAAATTTTTAAGACGCTCATCATCCATAGTGTATCCTTTGATAATATATTCTTTAATTCTAGCAGTTGCCCATTTTCTAAATCTTACACCTTCTAAAGATTTAACACGGTATCCTACACTGATTACTACATCTAAATTATAGTAATCAATATTTCTTTCAACTTCCCTAATTCCTTCCTTTTGAACTGTTGCAAAATTTGCAATAGTTGAAGCATTTCTTTCTAATTCACCTTCTTCAAAAATATTTTTTATGTGCCTAGAAATTACAGATTTATCCCTTCCAAATAATTTTGTCATTTGTTCCAAAGATAACCAAACTGTTTCTCCTTCTAAATTAACATCTAGTTTTATATTCCCATTTGTTGATTCATAAATAATCAATTCCGTTTTATTTACATTTATTAATTCATTCTTCATTTTGCTTGTTCCCCTACTTTCTAATATTTTTTCATTTATACGCATCATTTTACTTTTACTCTCACATATACTTATTTTCTCATAGCACCAATAGCATCAATCATTGATGAGCATTAGCTTTATCGGCAATATCACTCTTAAGAAGAACTAACAGCATCATTATTTCTTGTTCAATTATGACATATGACAAATGCCTTATGCCTTCGTGTGCTATCTTATTTCTTAAATTTGATGGTACAAATTGTAATTTCAAATTGCTTACTTCTTCCATAGTTAATTTTCTTTTTATTTATAAAACTTTATCTTCTATTTAACACGCATACACATTCCACGTGATACGTATTTGGAAACATATCAACAGGTGTAACTGACTCTATATTGTAATTTTTCTTCAATATTTCTAAATCGCGTTTTAGTGTCATAATATCACAAGAAACATATATCATTTTAGGCACTTTTTCTTTTAACAAATATTCTCTAGTATGCTTATCGAGTCCACTTCTTGGTGGGTCGACAATGACCACGTCGATATCTTTTAAACTTCTAGTAAACGATGATGTATCTAAACATACAAAAGAAGCATTTTCTATATGATTGATTTCTTTATTATAGAATGCATCCGCTACGGCACTTCCACGCAGTTCTACCCCATAAATGGCTTTAGCCTTTGAACTTACAAAAATGCCAATCGATCCCGTTCCACAATACAAATCCAATAGAGAAGAATTTTTTTCTATATTATTTCTCACGATAGTATAAAGTTGGATGGCACCTTCTGTATTCACTTGAAAAAAAGAGGAAGGAGAAATTTTATAGAGATAATTTTCTAATCTTTCATGAATAAAGCCCTCTCCAAATACAATATGCTCTTCTCCATCATCCACAACAAGGGTGGTTACTATATCTTTTAAACACATAAAATCAAAAGAAGTAGTGCATACTTGTAAATAAAGAAGTGTTTCCTCTGTATATTTTCCCTCTCGAATCATAACACTTTTTAAAATCGATAAAGGGATTCTTTCTTTTACCTTTTTTAAAATAAAATTCATTTTACTTGATAATAAAAGGCAATCATCTACCTCCACGATTTGATGCGTCTCTTTTTCATAAAAACCAAGTTTCTCATGTACTTGCAACGTAACTTTATTGCGATAACCAAAAGGATTGGTTGCCATAATCGGTTGTATACAAGAGGAAGCAACGACATTGGCAAGTGTATTTCTCACTTTTTCCTCTTTAAACTTTAGTTGTTCCACATAATCCATATGCATAATGTCACAACCACCACAAATTCCAAACCAAGGACATTTTGGCATTTTTCTTTTTTCACTTTTTCGTACATAAGAAGTCACTTCTCCAAGACAATACTTACTATGTTCCTTTGTCATTTGCAATGTAACTTTTTCCCCCACTAAAGCATTTTTTACAAAAATAATTTTCCCATTGATTCTTCCAATTCCTCTTCCCTTTGAATCAAGAGCATAAATATTTACTATTTCTTCCATACGTCACCTATTTCTATTATACATGAAAATTTTTGTGATACAAAGAGAATACTTTTTTTAATTCTACAAATACTAACAAGGAATTAGAAGGTGAATTATGAATCATATCAAGAAAAAAATAGAAGCAAACTTTACATTTATTGAAGAAAGCCTTGGAAACAGTGCCGATATTGTCAAAAGAATTATTGAAATCAATGGGCAAAAAATAGGGTATCTTTATTTGGAAAGTGTTGCGAGTGATGATAAAATTAGTAATTTTTTCATGAAAGATATCAGCAGTTATATCAAAGAGAAAAAGAAACCTTTTTTCGATGAAATTTTTACATCCCTACAAAATACCATTCCTAATAGTCACCTACAAACGGTGACGAAAAAAGAAGACTTGTTCTATCTTTTATCAGGAGGCTATACTTGTATTTTTATAGAAGGAGAAAGAAAAGCACTAGCGATTGAAACGAAAACAACCCTAGATAGAGGAGTACAAGAGTCATCGAGTGAAGCTATTGTTAGAGGTCCTAAAGATAGTTTTACAGAAAACCATAACGTCAATCTAGGTTTAATTCGAAAGCGAATTAAAGATAAAAATCTATGGATGCAAGAGATGAAAATTGGAAGAAGGACGCAAAGTAAAATCACGGTTTCCTATTTAAAGGATGTTGTCGATCCTAACCTGGTTGAAAGAATTATGCATGATTTAAAAAAAATTGATATTGATGGTATTCTAGATAGTGGTTATATTCGAGAATTTTTACTAAAAGGAAAACGTTCTTTTTTTCCGCAGTTTATTAGTACAGAGCGTCCCGATTTGGCTTCTATGTCGATATTAGAAGGAAAAGTTGTCATTTTAGTAGAAAATAGTCCTTATGTTTTAATCGTTCCTGGATTATTGATTGATTTCATGCATACTTCTGAAGATGAATACCAAAAACCCATCAATGTTACTTTTGTTCGAATTCTAAGAGCATTTTCTTTTTTCTTAACCATATTTTTGCCTGGACTTTATGTAGCTCTAACTACGTTCAATCAAGAAATCATTCCTAATGAGCTACTCATATCCTTAGCCGTCCAGCGGGAAGGTGTCCCCTTTCCCACTGCAGTAGAGACTCTTATGATGATTGTCACATTTGAACTTCTTCGAGAAAGTGATATTCGAATTCCAAGTGCATCAGGGAGTTCGATTGGTATTGTAGGTGCATTGGTCCTCGGTGAAGCAGCCGTAACTGCAGGCATCGTATCACCTATTGTCATTATTATCATTGGTGTTACCTCTATTAGTGGGCTCTTATTTACTGATATTGATATGGTCAACGGAATCAGATGGTGGCGTATCATTGTTGTTTTATTCTCTTGTAGTATGGGAATTATTGGCTTTGTAGCTATATTCTTATTATTTATTATTAAACTCGCTAGTTTAGAATACAATGGTGTTCCTTATCTCGCTCCTATCGCACCATTCAATTTAGAAGCAGAAAAGGATGCTATTGTCAAATTTCCACGTTTTAAATTAAGTAAAAGACCATCATATTTAACCAAGACAAACCAAACAAGATTGAGGGATAGAGATGAAAATTAAATTATGTTTACTATGTTTATGTTGCCTCTTACTTACAGGGTGTTATAACTATAATGAATTAAATACCCTTGCTATTGCAACGGGAATGTCTATCAATTATAAAGATGATCACTACGAAGTCAGTCTTTTAATTGCTAATTCCAAACAAGCACAAGTCAGTTCTAAAGAAGGAGAGTCCCAATCCATCGTCTATGAAGGAAAAGGAAGTACCATTAGTGAAGCTTTAAGGGAAATTGACATCATTAGTCCAAAAAGCATTTATATTGGTCATCTATCTTTTATTGTCGTTTCGGAATCTCTAGCAAAAGCGGGCTTAATCGATAGTTTGGATTATCTTTTAAGAGACCCTGAGTCCATTAAACGATTTTATCTCATTATGGCAAGAAATGCAGAAGCAAAAGATATTTTAGAAATTGTTAGTCCTCTTGAATCCTTCCCAGCACAAAGTATTTCAACGGCCATTAGCTTTTCAAGGGAATCACAAGCTGTTACTTCTACCATTCCTTATAGTAGTTTTGTAGAAAACTTAGTCAAAAAAGGAGCAGAACCTATTTTAGCTACCATCGAACTCAAAGGAAATGCCAAAAAAGGAAAAAGTGAAGAAAGCCTTCAAAACACAACACCAAAAGCTTATTTGCAACTATCGAATTTAGCTCTTTTTAAAAAAGACAAATTAGTACATGTTACCAATGAAGAGGAAAGTAAAGGAATTAATGTCATTAACAATAATATTGGGGAGCTTCTCTTAAACTGTTATTGTAGTGGTGGAAAAGCAGAAATCGAAGTTCAAAATCTAAAAACAAGTAGAAAAGTAATTATACAAGAAGGTAAACCTCGCATTTTAGTGAAAGTAAAAGGAAAAGGTTCTTTGCAAGAAAGTACTTGTAAACTAGACTTAGAAAAGGAAGAGACTATTCTTTCTCTAGAAGAAAAAGCAAATGAAGAAGTGAAACGTTTAATGGAAAAAGCAGTGGCTGTTACGAAAAAATTTGAAACCGATTCCTTTGGATTTGGAAATTTAATTTATAAATTTCATCCTAAGGTATTTAAAGATTTACAAAAGAATTGGAACGAAGAAGGATTCAAAAAATTAGATATTGCTTATGACGTAGATATTCGATTAGAATTTAAAGGTTCTACAGAATCTGGAATTAAGGAGAACTGATATGAAAGATAAACTACAATATTTAGAAATTGGAACACTCATTTATTTCTTTATTCGTGCCTCATTTATAGGAATAGGACTCAATTGTGTTCTATTTTATGGAAAAGTAGATTCATGGCTTTGTGCCCTATTGGGAATGTTTATGGGTCTCATTCCTGTATGTATCTACTTGAAAATTTCTACAATCGATAGAAAAAAACATATTCATGAAATTATTAGTAAAGTCATGGGAAATTTTTTAGGAAAATGGATTAGCTTTTCCTTACTCCTTTTTGTCTTTATGTATTCTATTGTTTTATTTTATGATATCATCAATTTTATTTCTTCTGAGTATTTATATAAAACGCCCTCTTATATTATTGGCGCTATGATTTTAATCCCTGTCATCTATCTACTAACTAAGGGCCTTAGAACCATGTCTCGTGTCAGTATCATTCTATTTATGGTATCCATTGTGTTTTATATATTTAGTATTATTGGACTCATTCCTGCCTTTGATTCAACAAACCTACTACCTTTTTTAGAAAATGGGATCACCAATCCTTTGCTGGGTGCTCTTGGATTTGTGTCTTACACGGCAATGCCCTTATTTGTCTTACTCATTATTCCTAGAGAAGATGTGGGTGAGAAAAAAATAGAAAAAAAAGTTATTTTTACTTTTCTAGGCGTTGCCTGTATCACTTTATTAGCGATTACAAATGTAATTGGTGTTTTAGGAATTGATTTAGCCCTCTTATACCAATATCCAGATTACCAAATGTTAAGAAGAATTCAAGTAGGTGGATTCATTCAAAGAACTGAAAGCATTTTAGCCATTCAGTGGCTTCTATGCCTATTCATGATGATTTCCTTCTGTCTGTTTTACTGCCTAAAAACAACCACATTCCTTTTTGGGAAAAAGGTAGAGAAAATAAAAGTATATTTACCTTATATTTATCCCATTGCTGTCTTATTTTTAAGTCGGATTTTATGGAGAAACAACACCATGTTTGTTAATTTTACTATCAAACAATTTCCTATGTTTACTTATTTCTTTTTCCTTGGAATTCCCCTTCTTATTTTAATAATTTACTACATAAGAAAACTTAAGAGAAAATTCGCCTCTTAAGTTTTTGCATGGTCAGATCTTTATTTATAAATAAAGAAAGAAACTGCTAAAAAAAGAACTTCAAAGACAAGAGAAATGGTTGCTAAATAAATAGCATTGGAAAATCCTGCCTTTTCAAATAAAGTTGACGTCGTAGATGTATCCTTTTCAAGCAGACTTGGTACACTTGGATTTTTCTTAACTAAAGTTTTCCCCTTTTCTACACTAGCAGTGGAATCTGTATTTTGGGTCATCCCTAGGAAAGAAACAATTTTCCTTTTCTCTTCCTCACTCACATTAGAAGAAAGAATATGGGTACGTAACTCTTTTAATTCTTCTAAAGTAACAATTCTCTCCATTACATTTCCTCCTTAATATGTTTTGTATCTTCATTCATCTCTACTTGATTAATTTTATCAAAACGTTTGGTGATTTTTTCACTCGTTGTATAAATTTCTTTCACATCCCTACTTACAGTATCAATGCTACGGGCTAGCTTGTCCCATCTATCTTTATATCGTTTAAACTCTTCAGAGAGTAGCAAAAGTTCTTGATGAATAATAGAGGTATACTTATCCCTTTCTATATTTTTAAGAACCAATTGCAATGTTGTAAGCGTACTAATCAATGTAGTGGGACTTGTAATCCATACCCTTCTTTTATAAGCATATTCAATCACATCTGCGTGATAAGCACTCACCTCTGCAAAAATGGCTTCTGCTGGTAAAAATAAAATAGCTTGGTTCGCCGTAACTCCCTCTATAATGTATTTTGAAGCAATCGCATCGATATGCCTCTTCATATCCATTTTAAACAGTTTTTCTGCCTGTTTTCTTTCCTCTTCTGTATATTTTCTATCGACCATGACACGGTAATTTTCCAAAGGAAATTTAGAATCAATAGCAAGCATTCCAACAGGAGGTGGCGTAAACAACATACAGTCTACCATGGTTCCATTTTCTAAAGAATACTGCATCTTATAAATTTTGTCATTTTTGCCAAAAACACTATCCAAAATGTTATGTAAGTGTACTTCTCCAAAAATACCTCTTGTCTTTTTATCCGTTAAAACACTTTCTAATGAAACAATATCACTCGATAAGTGATCAATCTTTCTTTGAGCTTCATCTATCTTTGCTAAACGTTCCAACACAGAAGTAAATGTTTGATTGGTCTTTTCAAAATTCTCATCCAATCGTGTATTAACATGTTCACTAATAAGACGAATTTTATAATCTAAATTCTTATTTAAACTTTCAAAATCTCTTCCTAAGTCCCCTTTAAAAGATAAAAATTCTTTAATAATGGCTGTTTCCAATTGTGATACCTTTTGTGTAGTGTCTTCCTCTTTTTGTTTCTTATTTAAAGTGATAAATAAATGGAAAAGAACTAAAATAAGTAAAAAAACAAGCAAAATAAAATAAACAACGTCCATAGACACCTCTATTCAAAATGGAATTTCTTTAAAATGAGTTTAGATAATAGGAAAACAAGGAGAATAATACTAAATAATTTAAATAGGATAGTAATATCGGTTAAGCTTTCTACTAAAGTCGTTCCAACAAATCCCCAAAAATAAACAATGGATAATTTAGAGATAAGTAATGCAAAGAAAAACTTTTTAAAATCCATTTTAGATAAACCTGCCCCAATATTGATAGAAAAAGCAGGGGTAAAAGGAATAGCCATGAGTATTACTAAATTAGGAAAAGAAATATGTTTTATTTTATCTACAATAACACTTGTTTTTGAATGATTCTTTAGATGTCTATAAAATAAATTGCTAAAACCATATTTGCAAATGGAATAACTCAAAATACATCCACAAATAGTGGCTACCCAGGATAAAACAAAACCTTTTCCATTTCCAAATAAAAGTAGATTGAGTGCAATGAAAAGTGCTAAAGGAAGTACAGGAAGGATTGACTCTAAAACGATAAGTCCAAACCCAAAAGACATACTAATGAATAGTGGTTGACTACTTGCTAGTTCTCTTAGTGCCTCAATCAAGTGACTTACTATCTGTTCCATATCCTTCTCCATTCTATTTATTATTATAGTACAATTTATATTTTTTAACAATAAAAGTTCTTTTTTCTTACAATTGCTTGACAACCTTATATCTTCAACCGAAATCTTATCTACAAAAAATTTGTCACAATTTCCAATTGTTTTCTTTCTATCACTTTATTTATGATTCTCTCCTATCTTAACATAGCATTTCTTCTTTAAACGCGCCTTCTTCTTTCTTTATAAAATATATAAAATGTGATTTGGATGAGGCAATCGAAGCACTATTTTAATACTATTACAAACTCTTTGTAATTTCTTCATCCCACTTTCGATATTTTTGTATAAAACTAAAAAATATCCATATAACATTATTTGAAACGAATGAATCAATTAAAAAAATGTATAAATATACATAGTTTAAGGTGCTAAAAAAGAAAAAACAGGTATATTTCTTAGAATGCCAAAGAGAACAACAACGACAAGCAGCATAACTTTGACTGGTTTGGTCATATACTTTTTTAACGTATTCTCTTTATTAAAAATAAAAATAACATTCGTATAAATATAGTAAAAGAAAAAGAAAGGGAGAAGAATAAAAAGTAAAGGATTATAAGAAAAAGCCGCTTTCAAATCAAAATGTAAAAGAGAAAAGAGCATTCTCGTAATACCACATCCTGGGCAATATAGATGTGTTAAAGTATAGAATGGACAAGCTATTGCAATATTAAAAAGTGTATTTAAAAAGTAATATCCTAAGAATAACATTACATAAAGAATATTATTCGATATTACTTTTTTCATTTTAGTCTGCAAATCGATTTAAGTCGTTTTGAATTAAACAATAATTTACAATACCAAGTCCAAATAGTTGCAATACTAGATATAAAATAGAATTGTCAGAAATGGAAGCTCCATGCTTTTCTCCAGCAATTTGCATTCTTTTTCCCATCGTATATGCCCAGTAGATTCCATAAATTCCACAAGTGACAATGGTTAGAAGAACGACCATCACACCAGATGTTCCTTGTTCTCCAGAAGCAGCATTCACATCATCATTGATAAAAATAGACCAAATGATAGAATAAATACCACAAGTTATAAAAGAAAGGATAACAGATGTTACAATCTCTCTTTTTTTAATACTTCCTCCATTATTTGTATTGTGATTAATAATATTATTAACCACATTTACTTGTGCTTGTGTTTGCGATCCACAGTTGTCACATACAGTCTGTCCTTCTTGTAATTGTTTTCCGCATTTTGGACAAAAATTCATACACTCAACTCCTTCAGTTATCATCTTACCATAAATTGTATATAATTACAATCAAAAACACATTCTGTGTTAATCCTTTTTTAAAACTTAACCTTATCATTAGTTAAAAATTTACCAAACAA
>CAMXQX010000016.1 GCA_947246355.1 uncultured Bacillota bacterium | reverse complement strand
TTTAATATTTATAAATGCCACTATATAAAAATGGATAATTGATACAAAATAAAAATGGGACTTCTAAGTAGAGTCCTCATTCCCCTTTTCAAAAAATTTATCGATTCTTACCTCTAAAATAATAGAAATTTTATATAAAGTCATCAGTGATATATTGTTCCTGTCATTGGCCGATTCAATTCGCTTTAAGTGATTGACAGACACATCGAGTTGTTCTGCTAAATCCATCACTCGCATTCCCTTTTCTTTTCTATATTTCTTGATATTTTGACATATGATTGCTTTGATATTTTCATTAAATAAATCGCCATTATTCAAGATATCACTCCCCTATATCCAAATTATAGAGAAAAAAGCAAAAGAAATAAGCAACCTTTTATGCCTAAAATTTAAAAATATGTTATACTATTTGTATATATATTATATGAAGAAAGGAAGATTCTATGCATGAGGAGAGAATAAACGAGATTGTAGAAGAAGCATATGAAAATTTTATAACTATTGCACAATTAAAAGTCCATGTTATGGGTGGCTATTTTCCTCTTTTGATTGCGAAAATGAAAAAAGAGGAAATAGGAATTTATTTTGATGAAGTGGTACATCGCTTGTTTTGGAAATTTTGTAATCTCTTAAACGAGATAAATATGGAAAAAATAGAGTATGATTCTCTTTCCATGAATGAGGTAAGTGATTCTTTTTTTGAGGATTGTTTACTCCTTATTCATAACGCAATACAACAAAAAAAGAGTGAGAACACTCCTTTATATGTACTTTTGCAACCCTTGAAAGAAAAATATCCAAAAGAAGCAGAGAAAACAATCGATACCCTTTTTGATATTCTCTTAAATGGCTACACTACAAAAAATTACACTTAATTTCTTTGTAGTTTTTTCTTTTTGCAAAACTTTCTGATTTTCAAAACAAAAGAAATCAAAAAAACAGAAAAAAGAAGAAAAAGAAAGAAAGATACATACTTATTTTTCTTCAAAACAATAAAACCAAGCAATAGTAATAAAAATAATACACTTATAAAAAATAACAGCGTAAGCACTACTAAAGGATAACGAATCCATTTAGGCATGTTTTTATTTTGTGATGCTTCTATACTTCCTTCTAAAATGAGCTCTAGAAGAAACTCGAAAACTATATCCACCTATATTGCCTCCTTTTATAACTTACTTCAATTTGATTATTTCTAAATTTCCTTTCGCATAAAGATACTCTAAAAATTTTTCTTTCCCTCTAGTTTTAAACTTCAAAGAAAAACATAGAATGTATTGGTGATTTTATGTATTGTTTACGTGATGCTTTATATGCAGCTTCTCTATTAGATGTTTCTTTTGAAAAATTTACACCCGAAGAATTTTTAGAGGGCATTCAAATTGAACTAGAACACGGATGTATTTCTCCTAAAACCAATGTCACAAATGATAGCTTGATTTTAACTGCCAAAATTGCTTTAGCGCACCTCAATGAATTCCCTAATTATTACAATAAAGAATATGGACTTAGAACTTTTGAAAAATTTTTAGAACATAAATTAAGAGAAAAATAATTCTTCTCTACTCTTCCTTCATATCCACATATTTATAAATTCGTTTATCTCTAAATGTGCTTTTTTGAATTGTATCCAACATTTTATCGCGATTAAACTTTACCAATACTTCTTCTATTACAAATCCACTCGTCTTTTCAGTAAGTAGAACATAGGAAGCTAAATCAGTGGCATCGTTTTTATAAGCCATTCCTAAAGCACGAAGTGTATAAAATTTAGTGTTTTTACTTTCTTCATAAAGTGGAAAATGAGCATGTCCTTGAAAAATAAAATCAAAATCTGTTACCTTTTTCCCATGAAAAAGAGGTTCGTTTAAAGCGGAGATTAGTCCTTTTGCTTCCAAAGAATCCGTCCCTAATTTTTTCATTTTTCGTTGCATGTTTATACGTTGCCTTAAGCTGTTCGTATACAAAAACTGTTTATAGGCTCTCTTGTTCCTTTTTAAATTCCATTGGTATTTCCAAACATTATGTAATTTATAATCAAAACGAACATCACTTGTAAAATGACACAATCCTATTCTCTTTCCCCCTAAGGTAAGCTCTATTGAATGTGGATAAGTAGTAAGTTCCTGTTTTTGCTCTTTTGTTAACTGTGAGAGTGTCCAAAGATAACTCTCTTTTTTGTTTCCCACTATATAAGAAAAAGGCTCGATACCAAGAGCAACATAGTCTTCCGCGTTGCCAGCCAAGGATACCACTTTATTTTTCTTTAAAAGCTCCATCACTTCTTTTGAATTTGGCCCTACTCCAATGTTATCCCCTAAAGAATAAATCTCATTAATTTGTTTTTCTTTTATATTCTTTAAAACGGCCTCTAATGGTTCTAAAAGACCATGAATATCTGTGAAAATAGCAATTTTTCTCATTTTTTCACTACACTTTCTTTCTCTATTTACTTTAAATAAAAAAAAGAGTTTCGTCAAGCCTCATTTATAAAAATGAGTAGTTGTAATTTTTTACTATGTATTCATCATGAAAAGGGTAATTTCTTAATAATCATAATTACATTTTCAGCACGTGCATTCGAATCGGAAGATTTATTTAACAAAAGACTAACATCTTGTGGATAAGAAAACCGTTTTATTCTTTTAGCAGTAAAATAAATTTTTTCTTCATCATTGCTCAAACGAATGGTCATATAATTATTAAAATTTGCTTGATGCTGTGTTCTTAAATATAAAACCGCACGATTGCTTTTGATTTCTTCTTCCAATAAACCAGAAATATAAAATTCATAGTACCCTGTTCTTGAAAAACTGATAAAATTATCATGTCTTTGAAATATATTGTTGGTTTGAGGCAAAAAAGCAACATTGACAATTTCCAAAGTACCATTGGTATCCGTTGGTTTATATTCAACAAAGGCCATGGATTCTAAAAAATTAACAGGTCCTCTATTACCAGTTAAACCCGTTGGGCCTATCGCTCCCTTTAATCCTCTATCTCCGGTTTCCCCTTTTGGTATTGTTAAATTTAAAAGGTACTCTTTATCCATTTCCTTCATTTTAAATCCTCTTTCTTTAATTCCCTATGGAAAATTGTTTAATAATTAAGTATACATTATTCGTAGAAGCACTAGAAGTACTCGCCTTATCAAGACTTATAATTACTTTATCCGTTGTTTGACATTGTTTAAACATCGTTCTTGAAAAGTAGAGTTCCCGTTGTTCTGCATCCAAAACAATAGATACTAGATTGCTCTCCCCTACTTTTACTATTACTTTCGCACCTTCCTGTGTAGTTGTTTCTGTCAAGGAGCCATACACTGAAAATTCATAAAACCCACTTTCATTTAATGTAATTGCATCTGTAGTATAAGAAAAATAATTGCTATTGTTGGGTAAGAGTACTTTATTGGACCCCTCCTTTATAGAAAGGATACCTGCACTAGAAGAATTATTATAGTCTAGAGATAGAATTGCCTTTACCATGGTTGGACCTGTTGCCCCTTGTGACCCTACATCTCCTTGCGGCCCTGTTGGTCCAGTATTCCCTTTCTCTCCCCTTGGAATGACAAAATCTAAAACATAATTGGATGAATTGTTCTCCATAGTTTCTCCTTTCTACATCTTAAAAATCCTATTAAAAGCTTTATACTATTTTATGCTAGAATTCCTAAACTATATCAAAAAGGATTCTATTCAAAATCCAATATATTTTTAAAATACAAAAAATCTCTAGAGCCTCTTCTAGAAATTTTTTTCTTTCTATTCATAGAATTTTGATGTAAAAAGGGCTTCTATCTTGTAAAAATAATGCTTATCTAGAAACAATAAACCCTAAATTCTCCATTTTCTTTATAACTTCTTCCAATATTTTTTCTTTTTTTAATGATAATACTAGCCTTTTCTCCTCTAAAGAAATCGTGTAGGAAGCAATACCTTTCATTGTAGATAAAGCATTTTCGATTCGATGCACACACCCCTCACATTTCATTCCTTCTATAGTTAGTTCCACTTTTTTCATTTCTTCACTCTCCCATATCTTAACGAATTGCCTATTACTGTTAAACTACTAAAAATCATAGCTATGCTCCCAAACATAGGTGTCATGCTTATGCCAAAAGCACTGAATAGCCCCATAGCAATTGGTATCATACATAGATTATAGAAGAAGGCCCAAAATAAGTTTTGTCTAATTACTGTATAGGATTTTTTACTTATTTTTATTAAATCTAAAATCGTATTCATATCATTATTCATTAAAATGACATCGGCGGCATCCATAGCTACATCCGTTCCATCATTCACACTAATTCCTATTGTTGCACTAACAAGCGCTGGAGCATCGTTGATTCCATCTCCAACCATAGCAACCCTTTTACCATTATTTATGAGTTTTTTGATATGGCTTGCCTTCTCCTGTGGTAATACACTAGCGATTACTTTTTTAATTCCAAGTTCTTTGGCAATTCCTTGAGCAGTTATCTCATTGTCCCCTGTCAACATAATCGCCTCCATATTATTTTTGTTCAATTTCTCTACCGTATCTTTTATATTGGTCCTTATAATATCGCGAACCCCAACCAGTCCAATCATAGCATTATTTTCAATTATATAAATAATACTACATCCATTTTGGACTAGATAATCATAGTCTTTCTTATGATGATCTTCTATTTTTAATTTAGATAATAGCTTCTCATTTCCTAAATAGTACTCTTTCCCATTTACTTTTCCATAGATACCCATACCATTTAAAGTTTTAAAATCATTTACTTCTAACTTTTCATTTACCATAAATGCGGTACTTATTGGATGAGACACATTTTTTTCAAGATTAGAGGCAATATTGAATAGATGGTTGTCTTGATATTTTGAATAATTGAAAAGTCGAAATATTTTTAATTTGCCAAATGTTAAAGTTCCCGTTTTATCAAAAACGATGGTATCGATATTTCTTGCTTTTTCTAATACTTCGCTATTCCTTAAAAACAGTCCTTTTTTAGCACATAATCCACTTGCAACAACGACCACAAGTGGTACAGCAAGTCCTAAAGCACAAGGACAAGCTACAACAAGAATAGTAACCATGTGAATTAAGACATTTTCGATGGATAACCCCCCTAGTATTTGTACTATAAATGTTAAAATTGCAATGAGAAGAAGAATAGGTACAAAGTAACCACTCAGCCTATCAGCGATTTTTTGCATTTTACTTTTGGTATTGGTGGCTTCAACAACCAACTTCACTATTTGGGATATAGTAGACTCCCTACCAATTTTTTTCGCTCTATATTCCATATAATCATCATAATTAATCGATCCTGCAATTACATGGTCTCCCCTCTTTTTGAGTACTGGCCTACTCTCTCCTGTAATAAAGCTTTCATCCACATAAGTTTTTCCACTTTCGATAGTACCATCAACGGCAATTTTATCTCCAGGTTTACAGAGGAGCAAATCTTCCTTTTTTACTTCATCAATGGTTACTTTCTTTTCTTTCCCATCCACTTTCAAGATGGCATTCTGTGGTGTAATGGTTACTAATTTTTTGATAGCATCTTTTGTTTTATCCTTACTTTTATCTTCTATAAATCTTCCTAGTTTCATAAAATAAATCACCATGATGGTTGATTCAAAATATAGACTTTCTAAATAGGCGTTTCTTCCTAATAGTATATTTATATATCCATAACAGCTGTATAAAAAACTAAATAATACACTAAACATGACCAAGGTATCCATATTTGGCATTTTATGAAGTAAATTTTTTATTCCACTTGTTATTATGTCTCGCCCATACCATAAAAAAAGGAGGGTAGAGGTGAAGAATAATGTGGCTAATGGAAGTGGATAGTTAGGATTAATAAAGGGAAGTCTAGGTAATTTTAACATGGGGCCCATAGACACATACATAAGTAATAAAATATAAATTCCAAAGATAATTAACTTGCACTTATCGCCTTTTTGAAATTCTACATCTTCTATTCCTTTAAATTCTCCCAAGCTTGCAAAACCAGCTTCTTTTATATAACGCTCTAACTCCTTCTTATTTATGTTTTCATATTCAATAGTCGCAATGGATAAAATCAAATTAACATTCGCAACTTTCACTCCTTTTTGTTTATTCAAATACTTTTCAAGTCCCGTGGAACAAGCACTACAAGTCATACCACTCACTTTTAAAACTATTTTTTGCAATGGGTCACCTCTTTCCTTATTTTACTTTCTTTACTCTTAAAATTCTTAGGGCATTGATTATGGCCAAAACGGAAACACCAACATCTGCAAAAACAGCAGCCCACATACTGGCAATGCCAAAAGCACTTAATACCAATACACCTATTTTTACTGCAAGAGCAAACATTATATTTTGTTTTACAATTCTCATCGTTTTTTTTGATATTTTGATAGAATTTGCTAGTTTTGATGGTTCATCGGTCATGATAACTACGTCGGCTGCTTCAATGGCAGCATCGCTCCCAAGCCCACCCATTGCGACTCCTATATCAGATAATGCTAATACGGGAGCATCGTTGATTCCATCGCCGACAAATAGTAACTTCCCACTAGATGACTTCTCCATCATGAATTTCTCTACCCAAGAAACTTTATCTTGTGGCAATAATTCGGCATGGTACTCATCTAAATGAAGAGCATCTGCTACAGCTTTACTGCTGTTTTCTTGGTCTCCTGTCAACATCACAATTTTTAGGATAGTATTACTTTTAAGTAATGGAACAGCTTTATAGGAATCTTCTTTAATTTGATCTGCAATCAGTATAGAACCAGCAAACGTATCATTAATGGCAACATAGACAATGGTTCCTATTTCATCCTTTTTTTGAAATGGAATGTGGAACTGTTCCATCAATTTCTCGTTTCCAACTAAAATCGTTTTTCCATCTACTACCGCTTTGACACCTTTACCAGAAATCTCTTCTGTTTTCGTAACAAGTTTTTCATTGATTTCTTTACCATAGCACTGTTTTAATGATAAGGAAATTGGATGATTAGAGAAAAATTCTGCCATGGTCGCATATCTTAATAAGTCATAATCAGAATATAGAGTAGCCTCTATTTTTTGTACTTTGAATACTCCTTCCGTCAAAGTGCCAGTCTTATCACATACAATGATTTCACTATTTGCAAGTGCCTCTAGATAATTACTTCCTTTTATCAAAACACCTATTTTAGATGCAGCTCCTATTCCACCAAAGAAGGAGAGAGGAATAGAAATAACAAGTGCACAGGGACAAGAAACAACTAAGAAGGAGAATGCTCGATATAGCCAATCACGAAAGTCTGCCTCTTGTAGAACAAGTGGTGGAATGACTGCAAGAAATGCGGCTATTATAACCACAATGGGTGTATATACTCTTGCAAATTTAGTAATAAAATTTTCTGATTTTGATTTTCTGTTACTCGCATTTTCTACTAAATCTAAAATCTTGCTCACAGTAGATTCCTCAAATTCTTTACTTACTTTCATTCTTAAAATTCCATCATTATTGATACAACCACTTAATACTGTAGCATTGCTAGATACTTTTCTAGGGATAGCTTCTCCTGTTAATGCTTTGGTATCAAGTGTAGAAACACCATCAACTACCACTCCATCTAAAGGAATTTTTTCGCCTGGTTTTACAAGAATGATCTCCCCAATCTTTACTTCGTTAGGATTCACTTTGAAAAGGGTTCCCTCTCGGTAAACATTGGCATAGTCTGGCCGAATATTCATTAAACTGGCTACTGATTTTCTTGCGTGTTCTACTGCATAATTTTGAAAGAATTCTCCTACCTGGTAGAAGAGCATAACGGCTACTGCTTCTTGGAACTGGCCTATACAAAATGCTCCAATCGTTGCAACAGACATTAAGAAATTTTCATCAAAGATTTTACCTCTTAAAATATTTCTTGTTGCCTTTAATATAGTGTTATATCCAACGATAACATAAGCAACAATAAGCAAGATACTATTATATAGCCCTGTATCGAACCTTAGTAAAAATGATACAACTACTAGAACAAGAGAAAGAATTATCTTAATGAATTGTCTATTCATTTTTTGGATCATGATAACTATACCTCCTCTAGTTTTACATTAGGTTCTTCTTTTTTTATCACTTTTCTAATTTTTTCAAGAACAATATTTATATTTTCTTCACTACATTCAAAAGTGAGTTTTTGAGTCATAAAACTGATATTCACATTTTCTAATCCTTCTATTTTTTGTAAAGCTCTTTCTAATTCATTTGCACAATTGGCACAATCTAAATTTTTAATTTTAAATTTGTATTTTTCCATCATAACGCCTTCTTTCTTTAACCTCTATGGTTTATATGTTCTAAACCGATTTCAAACAATTTAACAATATGTTCATCATCTAAAGTGTAGTATACTTCCTTCCCATTTTTTCTACATCGAACAACGCCACTTCGTCTTAAAACTGCAAGTTGATGAGATATAGAAGATTTTGTCATATTTAAAACATTGGCCAAATCACAAACACACATCTCTTTTTGATCTAGAGCAAATAAAATCCGACATCTGGTTGTATCTCCTATCAGTTTGAATAAATCAGCTAAATGGTTAAACGTGTTCTCTTTTGGCATTTTTTTAAGTACTTCCAAAACGGCTTCTTCATGAATAACATTACAGTCACAAGTAAATTCACTTCTCGACATAATTCCCCTCCTACTCTTTAGTATATGCTCATTAGTTGAATTATTTCTCAACTATCTTGATTATAGTTGAATATACATTCAATTGTCAATAAAATTTAGGATAAAATTAAAAAAAGAATCACAAATGGATTCCTTATTTTAATTTATTTACCGCAAATTCGTCTTTTTTTGAGTTTTCTCTCTTTTTCCCTCTCCTCTATTACATCATCCAATACGTCCTTGTATTGGTAATAAATGTCTTCCTCTCTTTCTACCCCATCCCCTCTGGTAATCGTTAGGTCATAAGGATTATATAGTGCATAGCAGAAATCTCTTATTATCCCTAATTCCCTTAATGTTAAACGGTCCAACTGTTCATATACTCTATAAAATAGTTTTATATAATTTCTACTATCTACTGCAATTTCTTTTTCTTCTTCTATTATTTCTAAACGCTTAGCAATAATTATCATTTTTTTCGACAGTTCGTTAAGTCTTTTTTCTCGCTCTTTCACCTTTTTATAAGTATAATAACTAGCAAGATGTAACGGACTTAAAATTTGAGGCATCCATAAAATCACAAACTCACTCGCTATAGAAGAAAAAATTTTACTAATTTTTGTTTTTTTCATAGTTTTCACCCATTTATATTTTATGATTATTCCAGTAAATTAGCGATTTATTTTATTCTATTTTAAAATGATTCCTCTTTTCTAGTTTTATGATTACTGGATTATTAAATTTTCAAATATTTTTAAACCTAATATGAAATTATATTCTTCTAATCATTGATAATACCCCTATCACATAAATTTGAGAAATCTACCTTTGGTTGCACTTTGATATTAACGAATGAAAAACATTGTTTTGATAAAAATTCTAGTTCTTTCTATTTTCCTCTTATAAAGCATTCGGTTTTAATTTATAACAATTATCACAAGAATATTCTGCTAGTTTTGGTGAGCCTTTATTAGCATTCTTTCCCTTTCTTAAGCTTCATGTTTTACCTCTGAAGCATTCTCTGCAATTACACAACACCACCTGTTTAACAAATAAGATAATATTGGTAAATATGTTTCAGTTTTTTCTATTTCGATATTTTCTTTAGGAAACTTACTTAATCGAATGGAGAGACTAGTTAACATTTAATGCAACGAGTACTTTAGTTCCAATTGTAATACGTTAACCAATTCTCATACATCATAATAAAAAGGTGTAATTTTCAATCCTAATCAGCGGATTTACTTCTTACACTTTTATAGTACCAAATTGTAATTTGCAAACTTGTGCAATTCATTTTTTAACCTAATATATTTTATCATTTAATTTCTTTTTTCTTCAATAGTTGCGTACCTATAATCATAAATAAAACAATATATATAACATAGAACAAAACGGATAATCCTAAATTTTCAAGCGTTGGATTAAGAGTAAATTTACTTGATACGTTTTCTATCCACAATTTATTAATGCTTACGTTTAATTTTGAATCAATAAGTTTTAGGATCGTTGGAACTAATGTAGGGCCAAACAAACAAGCAATTATTGCCGAACCATTTTTCTCTAAAATCACTGACATTGTAGCATAAAAACAAGTATATGCAACAATTCTTACAAGATTATTTATTAATGGATATAACATACTACTTTCATATCCTATACCATTTTTCATAAATAATATAAAAGTAACGGATGATGTTATTATATAAATAGCAAAAATACTTATTAAAGAAACAATGTATTTAGATAATAATAACTCTGTTCTAGTATAGCCTCTTGCTATTATATTTTTAGTTGTTCCTTCATTAAAATCAAAACAACAAAATAAAGCAATAAATATGATACTCATTAATCCTACTTCGCTAGATAAAAAACTTACAATTTGTGGAAATACTTTTAAGGTGGCACCATCTGCCCCATTTAAAGAACCGATAAATGTTAAAATTGGAACCATCAATAAAGTCAATCCTAAACATACATAAAACAATTTATTATGGAAAACATTGCGTAACTGTAATTTAATTAATCTATTCATCATTAATTACCAATCCTTTTCATAAAGTATTCTTCCAAACTATCTACATTAGGGTAAATTGCTTCAACTGAAATACCATTTTCGATTAACATTCTATTTATATTAGCAGAATCCTTTATATGAGAATGAATCTCCAAATTATTGTTCTTTATTATTATATCTTCTTCATCAATAGTTTTAGATAGTATTTTTTTTGCTTTCTCTAGATTATCACATTCAATTATAAGTTTATTTTTACATTTTTCTTGTAGCTTATCTGCTTCTATTTCTTCAATCAGTACTCCCTTATTAATTATTCCATACCTTGTAACGATTTTTGATAATTCGTCTAATAAATGCGAAGAAATCAAAAATGTTATATTTTTTTCTTTGTTTAATTTTACAATTACATCTCTTATTTCTTTGATTCCCTTAGGATCTAATCCATTAATGGGTTCATCTAATAATAGAAAATTAGGATTGCCTAAAAGTGCAATAGCAATTCCCAATCTTTGTCTCATTCCTAACGAAAAATCCTTCGCTTTTCTTTTCCCAGTATTATTTAAACCCACCATCTTTAGTATTTCATTTATTTTAGAATCGTCTGTTCCATAAAGAATTGCAAATCTTTTTAAATTTTCATAAGCAGAAGCATTTTTATATAACCCAGGTGCTTCTATCAAAGAACCAACTTTTAATCCTGCTTCTTCAATGCTTTTATTACCAAAGAATTTAACATCCCCTTTATTGTGATTGGTTAATGATAAAACAACTCGCATAAATGTAGTTTTACCAGCACCATTTTTACCAATAAAACCATAAATATCTCCTTTGTTAATAGTCATGTTAATTTCATTTAATACGAGTTTATCGCCATACTTTTTCACAATATTCGTAGTTTTTAAAACCGATTCCATATCATTCACTCCACTTCTTGATTTATTCAAAATCATATGTTATATTTATAACAACTACATTGTATTATATAATATTCAAATAAACAATATACAAACAAGCGATTGTTAGAAAGGAGAGGGTTTTATAACAATGGAATTACAAAGTGATTTATCAAAAAAGGATATAGCAGATGCTTTAATACTTTTAATGAAGAGGAAAGACTATAATAAAATTACTAATAAAGAAATAACAGACAAAGCAGGATTATCTCATATAACTATTTATCGCAATTTTAAAAACAAAGATGAAATTTTGAAATATTATGTAGATACAATAACAAACGATTTCATTAAAAGAAAACAAGTTAATTATGATCCTAATCATTTTAGGGATTATCTCATTACTTTATTTACTCATTTAAAAGAAAGAGAAGCCATAGGGATTCTTTTATATAAAGCAAACTGCATACATTATATAAAAGATGAGTTTGATAAAATTTTTTATAGTAAAGCCAAAAATAAAAAAGAACAATACAACTATTACTTTATATCTGGTGGATTATATAATATTTATTACAATTGGTTAGTTAGTGGTTGTATGGAAACCCCTACAGAAATAGCAGATATGTTTATGGATTTTTATATTTTAAAAGGAGATACTGATTAAAATTATCTCCTTTTTTTACCTTTCAATTAATGACTCAAATTGTAATTTCTTCGCCAATTTTCAAATCTATTTATATGGAACTATTAGAAAACAATGATTACTTTTTAAAATCTATTTTTTATAAAGTTCTTTAGCTTATTCATTTAAGCAAGCCATTTAGATATCTGTAAGCATTTCTACATTTCTAAACTAACGACGAAGCAATACCTTCATTTTGAAATTCAGTCAAAACTGCTAAATCATAAATAATAGAACGAAATAGAAATCATCCAAACTCTTATACTTCCATTAATTCATACGGAAAAAACAGATTGAATTAATAAATCCAATAGTAAAATATCAATCATCTCTTGAGTTATTGCTTATTCTGTTGTCCAAAAATTTCTATTTCCTAGTTTTTATATCTTCCATAGCACCATTGTACTTTTTTCTTTCAAGTATCCCGTACTCATTTTTGATAAAATGGATGTTTCCTCATATGTACTAGCCTATTAACTATAAGGCTTCACAATATAGAAATTTTTTCAAAAAAGATTAGAAAGATTTGTATTCCCTTCTGATTTCTCTTTCCATATCCCTCTGCTTAATTGTTTCTCTTTTATCATACACTTTTTTTCCGCGAGCCAGCCCTAGCAATATTTTCGCTCTATTTTTCTTAAAATAAAGTTTAATAGGTATCAACGTATGTCCTTCCAATGTTATTTTATTATTCAATTTTAAGATTTCTTTTTTATGGAGTAATAATTTTCTTGTTCTCATCTCCTCATGATTAAAGATATTTCCTTCTTTATAAAGACTAATATGCATACCAAGTAAATACACCTCATTTTCTCGAATAATAGCATAACTATCTTTTAAATTCGCATTTCCCAAACGAATGGATTTAATCTCTGTCCCTGTTAAAGCAATACCTGCTTCTATTGTCTCTAAAATTTCATAATCATATTTGGCTTTTCTATTATTGATTTCTATCATGTTATCACCTACTCTATAAATCCAATTTGTACTCTCTCATCACTTGTAATGTATTTTTTATATTTTTCATAAATTTGCTCATGTCCCTTTAATTCTTTATCTGTAAGGTGAGAAAAAGGAATGACTTTAAAATGCTTATAGTTCTCATGATGCGTCCATAAAAGGTCCGCTTTCACATTGGTAATTGACACTTCTTTCCTTAAACCCTCTTGTGTTTTTTCTATAGCAAAGGAAGCGATCATTCCAACACGTTTCATCTGCCCATCTTGTGCAGAAATAAAGTTTCCAAGAGAATAAATCACCAAAGTGTCATCAATGTATTCGATTGGTTGGATGACATGTGGATGATGTCCTATCACGACATCCACACCTAAAGAAGCTAAATAAGAGGCAATCTCTCTTTGTTGGTTTGTTGGTTGATGCGTATATTCTACTCCCCAGTGCATAGATACAATTAAAACATCTACCTTATCTCTTACTTTTTCAATATCTTCTTTAACCTTATCTTTATCGTACACATTCAGTAAATATTCTTTCCCACTTGGTACTTTAAGACCATTGGTTACCGTTGTATAACCTAAAACAGCATAGGTAATTCCCTTCTTCTTTTGAATAATGACCTGGTCTCTATCCCCAAAAGAATCATAACTACCAATGGCTAGAACATCTTGCTCTTTCCAAAACTTTCTAGAATAGAGGATTGCTTCTTCTCCTTTATCCAATGTATGATTAGTAGCTAAATTCACAATATTAAAACCAGCATCCGTTAAATCAAGTCCCACCTCATCTGGAGAATTAAATCGAGGGTACGTCGATACTCCTCTATTTTTCCCACCAATTATGGTCTCTTGATTATAGAATTTCAAATCATAACCTTGAATAATTTCCTTCACCTCAGAAAACATACTTTTAAAATCATATCGATAATATCCATTGTCATCTCTTTCTTTCCTCTGTGCATCCAAGTAAACTCCATTATGAATTAAGGCATCTCCTACTGCAATAAAAGAAAATTTTTGATGAATGACTTTCGGCTTTTTTTGCATACCCTTCATCACTGTTACATGTGGGGTATATAAAACATGGTAAGAAAGAAGAAAATTCGAAAAAAGCAAGACAAAAATAAGGCTACTTAAAAGAAATATTTTAGTTCTTCTTGACAAAGTTTTATTGCCTTTTTTCATCTTGAACCTTATTTTTACTATATAATTTTTTATTTGCTTCCGTTGCGACAACAAAATCTACTATTTTTTCTTCTTTAGAAGCACGTTTTACAATGACCTCTATCGTATCGCCCAAGCGATACCCTCTTTTATTTTTGATCCCTCTTAAACTTTGTGTTGCTTCATCATAGATGTAATGATCTTCCGTTAAATCATGAATAGAAACCAGCCCTTCTATTAAATTAGGAAGTTCTACAAAAAAGCCAAAGCTTGTTACGGTATTAATCATACCTGTATAAATTTCTCCAATATGTTTTTCCATATATTCTGCTTTTTTCATATCGTCGACTTCTCTCTCACAGGAAACAGAGGATCGCTCCATTTCTGAGGAATGAATAGCAATTTCTTTTAATTCTGCCTCTAGTGGGCGAATCGTATCCATATCCAATTTTTGTTCATACAAATACATTCTAAGAAGTCTGTGCACAGTAGTATCTGGAAAACGACGTATAGGAGAAGTAAAATGGGTATAATATTTACTTGCTAAACCAAAGTGTCCTATATTGACAGTGTCGTAGACTGCTTTTTGCATACTACGAAGAAGCAAATTAGAAAGCATGGAAAATTCTTTTTTATCATTCAAAGACTCTAGAATTTTCTGCATTTCTTTTGGCGTTATCTCTTTGATTTTTCCATCTACTTTATAGCCAAGGGTCGCAATGAAACTTAAAAAAGATCGTATTTTTTCTTCACTTGGCTCGCCGTGAATTCGGTAAATAAAAGGTAAATCCATAAAATAGATGGTTGTGGCAACCGCTTCATTGGCAGCAATCATGAAATCCTCAATTAATTTTTCGCCTACTCCACGCTCTCTTAACACAACATCGATGGCTTCTCCTTTTTCATTCACGATAATTTTGGCTTCATCAATTTCAAAATCAATGTAGCCTCGGCTTATTTTTTCTTTACGTAGAATGGTAGCAAGTTCTTGCATTCCTTTTAAAGTGGATACAAATTCTTCATACCCTTTTGGAATACTATCCTCCTCTAAAATTTTGTTCACGTTTTTATACGTCATTTGCTTTTTAGAACGAATAATACTCTCAAAGATTTCGGAAGATAAAATTTTACCACTTGGAGATATTTCCATTACACAAGATTGGGCTAAACGATCTACTTCTGGATTTAGAGAACAAATACCGTTAGATAATTTATGAGGAAGCATTGGGATTACACGATCTGCCAAATAAACACTCGTTCCTCTATTCATCGCCTCTTCGTATAACTTGGTTCCTATCTTTACATAATGGCTTACATCAGCGATATGGACACCCAATTCAAAATTTCCATTTTCTAATTGTTTAAAGCTAATAGCATCATCAATATCTTTGGTATCATCCCCATCAATGGTAAATATCATTTCCTCTCTTAAGTCACGACGACCTTCTTTTTCACTTTCCAAAACTTCACTTGGAATGCGTTCTACTTCTTCCATCACTTCACTAGAAAAAGAATCAGATATTCCATATTTTAAAACAATCGATAAAATATCCACTCCAGGATCATTTTTATGTCCTAAAATACGTAAAATTTCTCCCTCATAGACATTAGGCTTGATAAGTCTTGTTATTTTCACTAACACTTTATGCCCATTCATCGCACCCATGGTTTTGTCTTTTTTCACAACAATGTCAATATTTACATTGTCATCATCTAACTTTACACATGGCGTTTTTTTATGATAGTAAAATTCGCCTACTGCCTGTTTTAAATTACGTGATACTACTTTAACAATTCTTCCCTCAAATCCTTTTTCTGTTTTTCCTGTTACCTCCGCAATGACCTTGTCTCCATGAATTGCCCCATTTAAGTTCACTTGTGGTACAAAAATATCTTCATCGTTTTCGACATCAACAAAAGCATATCCTTGTTTTTTACCAATTACTTTACCTACTTTTAAATGACTGTTTTCAAACAACATAAAATTATCCTTATTGGTTTTATAAATTTCTAAAGAATCTTCCATTTCATTCAATATTTTTAAAAGTTCCTTGAATTCTTCCACTGTCGTAAAATTCATAAAATCATTGATTTCATGTACGGAAAGCGCTTTCTTACTTTCTTTTAATATTTCTATAATCTGTTCTTTCATACTATTCACCTATTTTTATTATAAATCATTTTCGTAAAAAAAGATAGCAAATCGGCTTCTTTCCTTGCTATCTCAGAAAATATTTGTAAAATGAAATCACTGCACCCAGCTTCTATAAAAACTGCTAAAAGGAAAATCCTTAACAATTTCAATTTTTAAAATAAAATTTTAGGTAAAATATAGAAAACAACGAATAAAGATACTGCTACAGTTCCTGTAAATACATAAGCAAGCTTGTTTTTGTCAATATTTGTCAACTCTATAATTCCTTGGTATAAATGCATAGAATAAATAACGACTGCAATTAGAATAAAGTAAATAGATAACTGCATTGAAACAAATGTTAAAAGAATTGCTACTAGTGTTGTTACTGTTGTAAAAATGGAACATACACCCACTAAAGAAGTTGCCTTTTTAAAAGTGAGATTATCTTTTAAAATTGAATTTACAATAACAAATAGCATTAGTGCCGTCATTAAAAAGTGAACTACCATAAATACAGTTCCATAAAGAACAACTTTCAAAAATGGAATTTCAAATGCCCCTATTCCAAAAAGGAGACTACTGTATCCCATGCCTGCTGTGATGGCGCCAATGGATTCTTTGGCTATAAAATAAACAAGCCCCCCTGTTACTAAACTGTTTATGAATAATGCAATCAGTCCTAAAATAAAATTGTCTTCTGTTGCAAATTTTTTAATAGTGTCTACTGGTTTCGTAAAAATATTTTTTAAAATTTCTACGTAGGAATCAAAGCAAGACTGAATATCAAAATTACTGGTCGTACTTGTATTTTCTTGTTTTTCAATTCCTTTTTCCTTTTTATTTTCACATTCACATTTTTTTCCTTCTTCTAATTTTTTTCCACATTTTGTACAAAATTTTGCCATTTCAAATCACTCTCCTTAATATCTAGAAAAATAGGTTGGTAAATAATCAAAGTCTACCAAGTAATAGTTATTTTCATGCATACCTAATATTAGTGTCATATAATTACTCGATGCATCATCATGGGTCTGTTCTTCTTCACTAAAATAAGGTTTATATTTTACACTATAGTCATAGTTAACTGTAAAACGTATTTTCAAGTTGCCATCCTCCATCATTAAACTATAAATAGAAACGTCTTTAAAATCAATTTTTGTTAATTGGCTACTTGCATTCAATAAATTTTCTTTAAAAGAATTGTATTTCTTCTCTAATTCTTCTAAGACAACATTTTCTCCTTCAAAGTTTGCCTTTATCTCTTCAAAGGATTTTCCATCGATTACACTATTATACAAAGTTGCTAAAATTTCTTTGGCCTTATCGTTGATGTTTTTACTCATTTCTTCACTTAAATTCTCTTTCGTAAGATTTAATGTAATACTATTATTGTAATTCGATGGTGTCGTTTTTTCCTCTAATTCTATTCCATTTTCTAAAGTAGCTTTTATCGTTGTTTCTAGGGCGAACACCTGTGGTAAAACGTACACATCATACCCATCGTCCCATCTTGAAGTATTTTTATTTTCATCCAAATACTTATGGTCAACCAAAACGCCTGCATAGGTTACTTTCGCTTTCTTTGGTACACGAATAGTATATTGTTTTACGGTACTCACTTCATTGGAGCTATTAATTTTCCAATTAGGGAATAGAAAGAATTTTTTCTTATCTTGTTTCGTCAAATATACTTGTCCCGTTGCCTCTTTAGAACTTCCTTTCATCGTATATTTAAAAGAAACTGTCGCACTTATTTTTCCAGAACCATACGTCACATCTGTAATTTTATAATTTTCTATTGCTTTACTATTTTCTTTTTGATTCTGTAATTCTTTAAAAAGCTTTTTCGATACAAAGGTTTTATCTTCCTCAAATTCCATGTAGGTATATAATTGATTGGCATCTTGTTTCTTTAACGCTTTAATATACGTATTTGCTACACTCTTTGCCGAAAATAAATGGTTGCCTAATTGGTATCCTCCAAAAAGAAGAGCTACCAAAACAAATGCTCCCATAAGTAAAATTTTACTTTTTTTCGACATTGGTTTTCTTTGGATTTCCTTCTTTACCTCTTTAGAAGTTTCCTCTTTTGTCTTTTTTTCTTCTATTTGCTCTTCTTTTTCTAGGCGACTACCACATTCCCCACAAAAAGTATCTTCTTTTTTACATTTACTTCCACACTCTTTGCAATACATACTCCCTAACTCCTCTCTTATATAAAAATACAAGTTTTGCCATTTTTTGTCAAGAAAAATAGATGGTTTTCTGTGGAAGTTTCTTTATTCATCTATTAAAATAAATTTTCCATCTTTGTATTGATAAATGAGCGTTATATAACTTGTTTTCTCTATTTCTTCTTTATTGTATTGTATCCTATAATCTACAAGGAATGTTACCTCTAAATTCCCATCTTTGTTAATTTTAGTACTTTTAATTTCACAATCACTATAGTTTTTACTGGTTATCTTTTGCTTTTTAACTTCTCTTTTCATTTGCCTGTAAAGACTTTCTACATCGTTTTCAAAAGAAGACGAAACTGCACTATATTCTTTATCCTGTAAAGCAGCATCATATAAAATATTTAAATTTTCTAAATTCTTTTTTTCTAACTCTTTCTTTTGCTCTTCTTCTAATTCTATGGTTGCAAACAAATACGTTTTACCATTCTCTACCGTAAGTATCTCTTTCTTTTGTAGTCCACTATCTAAAGTAAGAACCATTTCATAATCTCCTTTTATCATATTCTTGATAAAATAAGTATCGTATCCTGTATTTTCATTTTCTTGGAAAAAGGCATCGATTTCTTTCCCATCAACTGTAATTTGACTATTTTTAGGTACAACAAAAGTGACATTCGACGCCAATTTACCACTTACTACTTTATATGTACTAAAAAGAGAAAAATACGTTTTCTTTTTCAGTTCGACATAACTTCTTTTCTTTCTTCCATTGGCCGTATAAGAAAATTCTACATAGGTTCTATTTCCCTTTTCATAAATAGGTCCCGTCTCTATCTCCTCTATATTCTGCTCACTTTCTTCTTTTTCCTTTAAAATTTCTTTGCTTACAAATAGAGATTCTTCTTCTTTGATGTAACTGTAAATTTTATCGTAATCCTCCTGCATTATCGCATTAAAATAAGTTTGTGCTACATAGCTTGGAGATGTAAAATAACGAAGAAGACTATATCCCACAAAAAGGAGAAAAAGAAAGAAAACACTTATCATTCCTATTTTCAGCCACTTTTTCTTTTGTTTTAAATACATTTCCTCCTTATTTATTTTCGCACCACATTCTCCACAATAAGAATCCTTGCAAGAAATATTTTGCCCACATTTTATACATTTCATTTTTTTCACCTCACACTTATTGTAGTTTTGAAGTGTGTTCGATTTGTGAAATTTTTGATGAACTTTTTGTGAAAAAATCTTTTTTGCAATACTCTTTTACAAAAAAAGAAAATATGCTATAATACATAACGAAATGAGTGATGCATTTATGTTTAAAAAATTAGATATATTGGATGAAAAAGATAGGCGTTTAAGAAAAAAAAGCGCGGAAGTCACCTTCCCCCTTTCCAAAGAAGACAAAGAGTTAATTGATGCAATGATAAAACACTTAACCTATAGTCAAATAGAGAAATATGAAAAAATGTATGATTTAAGACCAGGGACAGGACTCGCTTTCCCACAATTGGGTCTTCTAAAGCGAATTATTGTTATTGTCGATGAATACGAAAGTGGCAAATTTCATAACTATGTCGTTATTAATCCAGAAATTATAAGTAGTTCTAAAGAAATGATTGCAGCCGATGCTGGAGAAGGATGTTTAAGTGTAAACAGGGAAGTCGAAGGACATGTGCCAAGGTTTGCTCGTGTGACTGTAACAGGTTTTGATATCGATGGGAACCCTATACGTATCCGTGCTCGTGAAGAATTATCGATTGCTTTTCAACATGAAATTGACCATTTAAATGGGATCTTATTTTACGATCGAATTAATAAAAAGAAGCCTTTCTTTCATGAATATGAAATTCGTTTGATTTAACCTGTTTTCTACAGGTTTTCTTTTGGTATTTTTAACTTCCATTTAGGAGGATAGATGTACTCTATTCTTTTTTCATTTGGCCTATATTTTTTCTTGATTTTTTGACGATTGGATTTTAAACTAGGAACTCTTTCTCTACAATATTTGTCCAATTCACAAAATAAATTTTGACAATCAATGAGTTGTAAAGGCCTACTTCCTAACGTTTCAAAAGGAAGATGGCGCCTTTCAAATTCTTCCCTTTGGTGTTCATACATATAACGAATGATATCTTCATCCTTCATACCTTCCTTATCGATAAAACATTTTTGAATTCCTCCTTTGGCTCCTGGTCCTGCTACTGTAAACTCGTCTTCTCTCCATGATACCGCATCACTATAATTGATATCTGTTGCTAACTGATAAGCCATAAAATTCCCTAATAATGGATAAGATTTTAAAATAGAAAAAGCTTCTTCCATCTTTTTAGCGGCTATAATTTTTTCAGATACGTGGTCAATAAAAAACATTTTGTAAAGGAGCGCTAAATGGTTGTCATGTTTTCTATCGTAACCAAACACTTTATTCGCACAACTAATATAAGCATCACTATAAATCGCATTCCCTTTTTGTATTTCCCCTTCAAGTAGTTTAGAACACGCTTTAAAGTCAAAATTTTTGAAAGTGATATCGTCAAAATGATGAAGCAACAATTCCCAAGTAGACTCTTTATTAAAAAGTTTAAAAAGAACAATTCG
>CAMXQX010000015.1 GCA_947246355.1 uncultured Bacillota bacterium | reverse complement strand
CAGGATTTCCGTGTCTATATTTCTATCCTAACACCACATTATAATAAATATGATAAACCTTTACTATCAATGTTTGAAAAACTTTCTTATAATGAAAAACTTGAAGTATTAGCAGAACTTTTTATACGATTAGATAATAAAAGTCTATTCCAAGATAAATATCCATTACTTGAATTAACTGGCAATGGTTTTGAAATTGCTAAAAACATAATTGATTTAAAAATATAGAAAGAGAAGAGTGAAAATGAAAGCAAGTATAAAATATACGCCTATTAGATTATCAAATGATGGTCATGTCATTTTACATGACTTTGAAAGAGTTAGAATTGATAAAGGTTTTACATATGCAGCAATAGGTGCAAGATATGGACTTGATAGGTCTTTAATTCGTGCAGTTGTTATAGGATATAGTAATCTTTTTTGCGAGAGAGCAATTCAAATTGCTTTTGCAGTAGGAGTAAAACCAGATGATTTATTTTTAAGAGATATAATTCTTGCAGGAGGAGATCAATTAGTATTTATAAATAATCCTAGTGAAAAGGTTATCCAATTTTTAAATAAGGTAAAATATTTAAGTTATAAAGATAGATTAAAGTTTTGCATTGAATTGTTTAATATGTGGAGTGATGGGAGAATAACTCATAAAAAGGGAGAAGTACCATTTACTCCTGACATATTAGGTTTTCCTAAAGATATTGGAAATAAATTTTCAACATTTCTTGATACCATGTTAAAAAGTGAAGAAATTAGAGTTGGGAATAAAATAATGGTAGATGATATATGTAATGTGAAATCAAGAAATAGTTATACTCAAATGCTAAAAGATTATCAGAAATTATTGAAAGAATATTGATGTTTTTTGGGAGAGAAAAAAGATGTTTTAAATGAATTGATTATAAGGTTTGATACAAGAACTTTATTTCAAGAAAAAATAGATTTTCCAAAGTTTCTAGAATTTTTCACAGGTTGGGATATTGCTGAAGCAATGAGAGATTATAAAGTTGAACAAGAATAAATGTCATTTTGCTTACTAGTTCTTTTGAAGAGCTGTTAGTCAATAGTGTAATTTTGTCAAAGTAGAAATACTTTGATTTTTTTATTTGCAATTTTATAGGAGTTTTTAAAAATTATTGATAAGGAGTGTGATGTGAATGAAAACTAAAATTACAATTGAAAATAAAGAACTAAATAACCTAGTGGAACACAGTATCAAGTTGTCTTTAATTAAATTGCTTTTAATAAAAGGAGAAATAACTGAAAAAGAATTTTATAAATTAAAAGATGTAATTAAAAGAGAACATTTTCCACTCAAAACATAGAAAAAAGAACAAAAATATGCTATAATTGATGGCGTGAGATGAAGGTATTATAAACTTAACTCGACCATGTGAAAGGAGTTAAATTGGCGAGTGTCAAGGTTATAACTGCTAATCAATCAAGAATTAGTAAGATCACAAATGGCATCAAAAAAATTATTTTAAGAGTTTGTGCTTATTGTAGAGTAAGTACTGACAGCGAAGAACAACAAACTAGTTATAAATCTCAAAAGATACATTATAAAAATTTAATTGAAGAACATGATGATTGGGAATTTGTAGATATTTATGCTGATGAGGGATTATCAGGAACAAAAACTGCTAAAAGAACTGATTTCAATAGAATGATTGAAGATGCTTTAGCAGGAAAAATTGATATGATTATTGCTAAATCAATATCAAGATTTGCTAGAAATACAGTTGATACTTTAAATTATGTAAGACAATTAAGAGAACATAATGTAGATGTATATTTTGAAAAAGAAAATATTCATACATTACAAATGACAAGTGAAATGTTTTTAACATTATATAGTGCTTTTGCTCAAGCAGAAAGTGAATCTATATCAGAAAATGTTAAAGCAGGAGTTCGTATGAAAATGAAAAGAGGCGAACTCGTAGGTCATTATGCACCATATGGATTTACATATGATGAGAAGTTAGAAAACCTAGTAGAAAATCCTAAAGAAGCATTTATTGTAAGATATATCTTTGATAGATATAAGGTAGGAGTAGGTTCTTCAAGAATAGCAAGAGAATTGAATAATCAAAATATTCCTAGTCCAACAGGAAAGAAATGGTCTGGAACAGTTATATTTAGAATGATTAGAAATGAAAAATATGTTGGAGATTTATTAACAGGTAAGACATATACTGATAATCCTATAAACTCTAAAAAGAAAAAGAATAAGGGCGAGTTTGATATGTATTATACTGAAAATCATCATCAAGGTATAATTGATAGAGAAACATGGAATATATGTCAAGAAATTGCAGATAAGAGATCAGGCAAATATACTGCAGATGGTAACCCAGATAAATTTAGTCAAGTTTATCCATTTAGTAGCAAAATTATTTGTGGATTATGTGGAGAAAATTATATTAGAAGGTCTTGGAAAGGACATAAGGAGGGAGATCCTCGTAGAGTTGCTTGGGCTTGTAAGACTTATAATACTGACCATTTGTCTTGTCAAAGTTATGGTAATATAAAAGAGTCCTATATTGAAGAAGTATTTGTAAATATGTACTCTGTATTATGTAAGTATAATAAAGAGGTAATAGAAAAACTTTTGGTAACAATAGAAGAAACTTTTGAAAATGACGATTATTCTAAAGAACTTAAAAAATTAGAAGATGATATTAAGTCATATAGAGAGCAATTAATGGAATTGCTAGATGTAAGACTTGCGAAAGTAATTGATAATGAAGTATTTGAAGAAAAAAGTGCAAGAATAAACAAAAAAATCGAACTATTGGAAAATGAAGCAAAGAAAATTAGAGATTATATATTACATAGAGATAAAGTAAAAGATAGAGTAGATAAGTTTAAAACTATTTTCCAAAAGAATGCTACATTAAAAGAATTTGATGCTGATGTGTTTGAAAGTATTATTGATAAGATTATAATAGGTAGGAGAAATGATGATGGTTCAATAGATCCATATGAAATTAGATTTGTCCTTAAAACTGGAGATGAATTAACTGACACATTACCAATCAAAAAAGTGCCTTCACAAAATAAAAATAAAGGATGTGAATCCAATGAACGAATGGAAGAACTCCAATCGCAATTGGGTGCTTATGCCCACAACGGGGAATACAGTCATCGCTTCACCTCGCTCCATGATAGCACTTATAGAGAATAATTACCAAGAGGATGGAAGTATTAAAATTCCAGAGGCTCTAAGGCCTTATATAGGTGGAAAGACGAAAATAACCATTAAATAAAATGTAGTAGGGGGAACAATATGAACAATTTAAAAAATGATTGCTTGGAAGAAGTTAGCAAGATAGATGGAGAAACAGGAAAGAGTACGGGGATTTGTTTATTATCGAACAGGCCATGGATTCATAGCGAATATTTACATATGCTTTGTGCAAGTACAGGTTGCAAGGTAGAAGCTATCTTATGCGGAGAATATGTCTTATATGACCATTCTACTTTTTGGTATGATGAATCAATTTATGAGGAGGTCAAAAAACAATTTCCAAAGGCTCTCCTCATTCACCATGATATGAAATCATGGTGGGAGAAGGCAGAGGAATATAGCACGAAAAAAAATATGCTTCTTATTGCGGAACTGGAATATGAAGAAGATTGCGTTTTTCAGTTTTTAGAAAAACATAAAGAAAATGAAAACATAATTCCTGTAACAATGTATGAAAACAACTTAAACCTTTGCTCCATTGGTCGAAATGTAATTGTTTCAGAATATGTAGATCATCAGTTGGTATTCCAAAAGAAGAGAATGACAATTATATCTTCTAGGTTAAAGAATAAATAAAAAGGGAGATATATTTTTACTTGTTTAACGAGATTGAATGATAAAAATGATGAAATTTATTTTGTCATTTTTTATTGGAAATAAATTTGACAGAGTGTCTTTATTGTGTTAATATAACACGAAAAAAGGGGGATGGAATATGGGAAATGATAGTGAGTATGAACGTAGAAACAGGGTAATGCAAATCTATGACGATTTTTCTTCTTGGATAGATACTGCTTTGATTGGTCAAAAAAATGTAAAAAAGGTGGTTACTTCTTCTTTATTATGCAGTACCAATAGTCGAATTTTATTGACAGGATGTACAGGAGTAGGAAAAAGTACTTTATCTGATTTTTTAGCAGATCATATTGTAAACACAGAGCGAATTTTTGTGGTTTCTGATTTACTTCCAAGCGATATACAAAATCAACTCATAGATGCGAAGGGGATGCAATTGTTACAAGTGGAGGAACTCAATAGAGCAAATGGTAGAATGCAATCCGTCTTCATTGAACTTTTTGCTAAAAATCAAATGAAAGTGGGCAAACAAATACATACATTTGATGATTTTTATGTTTTAGCAACCCAAAATGATATTGAAATGGCTGGAATATTTACTGTTCCACTTGCACTATATGACCGTTTTGATGTATCACTTTCCTTTGATGATTTAACAGAAAAAGAAGAAAGAGAAATCCTTTTTGGAAGAAAAATAGGATGTGAAAATAATGGTCATGAAAAATATAAAATTTTTCCTTGGGAAGAAGTAAAAGAGGTAAAAAAAGCAGTCGATGATTTTCGAATGGATAAAATAGATGAAGACATTATGATGGAGATATTTGAAAAAATAGGTAATATGACGTTCAATGGTAAAAAACTATTTACAGGCCCTAATATTCGTGCGAAACAGTTTGCTTTACAACTTGTGAAACTTGCCTGTTTATCGAAAGGAAGACTTGAAATTTTACCTACAGACATTCTTGATTTTATAGAGCCATTGTTTATGCATCGTATCAATCAAAATGTTGTGCAAATGGGGGATAGGGATGTGAAAGATTTATTTGAAAGTGTGAAAGTGGATATCAAGAAAATGAAACGTCCTAAATATCGATAAAATAAAAAGGAGAAAAGGGAAATGAGTGATATAGAGGGTGTAAGAGAAAATCTCGACTTTATTTTAAAACATGGAGATTTGTATGATGCCATTGCTTTGAAAAAGGGTGTTCGTCCAAGAAAAAATTATTTTTGGAAAATGGAGGTTTTTTTTCTTTCACGTATTTTGTTTATGGGCATACTTTTAGGAGAGAATATAGGAAAACATTTTAAAAATCATTTCTTTTCTATTGAAAGAATAAAGAAAGTACAAAATGCCATACGAAAAAGTCTAGGTGTAAATGTAGACATTGTTCGGCGCAAAAACTTTGTAGCTTTGAATTACGAACCTACATTATCTCTTCTTTATCAAGAAGAGGATATAGAAAGAGATACATATCTCTTTCATTTAACAAAGATTTTAGCCTTTTGTACCCTCCATTCTATTGAAGAAATCCTTCTTAGTAAGAAAAACATTACCGATTTATTCTTTAATGTTAATTTAGAAGATTATGAAACAAAAGGCCTATCTACTGTTCTTAATCGAGGTATACTTTTAGACTACGAATATGATGTGCAACTATTAAGTTTCACACCTAAAGAACTTTTGCATCTTATTCAAGAATTGAAAAAAGAAGAAGTGGATATCCGATTTATACAAAAAATTGCAGGTCAAATACAAGATACTGTTGTCAAAAATGCAATAGAGGAGTTTATGACCAAAGGAGACTTAGAAGCATTCAAAAGAAGAGTTACAGATCGTCTTTCCCTTCTTTTCAATAGCGAAGGTATTTATAAAGATAAAGAATATGGTAAGGTGTCTGAAACGGTTTGTTTAAAGGATGAGTATGTAAAGGTAGTAACAAGGAATGCCAACGGTGAAACGAAAGAGGCAAAAGTAATGCTTTTATATGACTACTTAGAAATACAAAACTATTCGGATTTACTTCAAAAAATGGAAACATTTTCTGAGGAGAGGGAAAGATTTGCACTGGCGGCGCTTTATCTTCATTTACATGGTTTAAAAAAAGGTAAAAGTGTTTCTTCTCTTCAAAGTAAAAGTCTATTTGATACCATGTATGAACAGTTTAAGGAGAAAAAGGAAATTTCTGTGATGGAGTCAAAAATATCTAAAGCCTGTCATCATTTTTGGCAACTGTTGATGACACTTGCTATTACCATCGTTTTTGGTCAGATTATTTTAATTACAGGTTTTTCGATCGATATAGTGCAACAAATTTTTATGAGTCAGCAGGGTTTTGCCATTACACAAGAACTTTTTGAGACAATCACTTATTCATATAAAAGTTATTTTGAACTTGAGAAGGACTTGGTAAAGAGTATTCTAGAACCACTAAAATGTCCAAGTTTAGATTTTTCGCCTACGACCTTTAGTTTCGCAGGAGATGTATTTGGAGGGAAGGAAGATAGATTTGTGGGCGTGAGTGTTCCTTTAAAAGAATGTACCAATTATCCTCACTATTATGCAACAGGATATGCTAAGGATGCTACGTATGAAAATGGAAAAATGACTTATACCATTGTACAACCAGAACTTTCTTTTTCTGATTTTAAGAATGTCGAAGAAGATTTTGAAGTGCAATATGTTATAGGAAGAAAAGAATTAGGTAATATGATTTCGAATCATGAACTTCATTTGTTAAAAACACTTTATCCGATTGGAAATTATGCAATAGCTCTTGTTTGCATTCAAGATGCGGAGGATAAAACAAAAGAAGTTTCCATTGACTATGAGAGAGTCTTTACTAATCATACCAAAATTACAATAGAAGAGGAGCAAATTCTAAAATCCATGTGTAGACCAGTAGTAAGGTGCTATTATGGGACTTTATCTTGTGTTCAAGCAGATGCTTCTTCCAATGAATTTGTACTTGATTTAGAAAGAAGCTCCTATACTTCTCTTCCTCAAAGTGAAGCAAAAGAAGCTATTTTAAATGGTCTTGGATTAAAAGAAAATGCCTCCTTAGAAGAAATCACCCATGCCATTCATTCAAAAAACTATTCCACAACACCCATTCAAGATGCAGGACTATCTTTTAAGGTGAAAAAGATGAAGGAAGAAGAATACTTAAAAACCATTGCTTCTCTCGACTCTCTTGTTTGTAATTTAGCAGCTACTCTTATGGTAGAAGTCGATGAGAGCCTCACCTACGTGGTTGGATATGCCATAGAAGATATTGGTCCTATTACAGCAGGGGATGCCCATGCTTGGGCGATGAATAAAGAAGGAAATATTATTGATGAAACTCCCCTTATGGAAGCGGAAAAAGAAAATACGCCTTTAGAGGATAAAAGACTTGAAATACAACAAATCATAGATGATATTTCCCATTTTGCTATACAAAACCATCTTCCTATCTATATTGTTTCTTTCTTAATTGGAACAGCACTTTATAAAAAGTTTGGAAAAAAAGTAAAAATTACTTTGAAAGAAAATAAGATTGAAAAACTATTAGAAAAAGAAAATATAGAAGTAGCAATCGCAAAATTACATGAGGCATGGTATGGAAGTATGCCTATTCCAAAACAAAGAACAGCTAGTGAATTTATTGATACCATTGAAAATGAATTTGCCTCTTTTACTCTAGAAGATTTGAAAGAATTAAAAAAAGAATTACGCGCCGTCGTCGATGAAAAGGAAGTTTTAAAAAATGCCAATCAATTGATTGATGAAATTCCTTATATCAAAGAGCATGCCAAAGAATTAAAAAAAAGATGGCAATAGATGATAAATAGATGATAAATAGATGTAAAGAAAGAGTTTTTAGAAGCCTCTTTTTTTGTAAATGTAATTTTTGTTGTATAATAAAGATGGTGATAGCATGGCTTGTATACAATATGAGGATATCCTTCCTTACCTTTCTAGTGACAACCAGTTAGGTGAGGGAAACGAGAGTAAAGTTTATTCTTATCAAGGGAAAGTAATTAAATTATTTAAAGAAGAAAGAAAAACCTCGATTCCAAGGATAAATGATGAAGGACTTTTGAGGCTTTCGGTATTAAAACTCCATTGTTTTAACAACCCCATAGATACTATCTATAGGGACAATGTTATCGTTGGATATACAGAAAAATTTTTAGAAAGAGGCAACCCTAATTTTTCACTTATTGATTTTGATGCCATCAAAGAAGATATTTTAGTGTTAAGTGAAAATGGTTTTACGATAGAAGATTTGTTTTACAATTATATGTTTACGAAAACAGGCTTCTCTTTTTTTGATTTGACTTGTTATCATTATATAAAAACGGATGTTGTCTTTTTAAAACAACAAATAAGAAAGAAAAATATAGAAATCGTAAATAACTTTTTTATTGGGCTATTATTATTTGGTGCTTTCAAAGAAGGTGCCAAGGGAGAATATACCAAAATATTCCTAGCCAATCAATACCGATTGGAACATTGTCAAGATTTATTTTATGGCGACTTTCTAAAAGGGGAAAAGAACAAAAGAAAATGATTGTATTTCAAGTTAGGAGAATGATGCATGTATTACCCAAAGCAACTTCCTTATTTACTCGATAAAGATTTTAAAGAACAGATAGAATATAAGGAATATTCCATTTTAGAATTAGAAGAATACTGCATGTGTATATGGAGTATCAAATCAAAGAAAAAAGTGGATAAGACGATTTATAATTATATTTTGCCAGATGCTTGTATTGATATTGTCATTGATTTTGTAAATCAATCTATTTGTTTTGCTGGTTTTAGTAAAGATACGATTTCCTTTGCCTTAAATCAAAAAATAGATTATATGGGGGTTCGCCTAAAACCAGGAAGTTTTTATATATTGTTTGGTATACCAGCAAACGAAGTGATGGACCATTCTATTCCTTTTTCCCACATAGAGAAAAATAGTGAGTTAGAAGAAATTTTTTATATAGAAGAACGACGGAAGAGAATACACCAGTTTAAACTCTATCTTCTTACTAAAATAAAAGAATGGAAAGAGCCAACATTTATTAAAATGGTCGACGAACTCTATGAAAATCCAAAGGGAATAAGTGTCTCTTCTCTTGCGCAACAATGGGGTTATGATAGAAGACATTTGCCTCGTCTCTTTAAAAAGTATTATGGTATCTCACCGCAAGTTCTTTTAAATATTTTAAGACTGCATCTTTCTTTAACACTGCTTTTAGAAAACATTGACATAGCTGTTATTATGGAAAAGTGTGGTTTTTATGATCAATCTCACTTCATCAAAGAAATTAAAAAATATACAGGATTTTCCCCCTTAGAATTAGTCCAAAAATACAAAATATAACATGTCCGATTTTTACAATACAAAAAGGAGGAGAACGGATAAAATAAAGGAAGGAGGGAAAAAATATGTATCAAGAAGTAACAACCAATATTATGGTAGAGCATGTATTTGCGACTGTCAAGTTTTATGAAGAAAAATTAAGGTTTCAAAAAACAGTGAGTGTTCCAGAGGTAGGAGAAAATTTAGATTTTGCGATAGTGAAAAAGGATAACATTGCTATTATGTTTCAAGAAAAAAATAACTTAATAGAAGAATATCCTAGTTTGCATGTAGAAAAAATAGAGCCAACATTTACTTTATTCATTACTGTTTCCAATATCGAAGAACTCTATGAAGAATTAAAAGACAAAGTAGAAATTGCAAAAGAGTTACACATGACATTTTATGGAAGGGTAGAGTTTGCTATTTTTGATAATAATAAAAATATACTCACGTTTGCGATGTAGACTGTATGGCAACTCGAGCTGATTTTATAGATTACGCTTGTGAGCAACTCAAGGAATGTGGAAGGGTATATGCTAAGAAAATGTTTGGGGAATATATGATTTATGTGAACGATAAACCACTTATTACGGTTTGTAACAACACTGCCTATGTAAAAAAGAGAGAAGAAATCAAAGAAATGATGCAAAAAGAAGAGACAGGGTATCCTTATAAGGGTGCGAAGGGACATTACATTCTACCTTTAGAAGATATAGAATTTTGTACAAAGGTAGTCAAAGAAATCGATGTATGCACACCACTTTCAAAAAAGAAAAAAAATAACAAAAACAATTGACAGACATACAATGATTTTGGTATAGTAAATACGTATTTAATTATTATTTGCTTTTTGAAGCAAATTTTTAATTCAAATAAAATGAAACACCTGGAGGTGTGGAATGGAAGGAGGACAATTATGCCAACAATACAACAATTAGTTAGAAAACGTAGAACCGACAAGACAAGAAAAAGTAAAGCTCCTGCTTTAGAAGTAGGATACAACTCAAGAAAGAAAAAAGAAACCAACCAAAATTCACCACAAAAGCGTGGGGTATGTACTCGTGTTGGAACGAAAACACCAAAGAAGCCAAACTCAGCGTTACGTAAATATGCTCGTGTTCGTTTAAGTAATGGTCGTGAAGTGGATGCTTACATCCCAGGAGAAGGACACAATTTACAGGAACATAGCGTTGTACTGATTCGTGGAGGACGTGTAAAAGACTTAATTGGTGTTCGTTATCATATTATTCGTGGTACGATGGATACAGCTGGAGTCGATAAACGTCGTCAAGGTCGTTCAAAATATGGTGCAAAAAAACCTAAATAATCAGATAGAGGAAGGAGGAAAAATTTATGCGTAAAAGACGTGCAGTCAAAAGAGACGTTTTAAAAGATCCAATTTATAATTCAAAATTGGTGACTAAATTAATTAATCAAATTATGCGTGATGGGAAAAAGGGAACTGCGCAAACCATTTTATACGATGCATTTGATATTGTAAAAGAAAAAACAGGAAAAGACCCTATGGAAGTTTTTGCAAGCGCAATGGAAAACATTAAACCTGCTTTGGAAGTAAAATCTCGCCGTGTTGGGGGAGCCAACTACCAAGTACCTATTGAGGTAAGAGGGGACCGTGCCCAAGCGTTAGCACTTCGTTGGTTAGTGAACTACTCACGTTTAAGAGGTGGACATTCCATGGCAGAAAACTTAGCGAATGAAATCATGGATGCTGCTGAAGGTACAGGTGGATCTGTAAAAAAACGTGAGGATACACACAAAATGGCAGAAGCAAATAAAGCATTTGCACACTACCGTTGGTAAAAGGAAAGGAAAATAGAATATGGCTCGTGAATATAGCTTAGAAAATACCCGTAATATTGGAATTATGGCACATATCGATGCAGGGAAAACCACCTGTACAGAGCGTGTTTTGTTCCATACAGGTAAAATTCACAAAATCGGTGAAACACACGATGGAGCATCACAAATGGACTGGATGGCCCAGGAGCAAGAACGTGGAATTACCATTACTTCCGCAGCAACAACAGCCTACTGGAAGGGACATCGCTTAAACATTATCGATACTCCAGGTCACGTAGACTTTACTGTAGAAGTATCAAGATCTCTTCGTGTACTTGATGGTGCGGTTGCCCTACTCGATGCGCAAGCGGGTGTAGAACCACAAACCGAAACGGTATGGCGTCAAGCAACGGAATTTAAAGTACCTCGCATGATTTTCTGTAACAAGATGGACAAAATGGGTGCTAGCTTTGCATACAGTTTATCTACGATTGACAGTCGCCTTGGTGTCAATGCAAAGCCAATTGAATGGCCTATTGGAGCAGAGGCAGACTTTACTGGAGTGGTAGACTTAATTACAAGAACAGCTTACAAGTACGATGGAAAACCAGAAGAGAATCCTGAAATTATCGATATTCCAGCAGATTTAGTAGACATTGTTGAAGAAAAACGTACCGATTTAATTGAGGCTGTTGCCGAATTTGATGATGAGTTGATGGAAAAATACCTTGGAGGAGAAGAGGTAAGTGTCGACTTAATCAAACGTGCTATCAGAAAAGGAACACTTGCAGTTGAATTCTTCCCAGTACTTTGTGGTACAGCACTTGGGAACAAGGGTGTAAAATTATTACTTGATGCGGTGATTGATTATCTACCATCACCAACCGATGTAGAATCCATTAAGGGAACTGATTTAAATGGAGAGGAAATTGAAAGGCATCCATCGGATTCGGAACCTTTTAGTGCTTTAGCATTCAAAGTAATGACCGATCCATTTGTTGGACGTTTAACATTCTTCCGTGTTTACTCAGGACACTTGTCAAGTGGTTCTTATGTATTAAATTCAACTAAGGATGAAAAAGAAAGAATTGGACGAATTCTTCAAATGCATGCTAACAATCGTACTGAGATTCCAGAAGTATTTGCAGGAGATATTGCAGCAGCAGTAGGACTTAAAAATACGACAACAGGAGATACATTGTGTGATGAAAAAAAAGCTTGTATTTTGGAGAAAATGGAATTTCCAGAACCCGTTATTCAGTTAGCAGTAGAACCAAAATCAAAAGCTGACCAAGAAAAAATGTCAACCGCTTTACAAAAATTGGCAGAAGAAGACCCAACATTTAGAGCATCTACAGACCAAGAAACAGGACAAACAATTATCGCCGGTATGGGAGAATTACACCTTGATATTATTGTTGACCGTATGAAAAGGGAATTCAATGTAGAGGCGAATGTGGGAAAACCACAGGTATCTTATCGTGAAACGATTACACAAACGGCTGAGTGTGAAGGAAAATACATTAAGCAATCTGGTGGTCGTGGACAATATGGACACGTTTGGATTAAGTTTGAACCAAATCCAGATAAAGGTTATGAATTTGTAGATGCTATCGTAGGTGGTGTTGTTCCAAGAGAATACATTCCAGTAACGGATAAAGGTTTACAAGATGCCTTAAAAACAGGTGTTTTAGCGGGATATCCTATGGTCGATGTAAAGGCAACGCTCTTTGATGGTTCTTACCATGATGTTGATTCATCTGAAATGGCATTTAAAATTGCAGCATCTATGGCTTTAAAAGAAGCAAAGAATAAATGTAAGCCAATTTTACTAGAACCAATTATGAAAGTAACGGTGGTAACACCAGATGAGTACCTTGGAAATGTAATGGGAGATATTACATCTCGTCGTGGAAAACCAATGGGGCAAGAGTCTCGTGGGAATGCTTTAGCCATTGAAGCAATGGTTCCACTTTCAGAGATGTTTGGATATGCAACAAGCCTTCGTTCGAATACGCAAGGTAGAGGTACTTCTACGATGGAATTTGATCATTACGAAGAAGTTCCAAGAAATATTTCAGAAGAAATTATTAAGAAAAATGGTGGAAACTAGGAAAAAATACTTGCTATTTTTTCCCAGTTCATATACAATGGATATGTAATATTAAGAGGAGGAAATTATTATGGCAAAACAAAAATATGATCGTTCAAAACCACATGTTAACATTGGTACAATTGGACACGTAGACCATGGTAAAACAACTTTAACAGCTGCAATTTCTAAAGTATTATCAGAAAAAATTGCAGGAAATGAACAAGTTGATTTTGCTAATATTGATAAAGCCCCAGAAGAAAGAGAACGTGGTATTACTATTAATACTGCCCATATTGAATATGAGACAGACAATAGACACTATGCACACGTTGACTGTCCTGGGCATGCTGACTATGTAAAAAACATGATTACAGGTGCAGCACAAATGGATGGAGCAATACTTGTTATTGCTGCAACGGATGGACCTATGGCGCAAACTCGTGAACATATCTTACTTTCACGTCAAGTTGGTGTACCTCGTATGGTTGTATTCATGAACAAATGTGATATGGTAGATGATCCTGAATTATTAGATCTTGTTGAAATGGAAATTCGTGAATTATTAACAGAATATGGATACGACGGAGACAATACTCCAATCGTTCGTGGTTCAGCACTTAAGGCTCTTGAAGGAGATCCTACTTATGCAGAATGCATTATGGAATTAATGAGCAAAGTGGATGAATGGATAGAAACGCCATCTAGAGATACAGATAAACCATTCTTAATGCCAATTGAAGATGTATTTACAATTACAGGACGTGGAACTGTTGTTACAGGTCGTGTAGAAAGAGGTACATTAAAACTTAACGAAGAAGTGGAAATCATTGGTATCAAGCCAACGCAAAAATCTGTTGTTACAGGAATTGAAATGTTCCGTAAACAATTAGACTTCGCTGAATGCGGAGACAATGCTGGTATCTTACTTCGTGGTATTTCACGTGATGTAGAACGTGGCCAAGTTTTAGCTAAACCAGGTTCTGTTACACCACACAAGAAATTTACAGCACAAGTATATGTATTAAGCAAAGAAGAAGGTGGACGTCATACTCCATTCTTCTCAAATTACCGTCCACAATTCTACTTTAGAACGACAGACGTTACAGGTGTTATTGAACTTCCAGAAGGAGTAGAAATGGTAATGCCAGGAGACAACGTTTCTATGACTGTAGAATTAATCGCTCCAATCGCTATCGAAAACGGAACAAAATTCTCAATCCGTGAAGGTGGAAGAACGGTTGGTGCTGGTAACGTTTCTGAAATTATTGAATAAAACTTTAAAAATACAAGGTGAAATATCCTTGTTTTTTGTTGTCAAAATTTTTGAATTGTGCTATTCTAATAGAGGGGATACTATGAAAAGAGAAAGATTTTATTTATTAAGGAAAATGAAAAACATACTTTGTCTTCTTTTGGTTGCTATTTAAAATAGTGGTAAGAAGAAACTAAAAAGTATGTTTTTTCTATAATACATATAGAAAAAATTATAAAGAGGTGAAAAAATGCAAGTAAAAATAAAGATGAAAGAGCAAGTCAATATCTTTAAGGATTACGATTTAGAATGGGGACATTTTGTAGTTGCTTTAGTCGATAAAGAGATTTCTTTTAAAGATTTAGTTGAAAGAGAATTTGGTTCTGCTTTAGATGGAGTAGGGGCAATACGTAATTTAACTTTTACAGAAAAAGAAACATTAAATAAAGGATTAAGGATTGTAAAAGAGCGTCTTGCAAGGATATCCAGTTTAGTTAGGCAAGGGGAAAAATGGGAAGATATTAAAAAAATGCTTGAGCAACAAACCATGGTTTCCATGTCTGCAAGATCATCTACATCTCAACCACCTAAAAATACTCCTCTTTTAAAGACGAAGAGTGATATTTTGAAGCATTTTAATGTGGAGGAGTTGCTTCTTGAGGAAGCAGTGGAATTAGTTCAAAATACCAATCATCGTCTTTGTTATAAATATGCGTATGGGATAGGAACCAAAAGACTACTCAAAGAGAAAATTTTAGATACCTTAGAAATAGATGCTATTGAATATAAAACCATTCTATTGCAAGTGCAACTGGATTTATCTAATTTAATCAAAGAAGCATTAAAGAATAGAAAAGAGTTAGGAGAATACAAACAAATTTATAGGCAAAAGGAGCAGCTACTTCACCGAGAACAACAGAAGGAAAAAATAGCAAAGAAAGCAGACAATGGGGAAGTAGAAGAAAAAATAGAGGTGAAAGAAGATAATGCTAAAGTAGTGGAAAAAACAACAAAAAAAGGAAGAAAAAGTGTTGAAAAAAATTTTTTGGATTATTTTGTTTTATCTAGTACAAGTAGTGAGGAAAGAGAAAAGATTTATCAAATTATTTGTTATTTTATAGAAAACTATGTTTTTAAGGATGATTTGGGATACATGGAGGCCAGGGAAATTTATGGAAATGATTTGTTACAAGAATCGAATGAAAAAGATAGTTTTGGAACAGTCGCATTTTATAACTTTATAGCTAAGACTAAAAAGTATGTGGAAATAAAAAAGAGTCATCTCCGCCCTGTAAGATTTGTTGCTTATTTTACCTCACCAAATATGAGTGAAGAGGAAAGAAAGCAAGTAGAGGAGCAGGTATATGCGGTGGTACAACAAATTCCAAAGAAAAATTCTTATTATCAAATAGGCGTAAAAGGTTATGGAGAGGATTTAAAAGGAGATTATGTGAGAGGATCAATAGAAACGAAGGAAGGGGTACAATTTCTTTCCTTGATCCAAACGATAAATAAATGTTTAGAACTAATACAGTAAAAAGGAAATTTAGATTGTTACTTTCCAAAGGAAAAAAAGTATTTTATGGATGAATTTTTTGATACAACTATGGATGAGGAGACAAAGGAAACGATTAGAAAGAAGGTTCATTATTTTATTGCAACCTATATTCCAAAGGAGCATGTAGGGTACAAACAAGCCAAAAGTTTATTTGGAGAGGATTTATTACAAGAAAGAAGAAGTACACCGATAATTTTTCAGTCGTATTATTCTTTTGTCGATTCGATTCAAAATTATTTAGAAGATAAAATAGTGAAACGCCGCCCTTTACACTTTATTGCTTATTTTACTACTTTTGCTATGGATGAAGAGACAATACAAAAAAGAAAAAAATGGGTAGATGAGTATGTTGGGAATACTTGTGAGCATTTGGAATTTTATGAGGTAGGCGAAAAGCTATATGGGGAAAAATTAAGAGGAGTATACACTCAAATAGAATTAAGTCAAACAGAAAGAGCTCAATTCACTCATCTAGTAAAAAGTATTAGAAAATATATAGAACAAAGAGAATGTGGAAAAGAAAAAGATATAATAAATCATCTTTCAAGGAGAAGAAAAAACAATTTTATTGATTATATCATTCCCTTGTCTGCAAGTTTAGAAGAACGGGAAGAAGCGTATAAAAAACTTGCATATTTTATAAAAAATTACATTCGAGAAGAGGAAGAAGGTTATAAAGTAGCGCAGTTCTTTTATGGAAATACACTCAGAGAAAATTATTGCAATCGTAAAATTTCAGAAAGAGAAGGTTCAAAATTTGCCCGTTTTGTTGCGAATGCCAGCACATATATAACAACGGAGAAATTTAGACGCTTTCCTAATTATTTTACGACTTATTTTACTTCAATAGATATGGAAGAAGAAGAAAGAAAGCAAGTAGAAGAGCAGGTATATAAGATTTTAGAGTCTCTCCCCAAAGATACATTGTACTACCAAGCAGGGATAAGTATGTATGGGGAGGACTTTAGAAAACGCAAAAATGAGAAAGTATCTAAAGAAGAAAAAGATAGAATTTATTGTTTAATTCATGCGGTTCGTGGAGAATTGCATAGACGTAAGACAATCGAAAACAGCAATGATCAAAAAGAAGAAATGCGTAGATCAAAAAAGCAATACTTCATCGATCAATTTGTCTCTTCTATTGCAGAAGAAGAGGAAAGAAAACAAATAGAAGATAGAGTTTATGGTATTTTAAAGGGAATTTCTAAAGATACTGATTTCTATCGAGCAGGGGTCGCATTTTATGGAGAAGATTTTAGACGGAATTATACCTACATAGATTGCTCTAGCCAGTATAGTCAAGGCTTATGTACTTTGGTGGATAAAGTGAAAGTACAGTTAGAAAAAGAAATAAAAATTGAAAACTATTTTCCTTATTTAACAAGTGCTATTGAAAACTTAGAACGTATAGAGAACAGAGAAGAGATCATTAACCTTGTTTTAACAGAGTTTCCAGCGTATTTTCATCAGTTAATCCATAGCAGTTATTTTTCTATTTTGTTTGAGTCACTTACCAAAGAAGAAGGAGAATTGGTTTATTTGAAATTATTACAACAAATCGATAAAAAGATGACGGATGCGGAGATTTCTAAAATTACAGGATTTTCTATAGAAGAAATAGAAGACTATACTATTATGACTAAGGAGGATTCCTTGAATCAAGTCAACCAATATATCAAAAGAAAATAAAAATTAAAAAAGGATGCAGAAAAAAGTATTCTTTTTTGTTTTGCAAAAGCATACCTTTTAAAGTGTGATAAATGTAAATTGTTAAAATGTGTTGCTTGACTATTTCGTTTAAGCGTGTAAAATAGTAGGGGAGTGTTCCTAAGAAGGAGGGATGAGTATGTTATACGAACTTAAAAATATAAGTAAAACTTATAAATCGATAGGAGAGACCAACCATGCTCTAGATGATATAACTCTATCTTTAAAAAAAGGAGAAGTGATTGTCATTCTAGGACCTAGTGGAAGTGGAAAATCAACGATGTTAAATTTACTTTCAGGACTCGATAAACCAACACGAGGCCAAATTCTATTTGAAGATATTCGATTGGATAAAATGAATGAGGAGAGTTTAAATGATTATCGAAGAAAACATTTAGGCTTTATCTTTCAAAGTTATAATCTAATTTCTAATTTAACAATCAAAGAAAATATTGAACTGGGAAGTCACTTATCAAGTAACCCTTTAAACATGGAAGAAGTGATTGACTCTGTAGGACTATCTAGTCACAAGAATAAATATCCTTACCAATTAAGCGGTGGACAAATGCAGAGGGTAGCCATCGCAAGAGCTCTTGTTAAAAATCCTGCTGTTTTGTTTTGTGATGAACCAACAGGAGCCCTTGATGAGGCTATGGGAAAAAATATACTGAAAGTACTACAAGAGATGAACAAAAAGTATAAAACAACGATGATTATTGTAACGCATAATCCATCCATTGCGGATATGGCAAATACAGTCATTCGTATGAATAGTGGTAAAATTGTAGAAGTTACACAAAATAAAAAAGTGAAAAAAGCAGAAGAATTGAGGTGGGCGTAATGGGATTACTTTTTAGAAACGCCCTTAAAGGTTTAAAAAGAAAAAAAATCCAAATGTTTGGTATTATTTTATTGATTACGTTGTCAACTGGTATTTATGTATCCATGAATACAGCTTTAGATAGACTTGAGAATAAGTATTATGATTACTTGGAAGAGCAAAATGTAGAAAATATTAGTGGAGACGTCGTTTTGGACTATAACCATGATGTAACCATTGATGATTTAAACCATTTAGAAGAGACAGAATTAAAAGAGATGACCGAAGAAGAAAGACAGCTATTTTCTTTCTATAAATCGAATATAGAAGCAGGAAATGAAAATATCGATGTTACTCTTTTAACCAATATCCAATATCTTTTTATGAAATATGAAGCGAATGTCCCACTAGAAATGAAAAAGTTAGGGTTATTGCAAGATACGTATCGTTTTGATTTTGAATACGAAAAGTCAAAAGTAGTGATGGACGATGATTTAATTTTAAAAGTGATACCTTACAATAAAGATAAAAAAATCAATAAAGTGTATGTAAGAGAAGGAAGACTTCCAGAGAAAGCTTCAGAAATTACGATGCTTGAAGGATTTGCGAAAGCCAATGATTTAGAAATAGGCTCTTCTTTTACCATCAATGAAAAAGAATACAAAATTGTTGGATTTACGTATGCATCAGATTATGTTTACCCTTTAATTACTTTCTCAACACCTATTTTTGATGAGAAAAAGAACAATATTATCTTTATGACGCAGGAAGATTATAAAGATGTAGTTGGAATTCCTGATAATACGTATGCACTTCGTTTTAGAGACAATCCACCTCGTAAATTTGAAATTACGATGGGTGAAATAGAGGAAGAAAAAGAGATTACCGTGGATGAAAATCCCATGGAAGCTTTATTCCAAAATGAAGAATCGACTATTGTGATGGGTGTCAACACCGTTAGTCGTATTGCAAGAACAGGTGCTTTACAACTGGAATTTGTAACCAATCGTTTATTTGCAGATTATTTCTTATACTTACTGTTGACCATTTCTGTCATTATTATTATGATTGTAACCAAGAAAAGAATTGAGGACGAACGTTTACAAATTGGTGTTTTAAAGTCACTCGGCTATAGCAAATATAGTATTGCCTTAAGTTATCTAGTTTACCCTATTTTAGGTTCTATTGTTGGAGGAATACTAGGCTTTTCTATCGGAAGCATTTTGAATGAACCAATGGCACATCTATTTTTAAGTTACTACAATGTGCCACTCAATAACTTTACGATGGATTTTTCCTATCTAAAGGATAGTATTGTAACCCCTCTTCTTCTTTTATCTATCTTAAGCTATATTATTGCTTTAGTTATGTTACGTAAAAAACCATTACAATTATTAAAAGAGGGTAGCAATTTAAAGGTAAATTTTGTAAGTAAAGTGGTCAATATTGTAACCAAGCCACTTCCCTTTAAAAATCGTTTTAAATATTCTCTAGCTTCTCGTTCCATTGGAAAGTTACTCATTGTAACGATTACTTCTTTTGCAACAGGTATGTTAATTGTACTAACGTTAATTGGAATGAATTTGTTTAGTGGTATGATTGAATCTTCTTTTGAAGGTATGGAATATGACTATATGGCTTATACAAAAAATGTTTATGCAGGTTCCCTAGAAGAAGACGATGTGATTTTAAATGTGTCTTTAGGTTTGAAAGAAATACAAGATAAAGAAGGTAAGAAAAAGGAAAGCAAAAACTTAGAAGAAGACGAAACGATTACGATTACAGGAATGGATAAAGATGTCAAAACCATTCATTTAGAAAATGAGAAGAAAGAAAATATGACCCATCTATTGGATGAAAGTTCTATCATTGTTTCTAAAAATATGAAAGAGTATTTGGAACTAGAGTTAGAAGATAAGCTGGTTTTTGTAAGCGGAGATACTACTTTAACGTATACTGTTGTCGGATTTTCCAATGAACTAATGAGTTTCTCTGGTTATGTAGATAGAGAGGTTTTGTCGCATCAACTTGGATACGAAGAAGCGATGTATAATGTCATTTACTCTAAAAATCCAAAATACAAAAGCCTCAGTAAAATGAGTGAAGAAGATTTAGAGAAAATTGCTTACGTCATGAGTTTTACCGATTTAAAGGAAAACATTATGAAACAGATGGATCGTTTTAATACATCTATTTATATGGTGATTGCTTTTGCTGCAGTGATGGCATTCGTTATTATTTCTGTTATTGCCAGTGTTATCGTAGAGGAAAATAAGAAAACCATTTCGTTAATGAAAGTGATGGGTTATAAGAAAAAAGAGGTATCCAGTATAGTCCTCAATATTTATACCCCATTTGTGATGATTGCTTATTTACTTTCTATTCCAACTATGATTTCTTTACTAAAATGGATTGTTGCGCAACTCGTTGGTGATATGCAAATTACCATACCGATTTCTATATCATTCACACATGCCCTTATAGGACTTATTGCTTTACTTGTGGCTTATTATATTGCTATTTCCTTGTCAAAAAGAGCCTTAAATAAGATACCACTAGCTGTGGCATTAAAAAGAGAGTAGGTGCTTTATGCTAATTAAAACAGAAAATTTAACCAAAACATATAAGACAGGCAAAAACAATTTTATTGCTTTGGATAACATTAATTTAGAGATTGGAGAGGGAGAAATCGTTGTCATTTTAGGACCAAGTGGAAGTGGAAAAACAACATTACTCAATCTATTATCTGGATTAGATAAAAAAACCAGTGGCAAAATATTTTATGAAGGAAAAGATATTGGTCGTTACTCTGATTCACGTATGACTCGTTTTCGTAAAAAAAATCTAGGATTTATTTTTCAAACTTATAATCTTTTAGAGCATTTGAATGTCTATGAAAATATTTTGGTTGGGAAAAAATTAGGCAGTAAAACGATGGATGTCTACGAAGTGATGAAAACGGTTGGACTTAAAAAACATGCGAAAAAAGCAATGTATCAATTATCAGGTGGAGAACAACAGCGGGTTTCTATTGCTCGTGCAATTGTGAAAAATCCTAAAGTAATGTTTTGTGATGAACCGACTGGTGCTTTGGATGAAAAAACAGGAAAAATTGTGCTAGAATCTCTTATTGATATCAATGAAAAATACAATACAACGATGATTATCATTACCCATAATCCAGGAATTGCTTTTATTGGTGATAAGATTATACGCATGAATAGTGGTAAAATTATCGAAGAAAAAAAGAATAAACGAATGAATCCAAAAGAAATTCCATGGGGATAGATTTATTAAGAAAAGAACTATTTTTGCTAGTTCTTTTGTTTTATTTTGCTGTTTCTGAAGTTTTTTTACACTCTACAAGAAACAAAAATGCCACTCTTAGAAAATGGGAGTGCGACAAACCTATTTGCGGATATTGCAATGATATATGAGGAATAGAGACCTTTTTTATAAATCGAAAGAGGAAAAAAATCTTCTTTTTTTGTTTGGAAGAAGGAAATAGGAAAAAAGAGAAGTAT
>CAMXQX010000014.1 GCA_947246355.1 uncultured Bacillota bacterium | reverse complement strand
AAATTGATTGAAGAAAGTGATATTACTCTTTTTGACGATTTGAAGAAAGTGTATGCAAATCTTGATACATTAAAACAGAGTATCAATGCAATTGAAGAGGGAACAGGGAAGCTAGAAAATGGAGCGAGTACATTAAATGAAGGAGCAGGTACTTTATCTTCTTCTCTACAAACCGTTTTAACATCCATTACTACTTTACAAAATGGTTCTACTTCTGTTACGAATGGGCTTGCGACACTACTTGCTAGTTTAAAAAAGGCAGAGGAACAGTTAAGTGCAGGTGTTGATTTATCAAGTATGAATGCGTTAAAAGAAAAAAATGATGTTGCCATTACCTCTTTAAAGACAGCCAATACCTCTTTAGAAACAATTTATACAACCAATCATTTAGAAAGTGTAACAAAAGAACAATTGGTTACTTTAGGATACGATGAAGCAACAATAAAGTCTTTACTTACGGTAAAGCAAACCTATGAAGCTAATTTAAATTTAATTGCCTTATTAGAAGCCAATAATACAGCCATTGCAACGACTCTTTCGACATTCTCGAGTTTACAAAGTCAAATTATCACTTTAGTCACACAGTTAGAAAATGGAGCGAGTACACTTTACCAAGGTTCCAACCAAGTAGGTAGTGGCATAGGAGCTTTAAAGGAAGGTATCTCTCAAATCTATACCGGCTCTCTTACCCTAAAAGAAGGAACCAATACATTAAAAGAAGGAACCAAAGAAGTAAACCAAGGGGTACATCAATTCAATGAAGAAGGAATTTCTAAATTAATAAGTTACAAAAATCACCTCCAAAGCTATACGAACAAAGTAGATGCTCTTATGGATTTAAGCAAAAAATATAATGGATATGCTTCTAATAATAGTGAAGTAACAAACTTTATTTATACTGTATCTTCTCTTAAGAAATAAAAGGACGTAAGGTTCTTTTATTTTTTTCCCACTTTGTGTTGATTAACCTATACTCTCTTGATAATACTCTTTTATCGCTACAGTATTCCATTATAAATTTATGATCACGTCTACATAGGATAATACCTTCTCCATAATGTTTACCTGCTTGTGAAAGTAATTTTCCTACCTTGTAATATGTATCTAAATCATTTTTATTTTTACTGTAATCTTTTACCTTTTTATATATTTCATTATTTACAAATTCTTCTTTGATAGAAGCATAATAATTCATAAATCATCACCCTTTGTATTTGACATACGAAATAAATAACCAATATCCTTTTCTTTTAAAAAATAGTTTTGATTTTAAAAACACATGATATAATGACGGTAAAGGAGTGCTGGTATGAAAAAAATCGTTGTTTTATCCTTGATTGGATTATGTCTTACTACAGGCTGTGGTAAAAATAAGCAAGTAGTAGAAGATTATGATAAAACACTTATGCAGTGTTTGGAAAGCGGGTTAGGGGGTTATCTTGTAACGGAGGTAGATGACTTAATTGAAATACCTTTCAGTGAAATAAAAAGTGGTGATAAAGAAAAAATTGCTTATTATAAAGGAGTATATGCGAGTCATCATCCTAATAATAAATATGTGATTGTTTATCCGAAAGGCGGAACATATGATTCTAGTGTAATGAAAGACTTTGATAAGTATTTTTATGAGAAATTTTCGGTATACCAAATGTATGAAAGTGCTTTTACTCCTACCATTTATATTCATAATCAAGATAGTGACGTTGATTTTAACGAAATTATAAATAAGTGTGTCGTTAAAGATACTGCGAAAGAGGGTAAATCGATTCCAACGGATACATTAGATAAAATGAAGGATACTACAAAAATAGTTATAAAAGTAGACCAAAAAGAATTAGGAACAATAACTGATAAAGACAAATTAACAGAAATTTTAACTGCTGTTTCAAGTAGCAAAAAATACGGAGAGATTTGCTTATCTGATGGCCATGCTTTTGATTTACAAATGTATGATAATGATAATAAATTCATTGATACGATTTATGTTTGGAGTGATGGAACAAGACTCATTCCCAAAAGTATAAATGGTTGTCATTACTCTATTTCTAATGATATGGATTTAAGAAAAATGATAGAAGAAGAAACAGAATATGTATTTTATACTCTTTTAGATTATAGAGATAACAATAATCAAAAAGAACAACTCATTTATAAAGATGATAAAAATAGCTATTATGTAAAAAGTGTTGATACGAATGAGATCGCCATTCAATTTCTGTTAAATCATCAAACTATGTCTTTAAAATATGCTTTAGAAAATAAATATATTCCAGCCGAAAAAGTGGCTAGTGAGTATCCTAATGTATTTATAAAAAAATAAGGATTACTATAAAATAACCAATGAGATGATGAAGTGTTGTTGCAGGAAGGAATTCTTCTTTTTCCTCGATAGTAAAGGAGGTGAGAGTGTGTCAAAAGAAGAAATAAGTTTTGTAGGATTTTTAACTGCTTCTATATGTTATTTTATTGGTGCTCTATTGAATTTTATAGATAAAAATACTGGGACAGCAGGAATGTTCTTATGTTTAGGCTTTTCTTTTTTGTGTTTAGCATTTACTCATTTTGATAAAGAGAAAAATAATAAGAGTAGGTAATTTGTAGTAACCAATTAAACACTAGAAGAAAGGAAAACTCCACGTTTTGTTTGGATACTTTTTTCTTTTTTTCTTTTATAATAGTTTTGAAAAGAGGGAAACTATGAACCAAAACAAAATTGGAAAGTTTATCGCCAAGGTAAGAAAGGATAAAAGAATGACACAACAAGAGCTTGCCGATTTATTAAACGTAACAGATAGGGCTATTTCTAATTGGGAAAATGGCAGACGAATGCCAGATGTTTCTCTATTCAAACCATTGTGTGAAATTTTGGATATTTCGATGAGTGAACTGGTAAATGGAGAGCGAATAGAAAAAGATAACATCATGAAAACTTCCGAGGAAACACTGATGGATACTATTCACGCCAATCAAAGAAATAAAATCAAATTCAAGTATACCATTTGTTTTCTTCTTTTTCTTTTCTTTTTGCTTATTGTATTTCTTGTTATGACTTATAAAAAAGCTTATCCAAAAATAGATATTTATCATATGAATATCGTTCCAAGCGATACCGATAAAGATTTACAACTAACAAAAAAGTTTACTATAGAAGAGGGGAGGATAAGCCAAGTGTATTATTATGGTATAGAAGCAATGCATCTTTGTGATAGCAGGGAAAATTGTTTTGAACTCAAAAAGGCATTAGATTTCAAACAAACCAATATGGAAAAAATAAAAAAATATCTTACTTCACAAAATGCACTAGACCAAATGGAGAGGTATGTGATGTATGATGGGGGTTCTACGTTTTATAAAAATAAAGCCTATTCTATTTTATTTTGCAATACGATAGAAGGAAACCATGATATTTATATTGGTAGCAGTGATATGGTAGAAAGACTAAATGGTGAATATTGTGGGCGTGAGAAGAATATAGAAAAAACATTTACTAGAACTTACTCTATTAAAAGTGTAATAGAAGACGATGATGAAGATTTTGTAAATGTTACACTAAAACAATTCCAAGGAGAAGAAGCAATCGTTAAAATCAATAAAAGTACTAACTTGGTGGTTGGAAAAATCTATGAATTTACATTCTTAAATTTTTATTCTTTTGAAGATACCATTTCCAACATATTTACGTATGCTACTTTACTCAAAGCGAAAGAAACAGATAAGGTAGGATTAGAACAGATAAACGACGCAATTGCTATCAATGAAAGAAGTACAAGTGAACATTTGAGTGAAATTCCAAGTGTCTCTATGCAAATAAAAGAGGGAACTCTAACCAATAGTGGTGTGACGATAGTGATTACGGATTTGGGTAAAAATCAGTATAGCTATGGAGAAGAATTTCAAGTAGAGAAAAAAGAAGAAGGGGAGTGGGTTCCTTTAGAAGTGATTCATAAAAATGCCTGTTTTAATGATATAGCTTATCATGTAGATGTAAGAGGAAAATTGGAATTAGAACTGGATTGGTCTTATCGATACGGAGAGTTAAAGAAAGGAGAGTATCGTATATTGAAATATGCTCTTCCTAATTTAGATAGAGCAGTAATAGAAAATGATAAGAAATATTTTTCAGTAGAATTTATAGTAGAGTAGGAAATAATTTTGGTTTTTATTAAAAAATAGTAAATTCCACTAAAATTTCTTTCTTAATGACATAAAAAACTGCATTAAAAAAGGATTTACAAAAAGAAAATATTATAATATAATGTATGTAGATGAAGTTATTTCATACAATAAAAAAGAGATACGTAGAACTTTCGTGTGTTAAGCGTTGTCTCTAATTGTTATGTTAAAGAAAACGCTATGACTTGGTGCCAAGCGTTTTCATTTTAGTCTTTGTTTTTTTAATTTGAGGTCTAAAAGTAAAATCAAGATAACAAGAATTACTAAATATTCCATTTTTCCCTTTCCACATAGACATCACTTCACTTTCATGAGGAACGCTTAACAGTTTATACATATCTCTATATGCATTATACGATTTGTTAGACTATAAGTAAATATTTTTTCTTTTAAAACAAAGGGAAAACAAACATTACGAATTTTAAAGATTTGTAATAGAATTCATCGCAGAAATGTGATTTTTTTTATATCCTTTTCTCTACTTACCCTATTTTCCTGTCACAAAAATGAAATAAAAAAATGATGAAAAATAACTAAAAAAATACACTGTTTTTTAGAAAAAAATTCTTGGTTCATTCACATAAGACGTAAGAAGTGCTATAATACCTATGGAGTTGAAAGTATGGAAAGATATAATCCAAATATAGAGACTGGTCTTTCTTTAGAACAAGTGTTGCAAAGAAGAGAAGAAAATTTAGTGAACTTTGATGCACAACCAAAGACCAAAACAATCAAACAAATTATTTTAGGAAATTTATTTACGTATTTTAATTTCTTAAACATTGGTTTAGGCCTTGCAGTACTCATTACAGGTATTGTAAACCATGCTCTTTTTGAAGGAGTAAAAAATTGCCTATTTATGGGCGTCATCATTGTCAATTCCATTATCAGTATTGTAGAAGAGGTCATATCAAAAAAAATTATTGATCGCTTATCGATTTTAGCTGAGTCGAGTTTAGATGTCATTCGTGGTGGCAGGGAAGAAACCGTGAAGGTAGATGAACTAGTTTTAGATGATGTGATAAAATTGTCCCTCGGCAAACAAGTCGTATGTGATGCCGTTTTGTTGGATGGAGAAGTAGAAGTGAATGAATCTCTTTTAACAGGGGAGCCAGATGCAATCGTCAAGAAAAAGGGAGATATGCTCTTATCAGGTTCGTTTATTGTAAGTGGAACGGGGTATGCCAAAGTAGAACACATTGGAAGTGACAATTATGTATCGCAGATTTCCAAGGAAGCAAAATACAATAAAAAAATACGTTCTGTGATTATGCAGTCGTTTGAAAAACTTTTAAAAGTGATTTCTGTTTTGATTATCCCCATAGGTATTATCATGTATGTATCTCAATTGGAAGCTGTCGATGGAAACAAAGCAGAAGCGATTTTTACAACTGTTGCTTCTTTAATTGGAATGATACCAGAGGGACTTGTTCTTTTAACGAGTTCTGTTATGGCTGTCAGTGTCATTCGCCTATCGAAATACAAAGTATTGGTGCAACAATTATACTGCATTGAAACACTTGCCCGTGTGAATGTTATTTGTTTGGATAAAACAGGAACGCTTACCGAAGGGAAAATGGAAGTGGTGGATATTCTTCCTTACCAAGATACTTCCAAAGAAGAACTAGAGAGAGCTTTAAACCTTTATGCAACGTATACAGAGGATACTAACGAGACAATGGAAGCTTTAAAAAAGCGATTTTCAACCAATGAACAAAAGACAGTACAGAAAAGACTTGCTTTTTCTTCCGAGCGAAAATTTTCGGGTATTTCCTTGGAGGAGGAAACCTTCTATATAGGGGCCCCCGAATTTTTACTTAAAGAAGATACGCTTAAAATTCAAGATATACTAGATAAATATCAAGAAAATTATCGAGTTTTGGTTTTAACAAAAAGCACAGAACCTCTAAGTCAATATCCAAAGGAGTTATCTATTTTAGGATGTGTTTTAATAGAAGATGTAGTGAGAAAAGAAGCCAAAGATACACTTTCTTATTTTCAAAAGCAGGGTGTGAAAGTCAAAATTATCTCAGGAGACAATATTAAAACCGTTTTAAATATTGCTAAAAGGGTAGGACTTAAGGAGCAAACAGGTAGGAATGTGGGAGACTTAGACGAAAAAGAATTAGAGGAAGCGGTTTTAAAGTACGATGTTTTTGGAAGAGTAAAACCAGAACAAAAGAAAAAAATCATTCAAATTTTACAGAGAGAAGGTTTAACGGTGGCGATGACAGGGGATGGAGTCAACGATGTACTGGCTTTAAAACAAAGCGATTGTGCGATTTCGGTGGCTAGTGGAAGTGATGCAGCTCGTAATGTGGCGCAACTCGTTTTACTAAATGATAATTTCAATTCACTACCACAAATTGTGATGGAAGGAAGAAGAACCATCAACAATATTGAAAGAAGTGCGTCCCTTTTACTTGTAAAAACAATTTATACAATTTTACTCATTGTCTTTAGTGTTTTAATATCCAATAAGTATTTCTTTGTTCCTATTCAATTAACACTCATTACAACGTTTACGATTGGAACGCCATCCTTTATTTTAGCTCTTGAACCCAACAATGAACTGGTGGAGGGAAACTTTTTACTCAAAGTAGTAAGTAGAAGTTTACCTGTTGCGATGACTGTATTTTTTAATGTTGCTTTGGTTACAGCGTTCACCAATGTTTTTGATTTAACATATGAGCTACAAAGTTCTTTATGTGTCATCTTAACAGCTATTACAGGTTTCATTTACTTATTTAAAATATGTAAGCCGTTTACTTGGCTGAGAAGAACATTATTCTTTGTCATGCTAGGAGGTTTTATCTATTGTTTAATTTTTCAATACTCGTTCTTTAATTTAATGCCCATCAGTTATGAAAGTACGTTAATTGCTTTTGTTTTAACTCTTGCTTCTTTGTACGTTTATAAAAAATTGGATTATTTTATTACCTATCTTTTTCACAAGATGGATAAAACCATTCGGATTGTGAAGAATTAAAAAGAGTTTAGAATAAATTCTTTTTTCTTTTTTTAAAACCATGCTATAATGAGTAAGGGTGGTAACATGATTGCAGAAGTGCTCGTAGAAATCAAAGCAACGGGGTTGGACCAAACATTTTCTTATCGTATACCAACAGAAATGCATGTTGTGGTGGGTATGCGTGTCCTTGTCCCCTTTGGAAAGCAAACATTAGAAGGATTTGTTTTGAAAATAAGTGAGGAAGAAAAAGAATTTAACCTCAAAGATATCATTGACGTTGTGGATAAAGAACCCGTCCTCACAGAAGAATTACTACGGATGGGGGAGTATATCAAAAATAAAACACTATCGAGTTTAATTGCAGCTTACCAAACCATGTTACCTAAGGCATTAAAAGCTAAGAAGAATACGAAAATATCCATTCAATACGAAAATTATCTTTCTCTTGCAATGAAAGCAGAAGAAGCATTACAACTTTGTACGAGTCAAAAACAAAAAGAAGTAATTGCATTACTAAAGAATGGAGAGGTTTTAAAAGGAAGTTTGCATGGAACGGCTTACCAAACATTACTAAAAAAACACATTATAAAAGAGGACAAAAAAGAAAAATACCGTTTTCAAAAAAGAAAACAAGAAAAAGAAGCACCTCTTTCTTTGACAGAAGAACAACAAGGTGTAGTAGAAGAAGTTTTAAAAGAAGATACATTTAGGCCTTTTTTACTTCATGGGGTCACAGGAAGTGGCAAAACAGAAGTCTATATGGCTTTGATTGAGGAAAAAGTAAATAGGGGAAAGACCGCGATTTTGTTGGTTCCTGAAATTAGTCTAACACCACAAGTGACCGAAAAGTTCTTAAAACGGTTTGGAGATAAAATTGCCATTCTCCATTCCAAGTTAAGTGATGGAGAGAAATACGATGAGTGGCGGAAGATTGAAAGGGGAGAAGTTTCCATTGTCATAGGGGCAAGAAGCGCAATATTCGCCCCCCTTAAAAATATTGGCATTCTTATTTTGGATGAGGAGCATTCAAGTACTTATAAACAAGAAAATACCCCGAAATACCATGCAACGGATATTGCTTTATTTCGAGGCAAATACCATAATGCGCCTGTTGTTTTGGGAAGCGCAACGCCCTCTATTGAGACGTATACGAAAGCCAAACTGGGTGTATTTACACTATTAACTTTAAAAAAGCGGGTAGGTGCAACGCTTCCTTTTGTTTATTTGGTGGATATGAAAGAGGAAATCAAAAGAGGAAATCCTATTCTATCGGAAAGTTTAAAAGAGAAAATAGTAGATAGAATTCAAAAAAAAGAGCAAGTGATTCTTCTTTTAAATAAAAGAGGTTATACTAGAGTGATTACTTGCCAAAAATGCGGTTACCAAGATACCTGTCCTCACTGTGATATTCCACTAACTTATCATAAGTCTTCCAATACGATGCGGTGCCACTATTGTGGGTATGGAAAGAGGAAAGATACAGTCTGTCCAGAGTGCGCGAGTCATGATTTTAAAGAGCAAGGAATGGGGACCGAAAAGCTGGAAGAGTATTTACGAGAAAACATAGAAGGAGCCAAAGTCCTTCGTATGGATATCGATACCACTTCTAAAAAGGGAGCCCATGAAAAAATCATAGAAGCCTTTGCCAAAGGAAATGCTAATATTTTACTTGGTACGCAAATGATTGCCAAAGGATTGGACTTTAAAAATGTGACCTTGGTAGGGGTGTTAAATGGGGATGCAGGTCTTAATCTTCCTGATTTTAGAAGTGCCGAGCGAACCTATCAACTGTTATCACAAACCTCTGGAAGAGCGGGTAGAGGTGCCCTTTTAGGAGAAGTTGTGATACAAGGGTTCAATATTGAACATTATAGTATTGTGTACGCAAAAGAACACAATTATGAAGCCTTTTATGAGGAAGAGATGAAAATTAGAAAAGTATTAAAATATAGTCCTTACTATAATTTAGCTCTCTTAAAACTCAAAGGAAAAGATTTAAATTTACTATTAAAAGAAGGGGAAAAAATAGCATCATATTTAAGGGAAAAGAAATATAAAGATACCTTTATTCTAGGTCCAAGTGCATCGTTAATTCCTAAAGTGAATGATATTTTCTCGGTGCAGATTCTCTTAAAATATAAAAATTCCAAAGAAATTTATGAAGGTCTTAAAGAAATAAAAAAAATGTATTTTAAGACAAAAATATTACTAGATATTGATATCAATCCTCTTATGATATAAAATAATTCTAGATAAAAAAATAATAGAAAATATAAATTTAAAAAACAATAAATTAAAATGAGGAGAAAATGAACAAATGTGGCTGCCATCTGCACAAATATCCTAGTTTTATAATATTATTTTGAATTTTATCTAAAATAAGTGTAGTATAAAGATTGCTAGAAAATGAAAATACAATGTAAAAAGAAAGGATCAAGAAATATGGATACAGAACTGAATATTGAACAAATAAAAATAGAGAAGAAGGTACGTATTTTATTTATGGGTACGCCTGCATTTGCTGTACCTGTCTTAGAAGGACTCATTGAAAATTATGATGTAAGAGCAGTCATTACCCAACCAGACAGGGTCAATGGTAGAAATGGACAAGTAACGTTTTCCCCTGTCAAACAGTGTGCGAATGACCATACAATTTTAGTTTTACAACCAGAAAAATTAAGTGAAGCACTCGATGAAATTTATGCATTAAAACCAACCTTGATTATCACGTGTGCCTATGGAAATTTGGTTCCAAATGAACTATTATTTTTACCAGAATATGGTTGTATTAATGTTCATGCTTCCTTGCTTCCTAAATATAGAGGAGGGGCTCCTATTCATAGAGTTGTGATGAATGGAGAGACGAAAACTGGGATTACCATTATGCATATGAATTCGAAATTGGATGAGGGAGATATGATTGCACAAAAAGAAATTGCCATTGGAGAAGAGGATACAGCATCTATGGTGCATGATAAGTTAAAAATACTTGGTCGTGATTTACTTTTAGAGACTCTTCCAAGTATTATTAATAAAACTGCTCCTCGCATCCCTCAAAATCATGAGGAGGCAACATTCGCGTTTACAATCAAAAAAGAAGAAGAAAAAATTGATTTTAGTAAAACAAAATATGCTATTCATAATCAAGTTCGAGGGTTAAATAGTTATCCTGGAGCGTATGCTATTTTAAGAGGAAGGCGAATGAAGATTTGGAAGGTGAGAATAGGGGATGCCTATTATCCTGATAAAATTGATGGGACAATTTGTAATTTATATTCGGACGGAATAGGTGTGAAATGCGGAAATGGCGAAATTATTTTAACCGAAATACAAATGGAAGGAAAGCCAAAGAGGAAAGCAAGTGATTTTTTGAATGGCATTCAAAACAAAGAAGATTTGCTAGGAGATATTTTTGAATAGATGATAGAGGTAAGGAATGTATCAAGTCAGTAGATCGAATCATTTAAAAATCCCCAAAAAAATAGAAATTGTAACACAAAGAGCAAACAATATAGAAGAAGTTCTTGCAACAAAGAAAGGCCTTGCCATGGCTAAGGATGAAAAGTTTGATGAAACAAAAGTAAAAATAGGACTCATAGAAGAAGACAAGGATAGAAAGGTGATAGACCAAATTCCTTTCAATGCTAATGATTTAATGGTAATTACCGTTACTAAAAAATTAAAAGCTTATGTGATTGCAGTAACAGAAAAATCCCCTAAAAAATTTAGAGGTGTCTTCGTCAATCGGATGCAAAATTATTGTCTAGATACGATAGAGTATTTATTAAAAGCTAATTTTATTCGAATGGAGTCTTCTAACAACAAATCCAAAAGAGAAGAGTATCAAAAAGAAGCAATTGTTAACTTAAAACTTTTAGGGTATATGGCCTTGCTTGCTTTCAACTCCAACTGTATTTTGAAAAAGCAATACAAACAGATTTCTATGCAACTTGCAGAGGCAATTAATCTAATCGTTGCTTGGAAAAAGAGTGATGATGCAAGATGGAAAATGAAAAAATAGGATTTTAGGTTGAAAAGCCTTTAATTAAGAAGAAAATTTATTTTTTGCGTGTTTGCGCTCTTGTGCCCCGTTTGTGCTCGCGCGCGCTGTTGACAATGATGGGAATGGTTACTTATACAATGTTAATTTACGGTATGTTGGGGCACGCCCAGCTTTACCTTACTCTTTAATCCAAAACATCTCCTCGAACGAAGTGAGAGGCAGGGGTCAAATAATAGAAGTCGACTATGGTGAATATCCACAGTCTATTTTGCGTGCCAGTGAGGAAGCAGATTTTGAACGTGCATTTCAAAGTGATAGGATAAATAGAACAGGAAAAAAGTATACAACGGACTCTGTAAATTATCAAGAGTATAGTCGTTCGTTTGTGGCAAGAGAACATATGGAATACGAATATAATGGAAAGAAGTGTATTCGTTTTGTAGCGGATGGAAATTGTAGTGGACAGACTCTATCCGATGGAAGAAAAATTGAAGAGGGAAAAGCTTATTGGGTTTTGGTTGAGCCTATCACATGGCTAGTAGATAGAGTATCCAATATAGCGCTTTCTAAGAAACTGATTTTCTCAGGTGTAAAATTTCAGAATAATAACAATTACCAAGGGGATTTTGAGAGAACTGATATAAAGCAATTTATAGATACTTGTTTTGCTAAAGAGATTGTATCTAATAGGATTTTACAAAATACAGAGCCAATAAATAATATAGATAGCGGAATAAAAAGGAAAAATCCTTATGATTTTGATTTTGATTTTAATTGTGTCTCTGAGGAGGATATCATTAAAGGGGCCATCGAAAGCAATGTTTCTGTATTTTTACATGGTAGATCCAGTGAGGGAAAATCCGCAAGAGTAAAACAATTGGATCCAGACTGTGAAATTATATACATGAGAAATGCAACACCAAACAGTTTAAATGGAAAAAGTGTATATAATGCTGCAACGGGAGAAATGATGGATGTACCACCAACGTGGTACATAAAACTAAAGGAAAAATGCGAAAAAGAGCCTAACAAAATCCATATTGTATTCTTTGATGAACTCACCAATGCACTACCAAGTATTCAAGGAATGGCATTTAACATTGTCTTGGACGGAGAAGTGGATGGGAAATGGAGGCTACCAGCCAATGCAAGAATTGTGGCAGCTGGAAATGATTTGAATGATTCTCTTGCTGCCAATCAAATGGCAGAACCATTATTTAATCGTTTTGCGCATGTATATATTCAAACGACTGTTGATAGCTGGTTAAAATGGGCTATTACACCAAGAGAAAATTATGAAAGATTGGACTATCAAGAAGAAAAGGTAGAACCAAAAATTCATCCATCCATTTATGCTTATGTGGCTTACAAGTCTTATAGTGGACAAGATGTATTAAGAACACCTTATACAGGAGAAAAACCAAATGCCGACCCAAGAAAATGGGAGATGGCATCCAAAGTATTATATAAAACGAAAAAGCAAGAAATGCTTCGAGCCCTCATTGGAGAAGAGTTAACAAGAGACTTTGTTGCATTTTCCAGTCTTCAAGTTATACGTATTGAGGATGTACTGCAGCACAATTACACAGAGAAGGATTTAGAAATGAATGTTGCACAAAAATTCACAACAGCTGCTGGTTTGTCTTCTGTAGATGAAGAGCATTTTGAGGTAGTTAGAGATTTTATGAAACAATTAGGTGCAGAACCAAGAGCTGTCTTTGAATCAATGTGGGTTCATGGAGACACGTCTAGGTTAGAGTATTTACTTGAAATACAAATGTCTGAGGAAAATACCCAAGGAGGAATTAGAAAATGAATAAAGATAGATTTAATTTATTAGAAAGCTACTTACAGTGTGGAATTTCTCCCTTATTAATTCAAAATCTTCCTGCGACTGTTTTTACGAATGTGGTAGCAATAAGTGCAAATATAGATCGACTTGAGCTAAATGGACATTATGAGAATGTCGAATTTTGTCCACCAACATGGTATAAAGAATTAATAGAAAAAAGTAAAAAGGGTTCTGTTATTTTACTCATTGAAAATATAAATGAAATTGCACTTGAAGAACAAACAAAGTTTGTTGAGATATTGAAGTATAAAAAAGTGAGTACCTTCGATTTACCTACAAATTGTTTCCCTATAGTTACTTATTCTGATTTAAATAGGCATAAAATCAATGAAGAAATATATTCCTTATGTGCCCACGTGCAGGAGTAACTATGCATATTGAGACCATTATAAATAGAGTTTTAGTGAAGTATCCTTTATTTGGTAGTATAGTAGCGCATACCCAATTTGTGGGTGAGGCTTCCGTAGAAACAGCAGGAACCGATGGAGAAATCATATACTATAATCCTCTCTTTTTGTCCTCTCTGTCACGGGAGGAGCAGGTATTTATCCTTGCCCATGAGATTTGTTATATTGCATTTCATCATATATTTAGAAGTGAAGGAAAAGATTCTGAATTATGGAATATAGCCACCGACGCAGTGATTAATGCTTTATTAAAACAGGATGGACTCCCTTTAGTAAAAGGAGGAGTCGATATTCCCGAGGCCATCGCTTATGACGCAGAAGGATTCTATCAAAAACTACTAGAAGAAAAGAAAGAACAACAAAGTGATACGAAAAAAGAGCAAAAAGGGAATACGAAAAAGGAGAGTTCACAAAAGGGCGATGAAGAAAGCACAGAAAAATACCATGATGTGGGGCACGATACGCATTCTATGTGGAAGCAGGCAACTTTAAAAAAACAAAGAGAGGAACAAGAAAAAGGAGAGGGAAATGCCACCAATGGTTTAGAGGAAGAAAAAATAGAAAACCAAGATAATTTATTTGATAAGATGAAACGAATGTTTTCTAGAAAAAAAGAGAGGCAAGCATTACACGAGGAAGAGAAAACAGAAAAGACGCAAGAATTAGAAAGTAAAAAGAAAAAACAAGAGGAGATGCAAAATCGAGTACAAGTAGGAGAGAGAGAAGTATTTAAACAAAACAGGATAGAGAGAAAAAGACAATTAGAGGAGTTACAAAATGAACTAGCAAAAGAGGCCCTTGGGCATGGTGATAGTACAAACAGTGATGTAAGAACCATAGCCAATATTGGAACATCCACACCTCTTTTGGATTGGCGAATGTTACTCAAAGAAGCGGTAAAGTATGATGTGGATTGGTCTTATGAAAATGTGGAGATTGAGGATGGAATTGTCACCACCTATTTAGAAGAAATACCAAGACCAGAAACAGAGATTGTCCTAGATACGAGTGGTTCCATTGATGAGGTGTTGCTTCGCAATTTTTTAAGAGAATGTAAAAATATTTTACAAACTTCAAAGGTAAAAGTAGGGTGTTTTGATACTATGTTTTATGGTTTTACAGAAATAAAAAATGAAGCAGACATTGATAATTTATCTTTCTATGGAGGTGGTGGAACAGATTTTAATGTAGCAGTGAATGCTTTTACAAATCGAGTAGAAAATAAAATTATTTTTACAGATGGTTGTTCTACTATGCCCAGTAAAGAAGTAGACGTTTTATGGATTGTATTTGGTGATACGAAAATCAGTCCCAAAGGAGGAAGGGTAATTTATATCAATCAAGAACAACTTGAAAAATTAAATAGTAGGGGAAAAACGAGATAAGTTATCTAGAAAATAAAGACCATATCCCTTTACAAGAACTTAAAAATATGGTATTTTAATAAGCGAGGTGGATAAGATGGAGACAGTACTTATCGTTGTATGTGTTTTATTAATAGCCATTGTTTTATTACAAGCAGGAAAAGTGGCAGAAGGAGATATTTTTACAGGGGCAAATAGTGAACTTTTTAAAAATCGAAAAGAACGTGGGGGAGAACTTTTCATTACAAGAGCAACCTTTGTTCTTGGAAGTATTTATTTTATTATTTGTTTTATACAGGGATTTTAATTGTTTAAAATGTTGTAAGGTAAGGAGAATTTACTCCTTTTTATTATCTAAAAAAGGATATTTAGAAAAATAGCTTTCCACATATAGACTTCCTATTTTTTCTTTGATAAAATAAAAAAAGAAAAGTAGGAGGCGGGAAAATGGATAGAAAGAGATTTACGTGGAAAGTTCTTTTAAAGAAAATTACCTTTTTTAGTGTGGTTATATTTTTGGCCATTCCTTCTTTTTTTTACTTTACCAAAACAATAGATAGAGAAAGTTTAAAAAATAGTGCCTCTTTTTCTTTTTCTTCCTTCAATTCCTATATTCATAAAAAGCAAAAAGAATTGGTAAAAAAAGGGCAAGATAATAAGCAAACAACGGACTTCAAACAAGAGAATGAAACGGGAGTTCAAAAACAAGATGAAAACGTTATTACAGAAATCAACAAAATTTCTAGCGAAAAAGTAAAAAATGATGAACAACAAGAAAACAAGGATAAAGTGGAAGATAAACCAACAAAGGAAGAGGCTGTACTTCTTCCTCCTACATTATTAAGCGAAGCCAAGCCGCAAAAAGGATATTTAAAAGAACAGGTTGTTTCTGTCCAACTTCCAAGCGAAAATAACCAAAATAGCAGTTACTATATTAAAGCAGAAAAAAATGGAAGTAGTGATGTATTTTTAAAGGAGACCTGTGGAAGTGCAGTAAAGCCTAAAAATTGTGTAAAGGGCACTAGTACAAAAGAGATAACTGCCAATTTGTGGTATAAAATAGATAGAGATGTTGTCTTTACTTATGCACAAGATACGAAGGAAGAAACCACCTTTTTGGCTATCGCTTTTGATGGAAAAAAATTTAGTACATTGGCGAGACAAACCTTATTTAAAATTGATAAAACGCCGCCAACAAAGCTACAAGTTAAAAATCCATCCAATGGAAAATGGACGAAAGGAAGTATCAGTTTAACATTAGAAGCGCAAGACGATGGTAGTGGTATGCATCACTTTGAATATAGTTATGATCAAAAAAATTGGTTCGCGTATCCTAGTATAAAAGAAAGTTTTTTCATAACGCCTCCTTTTAAAGAAGATATAAATCAGCGTCTATATATTAGAGCTTGTGATGTTTTTTCCAATTGTAGTACAAGTGTAAGTACAGAAATAAAAATTGACAACAAAGCACCAACAGTTCCGACGATGAATGCTCTGCTTCAAGATGGAACAAAGTACATAGACGATACATGGACAAAACAAGAAGTATTTTTATCAAATAGGGAAGATAATCCAAATCCTGTTGGTTCGATGGATTATGGAAGTGGGGTATGGAAATACCAAATCTCAAAGGACAATAAAACTTGGTTTGACTTTTCTTATCATTCTGCCAATGAATTGTACCATATACAGAAAGAAGGAATAAGCAAACGGTATTTTAGAGCGATTGATTTTGTTGGGAATATCAGCCCAGTGCTTACGAAAATCATTAAGATCGATAAAACAGCTCCCTCCATTTCTATACAAGATGTCTTTGTAAAAAAAGAGCCAATTTTAGATAGGAATACGCGTCATCATATTGAAATTATTTCTAATGTAGTTGATACAGCAGGAGTCAGTAAAGTTACCATGCTTGGAAAAAAATGCATCCGTGGAACATGTGAAAAAACCAAAGAATATATTTGCAAAAAGAGTAAAGAAAATATTTTTACTTGTGAAGAAGACTGGGTATTTACGCCAACAGGTGAATTTATATTTTTATACCAAATTTGTGCAGTGGACAATGCAGATAATCAAATTTGTACAAAAAATTGGAAACCTGTATTTGTTAGCACGAGTTAAATTAAAAATTTCTTTTTCTTTTTTTGTGTGAATTTTTGTTCGCTTTTTTTGTTGACTTTCTTTAGTAAGTAAGATAAACTGGAAATAGTGATGGCTATGAAAGAGTATATAAAAGGAAAATTTATAAGAAGTATATTCTCTTCTGATAAAGGATATAATATAGGTATTATGCAAGTAAAAGAAACAAATAGCGAAGAGATAGAAGATTTTTTAGACCAAAATATTACTTTTACTGGATACTTTCCTGAATTAAAAGAAAAAGAAAATTATTTGTTTTATGGCAATCTTGTAGATCACCCTAAATATGGGATTCAGTTTGCGGTCACAGAATCAGAGTTGCTTATGCCGAATACAAAGGATGGTCTTATACTTTTTTTATCGAGTGACTTGTTTCCAGGAGTAGGAGAAAAACTCGCACAAAGAATTGTAGATACATTGGGCAAAGATTGTATTGATCGTATTTTAACAGAACCTGCCTGCTTGGATTTGGTTCCTAAATTAACAGAAAAAAGAAAACAGCAAATCAAGCGTATTTTGGAAGAATACTCCCAGTCACACCAAGTCATTGTTTATCTCACTGATTTAGGATTTGGGATGCGCGATGCACTCAGCATTTATAATGTTTATAAATCGAAAACGATCGCTACCATTCAAAATCATTTCTACCAAGTCATAGAGGATGTGGAGGAAATTACCTTTTTGAAAGTAGATAAGTTAAGAGCAATGATGAATATTGAAGATGAAAATGAGGAAAGAGTAAAGGCTTGTATAGTTTATCAAATGCACCAACTTCTTTTTGCAAGTGGGGATACTTATTTAAATTTGGAGGAGATAAAAAAAGGAACAGAGGCGTATTTGCATATGGACCTAGAAATAGAATCTTTTCTAAATTTATTGGATGCTTTGATTTTAGAAGATAAAATCGTTTTTGAAGAAAATCGTTATTATCCAAAAAAAATCTATGAAAGTGAAGAGTATATTATTGATCGAGTGGAAGATTTACTGAATCAAAAAACAGATAAAATGAAAGACTTAGATAAAAGAATAGAAGAATTGCAAAAGGAATTATCCATTGCCTATAATAATAAACAAAAACAAGCTATTGCGTCAGCTTTAAAAAACCATATTACCATTATTACAGGAGGGCCAGGAACAGGCAAGACAACCATTATTAAAGCTATTGTACAATTGTATGCTAAGGTTTATCAAAAAGAGGGGGATTTTCTATCTGAATCGCTTGCTTTACTTGCTCCTACGGGAAGGGCAAGTAAGCGGATGAGCGAGGCAACTCTTCTTCCTGCGTCCACTATTCATCGTTTTCTGAGATGGGATAAAGATGCAAATACGTTTATGGTCAACGAAGAAAATAAATCGAATGTCCATTTGGTGATTGTTGATGAGGTAAGTATGTTGGATACGGAACTGATGGCCTCTTTACTTAAAGGACTTAACCGTAATATAAAGCTTGTGCTGGTTGGGGATGTTCATCAACTTCCTAGTGTAGCACCTGGTAATGTACTTAAAGATTTGATTGAAAGCGATCTTATTGATACAATTTATTTGGATTTATTGTATAGACAAAGTGAAGAATCGTATATTCCTGTTTTGGCAGAGGAGATTAAAAATAATGATTTAAGTACAAATTTTACAGATAAGAAAGACGATTATTTGTTTTTAGAGTGTTCCCAAGATACGATTGTTTCTAATATAAAAAAATTATGTATACAGTTAAGAGAAAAAGGGTATGATGAATCGAGAACGACGTTGCTTGCACCGATGTATGCAGGTGTTGTTGGAATTGATTGCTTAAATAAAGAGTTGCAAGAAATATTTAATCCGAAGTCCCTAGAAAAAAAAGAAATAAGTGTAGGGGAAGTCATTTACCGTGAAAATGATAAAATATTACAATTAGTAAACCGCCCAGAAGAAAATGTTTTTAACGGGGACATTGGGTTTATTGATACAATTATTCAAAAATCAGAGAATCCATCCTCCTATGAAATTTATGTGAATTTTGATGGAAATCGAATTCGTTATTTGCCGAAAGATATGGATACGATAAAACATGGATTTATTTTATCCATTCATAAAAGTCAAGGCAGTGAATTTGAATTGGTCCTTATGCCTATTTGTATGCGTTATTCTCGTATGCTTCATCGAAAACTGATTTATACTGGGATAACAAGAGCCAAAAAGAAATTAATTTTAGTAGGAGAAAAAGAGGCTTTTGTCTACGCGGTTTCTAGCGCAGTGGAAAGAGAAAGAAAAACATCTTTAAAAGAAAAATTACAAAATAGGTATAAAAAAATAAAAGAGTGAGAAACTAAAAATGTATACAATTTTTGTATACGGATATATGCACATATTTTCTAGGAAGATGGTGATACTATGAAAATGAAAAATATAGCATTTATGGCTATGGGTGCGGGTGCGGTACTTGCGTACCAAAAGTATAATAAACCCGTAATGAAAAAAATGGAGCAAGTCGCAGATAAGGCGATGAAAAAAGCAAATAACAAACTAGAAGATATGATGTAGTTCCCAAATAGGGAACTAAAAACTGTTAACAAGCGTTAGCAGTTTTTTGTATTTTTCTCACGACTTTTAAAATATGTAAACAAGAAAAAATTTCCATTTCTTTTTGTCACAATTTTTGGTATAATGTTGTTACATAATGGAGGCGGTAGATATGAAACGACTACATACGCAAAAAATATTCTTTTTCTTCTTTGCCCTTTTTATAAGTACTGCTTCTGTAAAAGCGATTTATAATGATTCTTATGTGGGGGGTTATGAAGAAGAACTTAAAAAGTTTCCATGTGATTACCAAGAAAAAATAAAAGAATTACATACGATTTATCCGAATGCTGTTTTTGTCGCACAAACCCATTTCTTTGATTGGAAAAAATACAAAGAAATTCCTGTCGCATGGGATGATATGTTTAAAGTACAATTCAGTAATAAAAGTTTAATTTCTGCATCAGCGAAAGACTCTTATAAAACAGATATTTGTGCGCAAAAGGGTTCTAACAATGTATGCAGTTGGTACCATGCATCAGAAGAAGCGATTACTTACTATATGAACCCTTATAATTTTTTAAATGAAACGAATGTTTTTATGTTTGAATCTTTGTATTCTAAATCTTACCATACCAAAGAAGGGGTAGAATCGATTTTAAAAGGCTCTTTTATGGCCAATAAAATCTGCCCAGGAAGTGAAAAAACGTATGCAGAAGTATTATTAGAGGCAGGAGAGAAAAACAATGTGAGTCCTTATATGTTGGCTTCTCGTTTAATTCAAGAACAAGGAAGGAAAGGTACTTCTTCTTTGATTTCAGGAACTTATGCAGGTTATGAAGGTTATTATAATTATTTTAATATTCAAGCGAGTGGAACAACAGACCAAAAAGTAATTGAAAATGGGCTTGCTTGTGCCAAGGGGATATTAAAGGATGAGAAAACTGGTAAACTAGTCTGTGAAGGAAATAACTGGACAAGCCCCTATATTTCCATTGTGGAAGGCGCTAAATTTGTATATAAGAAGTATGTTGGTGTGAATGATACATACAATGTAAAAGGACAGATGAGTTTGTATCTTCAAAAATGGGACCCTTATGGACCAAACCTTGGTGGACATCAGTATATGCAAAATATACAAGCTCCCGTATCCGAGTCTACAACAACCTATAAGTCTTACCAAACATTTGCTGATTTTAAAAATTATGCTTATGTCTTCTATATTCCTATTTATGAGGGGGCCCCTAATACCCAAAATACAAGTTGTGTACCAAGTACACCAGTGGAGGAAGAGATTAAAATTACCAATTATAAAATAAAAGACAATTATATTAGTGGTATAAAGATAGGAATGAGTCATGAAGAATTTAGTAACAATCTAAAAGGCAATATGGAAGGATTAACGGTAACGATAGAGAAAAATGCAAATAATACTACCGATAAAGTAGCAACAGGAGATACAGTCACTTTAGAAAAAGGAAGTCAAAAAGTAACGTACCAAGTAGTCATTTATGGAGATGTGAATGGAGACTCCAATATTTGGGCAACAGACTATGTACAAGTTAAAAATGCAATCAAGGGAACGCTTAAATTAGAAGGAGCTTACAAAGAAGCAGCGGATGTCAATCACGATTCCAATATATGGCCAACAGATTATGTACAAATCAAAAACCATATCAAAGGAACAAGTCAAATTAGTCAATAAGGAGGATATTATGAAAAAGGGTTGTCTATGTGTTTTAACATTCACTTTATTTTTAATGTTTACAGGGAAGGTAGAAGCTTCCAGTTGTAGTGTCAGTGCCTCTTCCAGAAATGTTACAGTTGGAGAGAATGTCACCATTTATGTCAAAGCAAGTGATTTAACAGCCAATATTTCATCTATCAATGCATCCAAGGGAAGTATTACAGGACTTACTGATACATGGCTTGAGAACAATACCGTAAGTGCTACTTTACGAGCAACAGAAGTAGGAACAACTGTTGTATCTGTAGCGCTTAGTCCAGGAGCATCTAATGGTAATGGAGAAATTGTAAATGTAGGGTGTAATTCTGTTACGATTACAGTGAATCAAAAACAAACAAATACACAAAAACCATCTACAAATAATACAAATACACCTAAAAAATCAGGAGACAATGATTTATCTTCTCTAAGTATAGAAGGATATGAAATTTCTTTTGATAAAAGTAAGACAAATTATTCTATGACGGTTCCTTATGGTACAGAAAAAATAAAAATCAATGCAACAAAAAGTCATGATAAGGCAGTGATGAGTGGAGACGGGGAAAAAGAAATCAAGGAAGGCGAGAATAAATTTGATATTGTAGTCACAGCTGAAAATGGAGAGAAAAAGACATATTCTATTACTATTTTAGTAGATAGCAAACCCATTCAAGTCAAATTAGAGAATAGTGAATATACAATGGTAAAAAAAGCAGAAGACTTGCCAGAAATCTCTTTAGAACACGAAACCATTAAATTAAATATAGAAGACCAAGAAGTAGAAGCTTACCGTATTGATAAAATTGATTATGTACTGGTAGGACTTCGAAATAAAGAAGGAAATGTTAATTTATATAAATTTGACTCTTATAAAGATGAAACGAAAGTGGATTATACCCCTTATCATGAAATGGAAAGTGGTATTGTTCATTTGGTGTATATGGTAAGTGAGGAAATTCCAAATGGGTATGAAAAGGAAGAAATTGAAATTGGGAGCCAAAAAGTAGAGGCATATAAGAGGCCAAATAGTGAATTTTATTTGGTGTATGGGCTCAACATAGAAACCGACGAGAAGGGCTGGTATTCTTACGATACGAAAGAAAAAACATTACAAAGATTTATGAAAGCAGAAAAAGAAAGTACATTTTTTCTTGATGGAAATAGTAAATACATTTATATTGGTGTAAGTGTAGTTATAGCATTTTTTCTAGCAATTATTATTGCTTTATCTTTAAAGTTAAAGAGAAAAAAAGCAAGGTTTATTCAATAACTTTGTTTTTTTCTATAAGTTATAAGTTAGTGTAAAGAGATTTGGGGATTTTTAGTAAAAAAGCTAGAAATCCTTTTTT
>CAMXQX010000013.1 GCA_947246355.1 uncultured Bacillota bacterium | reverse complement strand
TTTAATTTTAAAAAAGAAGCTCCTGCTATAAAAACATAAATACATGTAAAATCTATTGTTGCTTCCGAGGTAAGTGGTTTTTTATAATTAAAGGGGCAAAAAGCGACCGTTTCTATCATCAAAAATCAAACCCAAAACCCAAGCAAACCAACCATAAATAAGCCAAATTCAAATCAACCAGGGGATGCAACAGGTTCAATAATTAGTACAATAAAACCAACAGAAAAACCAAATATCGATCATAATGATGGCAACAATCAACCATCCAAAGGAGAAAATATATCCGATGAAAAAAATCCAAATCAGCCTAATATAAAGGATGAAAATGGAACAAAGAACGAGGAACAAGAAAATACAAAAATTAAAATTCCAAAGACAGTAAAAAAATATATGTGGTTATTTATTTTACTTGTTGTTGAAAACATCGCCGTTATTTTTTACTTACTTTTTAAAAGAAGGGCAAATGAACGGGAGGAAGAGAATAAAAATAATAATGTCTTTATGTCCTTTCTTATTATTGGCCTTTTGATTTCACAGTGTATAGGAACCTGCTATGCAAGTCTTCAAAGTTTTTCTTTGAAAGGAGAACTCAATGGGGATAATGAGGTCAATTATCGAGATGTCAGTTTATTGCAATTGCATCTAATTCATCAACAAACTCTACCTAAGGAAAGACTCGAAAATGCGGATATCAATAGCGATGGAAAAATTACAGTTACCGATTTAACACTTCTAGTCCAAAAACTAGAAAAGACATTGGACTACAAAGTAACACTTTCAGATAGAGAACTTGTTACTTATTATCCAATGAAAAATGAAGAAATTTTACTTTCTTTCTTTGCTGATGTCAGTTATGGTGCTACTATTGAAAAAGTTGTTATCAATGGAGAAGAAAAACCAGTGATAAAGGAAGAAGATACCTTGGGAGAATATAAGGTGAAGGTAAATACAGAACATATCTCAGGAATCAAAGATTACCATTTTACAGAAGTAATTCTATCCCAAGGAAAAAGAGTAGCGGTTGACTACAAAATCAAGGTAGATGTCTTAAAAGATAAACCTTATCTTCAAAATTTTGTAGCCCAAGAAGATATCAATGAAGGAATCATGCACGTCACATTTGATTTAATAGATTTGGATTGTAGTTTAAAAACAGCCAAATTAGAAATTCGAGATGCATCTGATCAACTTGTAGATACGAGAGCCATTACACTTGGAAAAAATGAAATAAATTTAAAACTAAAAGAAAAGGAAAAATACCAAGCGACATTCATAATTGGCTATGATTTGGATACCAACCAACTCGTAGAACATGTAGTTGATTCAACAGGAAGAGAATATTTTGTAAAAGAACTTATGATGCTTGCGGATTATCAGTTTACCTTTAACGATTTAAAGACATATAAAGAAAATATGGAAACAGATATCTTCGTAAAAGGAGAAGAAATTCTACTTTCCTTTGCAAGTACCAATGCAAGTAAGTACCTTCCAAATAAAGCAGTAGTAGATGGAAAAGAATACAATGTAGAAAAAGTAGATCAACGTTATAGGGTACATTTGGATCCCGTTGCAACTGTAGGAGAAAAAGAATTTACAGTAGAAGCTATTCTTTTGGAAAACGGAAGAAAGTTCGAACTAGAGGAAAACAATACCATTCTAGTCCAAGTCATAAAGAAAAAACCAACCGTCGAAAATTTCACTTCAAAGGAGAACGTAGAAGACAATACTATCCAGTTGCATTTTGATGTGTATGATATAGACCAAACCATCACGAGTGCGAGTGTTCTGCTTTTGGATGCGACAGATACAATCATAGCAAGTAAAAATATAGATGTAGACGCGGCAAAGGGCATAACAACGATAGAAGAGACACTCACAACCAAATTTACTTCCAAATATAGAGTAAAAGTGATTGCAAATTACAATCAAACCGAAAACCAAGACAATTTATTGGTTGGAGAAGTCCTTTTTGATCAAGAAATCAAAGCAGAGGCACGAGCAAAAGTAAAACAAGCAAAAACGAATAAAAGCTATGTTGAAAAGGGAAAAGAAGTAGAAATTACTTACGATATCGAGACGAATCAAGCAGAAAAGATTAGCAAGATACGAATAGGAAATATCGATTACAATGCGAAGGCTATAAATGGAGAATACCAAATTACAGTGCAAGCGAGTGAAAAAAGTGGGATAGAAGAATTTACAGCAACCAAAGTAATCTATAGTAGTGGTGCGATGGCTTCGATTGCAAGCACAGTTAAAGTGGACGTCTTAAAGGAAAAACCAGCTGTTACCAATTATAGACAACAAGATAGTACTACGAAGGATGAAGTTTCTATCTATTTCCAAGTCGAAGATCCAGACGCTAGCTTTAGGAGTGGAAAACTTGTATTGACCAAAGAAGATGGAACGAAAATGGAAATTCCAAACGTTAAAGTAGGCCAAAATTGTATTGACCTTGTAGTAGAACAAGTAAAAAAATATAAATTGGAGATTATGTTAACGTATGATTTGGATACCAATTCTTTAGAAGGAACCGAAGAAGAGGATAACCGAACAACAGAGGTTTTAAAAACACAAACGATACAACTCATTCGTGATTACCAATTAACGGTAGACAACTTAAATACATATAGTGGAGAAACCCAAAAGAAATACTTTCATAAGAACGAAGAGGTTCGCTTGAAATTTGATAGTACCAATGTAAGCGAATTTGTTCCAGAAAAAGTCATTATTTCTAAAGAAGAATATTTACTGACTAAAAATGGAAATACGTATGAAGCTGTGATTGGCTCTTCAACTACTTTTGGGGTACGCACCCTTTCTTTAGAAAAATTGATTCTTTCTAATGGAAAAGAGTTAGAAGTAAGTGGAAAACAAATACAGTTTGAAATTTTAAAAACCAAGCCAAGTATCAAAAACTTTAGTTACCAAGAGGGAGAAGATACTAAATATACAATTACCTTTGACGTAATGGATGAAGATAGTGCCATCCAAAGAGCAAGTGTTATTATTCAAGATGAATACAATCAACAAGTGAAAACAGAAACGATTCGCAAGGGAAAAAATACCATCACGTTTGCTTTAAATGGAAGTGAGAGATATTCTGTAGAAATCCTTGCCGACTATGATTTGGATACCAATGCACTTGACTCTACTTCCAATGCCTATCAAAATGAACGTCTCTTAAGAGAACAGATGGATGTTTCGCTTCGTTTATTTGAAATGAAAGACATTAAAAATGTCATCTTATACCAAAAACAAGAAGACCAAATCGTAGAAGTTTCTCAAGTAAAAGAAGCCGATTTACAACATTTAGAAAATTATTTGGTGCGCGTTGATATGAAAGAGTTGCCTTCCTTTTATGCAACCATCGAGGAATATAAAATTGAAAATCAAGTATTAAAGTTTGTTCTCTCTTACGAAAATATCGTTCAATATAAGGGAGATGCTAAACAAAATAAGCTAGAAGTTACTTATGGTTCTATAGACAATGAAGCATTTGAAAATATAGGCTTACAAGATTTAATTGCTGCCATAAATGCTAACCCAAGTGGAACATTTACTTTAGATAAAGACTATGATATGTCCACGATTTCTACAACTTCATCGACAATCATTACCCCTATATTTACAGGAACAATCAATGGAAATGGCCATACGATTTCCAATGTAACGAAACCTCTATTTAACAGTATGGAAGGGGCAACCATAGAAAACTTAGTCATTCAAAATGCATCTGTAAATGCACATGGCGTTCTTGCTCAAACGATTTCTGCAAGTACCATTCGCAACGTCCATCTACAAGATATCATTGTGCAAGCGCCTGATATTAATGGAACAGGAAGTTTAGCAGGAGTTGTCAAAGAAAACAGTTTGATTGAAAATTGTTCTGCTACACATGTTCATGTAGGAACAGCTAAAAGAACAGGTGGATTTATTGGGCAAGTTTATAATTCTGTGATTCGTAATAGTTATGTGGAAGGAACCGTAAGTACTGATAACGATGGTTCGGGTGGCTTCATTGGGGAGACACCATCGATAACTACCCTTGAAAATGTCTATGCCGATGTCCAAGTAGAATTCGGAAATGGTTCGAATGCTGGTATCGTAGGCTGGTCCGTCAATGTTGTGATGAAAAATGCTTTATCTCTAGCTGTCAATGAAAGAGGAAACTATGGGTTTCGTGTCTTTGGATATAGTTTAAATGGTGGCTCTAGAAATGTGTATGAACTTTCCACCTCTAACATGGCCTCACAGGCCAGCAACCGTGCGATTAGTGAAGTAACAGAAGAAACATTAAAAACAAAAGACTTCTATACCAAAACCCTTGGATGGAGTGAAGAGATTTGGGATTTTACGGGAGTTGAAACGGGAAAACGTCCAACTTTAAGAGGTGCAGATCCTAATTATAAAGAAAATATTCCAGCATCTCCTCAAAATTCCAATGTAACAATTCCTGATTATGCACGTTTAAGAAAACTAGACATGTATAATGTGGATAAAGAAATTGCTTACCACAACATGTATAAATTGATGCCTTTCTATGATGCAAAATATTATGTAGTGGATGGAAACAAAATAGGTCAAGACCATATTTTAAATCAAAAAATTATTAAAGAGGTCTTTGCTTATGATGAAAATGGAGATTGGGTTGTAGCGTTATCAAATCAAAATCCAAATCGAATTCGACAAATTCGTTTACTATTTACGGACAACGAGACAGTGACTTATTCTGTTCATTATAGAGAAACAGCCTTTCAAGTCGCACAATATGAAATTGAACAATTAGGAATAGATTATAGTTATGATAAATATGTAGTAGATACTACCTTAGAAGCTTATAAACAAATAATCGAAAGGATAAAATCATTTGATTTTGCTACAGATTTAGCGGTATTAACGACCGGCAGAGAAGTTAGAACCGTACAGGAACATTTTAGAAATGTGCAAGAGAAAGCGGATGTGTTTACAACGAAACTTTTAGCCAATACCTATTTGCACTTGACTACCGATACTCCACAAATGGCGCAAGACCTCATTGTACAGGAACTTAGTACTCATCAAACATTGGAAAGACTTGTGTATGCTTACAACCATTTCCATCGTTTCTATGACATTGCCATAGGTGGAATCAATCTAAGTGACGTTGTTTTCTTTGATGGGAATGCATTTGGTAGAGAATTAAACGCATTCAATACTGCAAATACTTTTGTTGATTCCGATGCAACGATACGTTCTACCAATCGCTTAACAACCTATTATGAATCTAAAATTAGGTCCTATACCAAACTATCTTTAATGGATTTCTTAGAATTTTATATTAAAAATATGACGATAGATAAGTATAAACAAGATCCTGCTAGTTGGATTGTCGATACTTGGGATGGTGGCGTAATTTATGAACAACCTACGGCGCGCTATCCAGAAATTCGTTATCGTGTTTGGGATCATTTTAAAGGAATGGCGGATACACCAAAACAAAGTATTTTGATGCTCTTATCTTATCATTATGACGATATGTATTTATTAGGTGTTCCAGGAACAATTCTCATTGGAAACTTAAGAATGTATTTTGGAAACAATTATGATACAACTCCTTATGAGACAAGATTAGCCAAATTAAAGGCATTTGCCACTCCTGCTTGTATTTACTTTGATACAGTAGGTGGTGTCGTAAAAGGATCAAAAGGATTTACAAATTTAATGAATTTTACACAGACCTCTTTCGATAGTACCCATGTAAGAAATTGGTCCAATGTCGAAAATACGCCTAATCCATTCAAACATTATTATGAACCTATGAATAATTACATTACCACACCCGCCTCTTCGGCAGCTTTTGCCAACACAGCTTGGGGAATTTGGTGGGTCAATAGTTGGGCTTTAACTAGCTTTAATATATTTACACATGAATCAGCACACAATACCGACGATCGAATCTTCTTTGAAGGGCAAGGATCAAGATTTGCTAATGGCTCAGAAAATTATACGAATGACTTTTTATCACAATACAATGGAACCAATACCTATGTCCCAAATTATGTTTACACAAATTCATGGGTAGGCAATCCATTTACTTCGAATCTATCTTATAAACGAATTGATACGCGTGAAAAGATTCAAGATTACTACAAAAAAATGTTTGATACGTATGCTTTTATGGATTATTTAGAAGCACAGGCCTTTTTGGAAATGACCCCAGAAGAGCAAGCCAAATTAGCAACCATTGTCACCAGTACGAATGGAAGTGTGGCCCATACGACAAAAACCAAAGAAGAATTTGCAGCAATGCATTTACAAACCATAGAGGATTTATGGGATAATCAAATCGTTAATGTTCGCGCAGGGGTTGCCAATTCTCTACACAATGCCAATTGGTTCTTGCCAAGCAATGAAAATGGTGGAATGGCCAAATCTTATATGATTTTGCATTCTTACCAGTTCATGGGAGACTTTGGTTTTGGAGCTTATGCATTATACAATAGCCATGCTGTAAGTAATGATTTGCAGGCACTTCAAAGAGTAAGTGGCGATAACACAATGACATGGAAGAAGTACCAATTGAGCCGTTTTGAAAATGTTAAAAATCAATTGGAAAACTTTAAATACTTTGATACCAATACAATCATCCATCGAATGCGTGCAGCGATGCAGTTGGATATCGAAAATAATTTGACAAGAAGTAGCAATAGTTATATGGCCAATTACCGAAATTACTTATTTGGTTATTTAAAACGAGCAACAGGTGATTTTGCAACTAGTATTTTTGAGGAAATTCCAGATGTTGTGCATATTACGAATGCGCAACAATGGATAGATTTATTGAAAAATAAACCTAATGCCAATATTATTATAGATAATGCTATTGACTTCTCTACTATTTCTGTAGAAGAGAATACTCCTTATCTGATTAAAGAATTTACAGGAACAATCACAGGAAATAATCATAAAATTACAGGATTAACCAAGCCATTGTTTTCTACTATTTCTCTAGCAACTATCAAAGATATTCAATTTGAAAATACAAATGTTGTTTCTACAAATCAATCCGAGGTAGGTATCCTTGCTAAAGTGATAAAATATAGTGAGGTAGAAAATATAACCTTTGACAACACGTCGGTAAGTGGTGTAAGCAAGGTAGGTTCTCTTGCTGGTACCATCAACAATACCACTATGGAAAATATCGCTGTTCATAATGCAACAGCAGCGACTTCTACTTCTGGAGATGCCATTGGTGGTGTGTATGGGCAAGGAACAGCCAACTATATGAAAAATGTACATGTTTTCCAATCTACTCTTCGAGGAAAGGATAGTGTTGGCGGTATTGCAGGATATACAAACAACAATATTTATATCTCTGAAGTATCTTTTAGTGGTACGATTACAAGTACTAGAAATGGAGCTGGAGGGTTGTTTGGGCAACTCATCAATTCCCGTTTAGAAAATGGTTATACAACAGGAGAAATGAATGGTGCATGGCTTGTTGGCGGTATTGCTGGTGTGGCTAGATCATCGAAATTGGATAAAGTCTTCAGCAATATGACGATTGAGGGCAATAGTATTAACCAAACAGGTGGACTTGTTGGGCAACATAATTCTCTAGACCAAGGTGTATTGTTTGCACCAAGTATTACCAATAGTGCTTCCTTTGGAAATGTGACAAATGGATATAAAATCTTTAATGGCAGTACAAAAGAAATTATTGAGGGAAATTACCAAAATAATTTTGAACTAAAAGAATCCATTGGACATGAGACAAGTGAAATAGAAGGAATCGACTTTACCAATCGAATTACACCAATTTCTTTAGTAAATATCAATGAGAACTTCTTTAAAAATACGTTAGGATTGGATGAGACGATTTGGGATTTCTCCAACGTGGCACAAGGTGGACTTCCAAAATTAAAACGTTTGGACAAAAATAATGTGACCAATATTATGAATCGTATGGAAATTCGTACAATCGATGATTTCCTAAATATAAGTAATAAACTGGATGGGGATTACATTTTGATGAATGATCTTGATTTCACGGGATTCACAAAAGAAAGTGGCTCTAGTGTAATTACAGGTATATTTACGGGAAGATTGGATGGAAATAATAAAACAATTCGTAATTTAACCAACTATTCTTTGTTTGAACAATTTAGGGGAACCGCAATACATTTGAATATTTCCGATTTTGAGAATAGAAGAGCAAATGAGAATTTTGTTGCTGCCTTTGCAGGGCAAACCTATAATGCAACGCTTAGAGATATGAAGTTTACGAATATTACCTTAACAGGAGCCAATAATGTAGCAGTTGTCTCTGGTATGGATGGAAGGGAAAATGCTAATTCTATTTTTGATAGAATTTCTGTTAAGAATGCCAATGTGCAAGGATCAGGTGTTTACTTATCCACATTTGTGGGACGTAAATTTGGAGGAAAGATTTCTAATGTTTATGTAGAAGGACATATAGAAACGACAACGACTGAAAATGGTGGACTGGTAGGAGCCATTCATCAAAACGTAATGATCGAGAATGTTGTTACCAATGTCAGTATTACAAAATCACAAAATACTTATAATAATGCTTCCCATTACTTTAATGGTGGTATGATTGGTAATATCTATGATACACCAAGCATTAGAAATTCGATTGCCTTAGGGAATATGAGTGGGTATACAGATACCTCTGGAAATACTTTTATTCCATATAAGTTTACCGGTGCAGAAACTTCACAAGTTATAGCGGGATTAGAAAATTGCTTTGAATATGCCAATGCAATGGGATCATCAAGAATAACAAATGAGACAAATGGTAAATTAAATGAGGTAAATCAAAAGGAAGTGCATACCAAAGTATTCTATAAAGATAGACTTCATTTTGATGAATCTATTTGGAATTTAGATACAGTAGAAACGGTTGGTCTTCCCACCCTTCGTTAAATAGAAAAACGATTTTATATCGTTTTTTTGTTTGGTAAACTATGGTACAATACTAACAGGTGATGGTGTGGAAAAGATAACAAAAAATCTTCTGACTTGGTATGCAGAAAATAAAAGAGATTTGCCTTGGCGACATACACATAATCCTTATTTTATATGGATTAGCGAAATTATGTTACAACAAACACGTGTCGAAGCAGTGAAAGTATATTATGAACGATTTATACATACTCTTCCTAATGTATATGACTTAGCCAATGTAAAAGAGGATGCACTTTTAAAATTATGGGAAGGACTTGGCTATTATAGTCGCGTGAGAAATATGCAAAAATCTGCCAAAATTTTAGTAGAAAAAGGACTTACCAATTTGCCTGATACCAAGGAAGAACTCCTATCTCTTCCAGGTATTGGAGAGTATACCGCAGGTGCAATTTTAAATATTGCCTTTGCTAAGAAAGAGGTGGCTATTGATGGAAATGTCTATCGTGTTTTAGGACGTTATTATAAAATAGAAGAAGATTTAGGAAAAAGTACGACGTATAAAATTTATGAACGACGAATGAAGAGAATTTTACCAGAAACAATGACAGGAGATTTTATACAAAGCTTTATGGATTTAGGGAGTATTATTTGTACACCTAAGTCTCCAAAGTGTAATCTTTGTCCCTTATTTGAGGATTGCAAAGCTAGAAAGATAAATCAAATGGAATTATATCCTGTCAAGCAAAAAAAGATACAACAAAAAGTAGAAGAAAGAATTGTCTTTCTCTACCTTTGTAAGGATAAAGTAGCCATTCGAAAAAGAGAAGAAAAGGGTCTTTTGGCCTCGTTGTATGAGTTTCCCAATATTTTATCTACGTCTTCTCTTATGGATATAGAAAATGAGTTTGTAGTGAAAAATATACCATTTACATCCATTATGGAAATAGGGGAAGCGAAGCATATTTTTTCTCATAAAATTTGGTATATGAAGGGGTATCTCATTGAATTAAAGGAAGAGGTAGGAGAATACATATGGGTTACTAAAAGGGAACTACAAGAAGTCTATTCTATTCCAAGTGCATTTTCCTATTACGTCGATTTTTTAATGAAGAATTGTTTTTAAAGATAATATATATGGTAAAATGTGTTATAATTTAGAAAAAAGTAGAAGGAGTAATCATATGAACAAGAATAAACTTATTATCATTGAAGGTCCTCAAGGAACAGGAAAAACAGGGCTTTCTAATTATTTAAGAGATAAACTTCCAGGTGCAAATTTGTATCGACTCTCGGGACAGAAAGATAAGACAATAGCAGGAAAGAAATGGAGTACAAAAATGTACAATGCGCTTATGGATTATTTAAAGGAAATGGAAGAAATTCCTATGGATTTAATCTTTGACCGTACCTTTTTTACAGAAGAAGTCTATGCTAGACTTGGTTATAAGGAATATGACTTTCATGACATTTATTTAAAATTAGTGGAAAAATTATGTCAACTCGATTTTGATGTATATCTTATTGTACTCTATTTAGAAAATCCAAATATTTATGAAAATCGATTGAAAAGAGACCATCATAATTATCAATCATTTAGTATTCGGAATAGTAGGGCACAACAAAAAGTTTATTTAGATATGAAAGAGGAACTGCAAAATAAAAATATAGAAGTAATTTCTCTTGCCACAGATGATTTTAAAGATGCTTATGAAAAAATAGATACACTTTTTGAAATTCATCACGATAATTAAAAAGTGCAAGGAAGGAAATACCTCAATTGTTTTATGAGTAGGAGATAAGAAAAATGGAAGAGAACCATATCGAAGAAATGTATTACAGGAATGTCGATCGGATGTATAAAATCTGTTATCTTTTCTTTAAAGGAAATAAAAGTGATATTGAAGATGCTATTCAATCTATTTTCATCAAAGTCATGGAAAAAAATATCCATTTTGAAAATTTGGACCATGAAAAAGCCTGGTTGATCGTTGCAACGAACAATTATTGTAAAAATAAAGTGAAACACTGGTGGAATAAAAATAAGGAACTTGATTTTGATGTCAAAGAAGAAATTAAAAAAGATGAAACACTGGAAAAAGTTTTGTTACTACCAGATAAATACAAAACAGCGATTTATATGCATTACTATGAAGGATATTCTTGTGTAGAAATTTCCAACATCTTACAAGTTCCAGAAAATACCATTTATTCTTATCTTCATAAAGGAAGGAAAAAATTAAAAGAAATGATTGAAGGTGAAGAAAATGCGTAAATTAAAAGAAACGATAGATAAAATAAAACTCGATGACTATGAAAGAGAAAAAATATTACATCGTATTTTAAATCATGAAGAAGAGAAGAAAAGAGATAAGAAAGCTTTTCTTCCACGTTTGACCACGTTTTTCCTTGCATTTATTCTAGTGACTGGTTCTTGCTATGCTCTTGCGAAAGTATTTCAAATCGATGATAAATTTAAATTTCTCTTTGGCAAGACAGACGAAGAACTCTATGAATATGGAATAAGTGGAAGTGCTGTTTCCAAAACAAAAGAATTTACAGATGCCAAAATTACGATTCAGCAGACTATTTTAGATGAAAAAGAAATATACATTATGCTTGAAGTGGAGGGGAAAGAGGAGAACATTTATTTAGAAGAAGCTTATCTTTCCAGTGGAAATTCATTTGATGAAACTATTTTAAATCAAGTAAAGAATCAAGAAGAAATAGATAGTATGGAAATTCATTGTAGTGAAACACAAAAGTATGGCTGTTATAGTAGAGGACTTGCCTTTGTAAATGAAAAGGATAGAAAAACAGGGTATGCTATTTCTATATCGATTGATGGAAAGTTAAAAGAAAAAGAGGAAGTAACATTACGCTTAGTTAGTACCGAAGGTAAAAATTATGATATTCCATTTACACTTTATAAAAATGAGATCAAAATAAAAGAAAATAAGAGTGTTCAAATTGTTTATGAAGAAGGAGATCTAGCGGTATCTGTAAAAGAGGTGCGGGTAACTCCACTTCATATCATTGTTGATTTTAACTATAGCAAACCAATAGAAAACTTAAGTGAAGAGGAACAGGCTTCTTTGTTTGCAAACGTATTTAATGAAAATGGCACAAGTGATACGTATGTGACTTATAAGGATGGTGCGACTTCTATTTTAAGACTAGAGGGCAATAATTTATCCACGATGTCTGGAGGTATTGGAACAAAAGAAGAACAAATCAAAAATATAGAGAGTGTTAAGTCCGTTACGATTAATCATGTAACTTTTACATTTTAAGAAAAGTGGGAATAGCCCCCTTTTTTTGTGATAAAATTTTCTTTTATTAAATTTACAGTAAATTAGAGTTTATGTTGCTTTTTATAAAAAATGCGTAGAAGAGGAAATATTGTTTTGTTTGAAATTGTAGTAAATGTAAAAATTTTATTTCAAAAGAAAGTAAAAAATAGTATAATGAATATAAGAAAAAAGTAATTTATAATAAGGCAGATGCAAGAATAGGGAGGTGTACTATGTATCGAAATACTTATGTAGAAATCAACGAAGAAAATATTAAACATAATGTACAAGAAATAAAAAAGAAATACCCTAACTATACCTACTATATGGGTGTTGTCAAGGGGAATGCTTATGCACATGGTTCTTATATAGTTACCTCTATGAAAGAGGCCGGTATTAATTATTTCGCAACCTCTTCCCTAGAAGAAGCAATAGAGGTACGTAAATATGATAAAGATACGCCTATCTTATGTTTAGAGCCTATTCCCCCTAAATATATAGAAGATATTTTAAGATATAAGGTAACCGTAACAATTGACTCTTTAGAACTTGCCAAAGAATATAGTGCTTTAAAATTTAAAGGAAAATTAAAAATACATTTGAAATTGGATACTGGAATGAATCGTTTGGGTGTTAAGACTGCTAATGAGGTACAGAAAATTTTTTCTTTATTTACCGATAATCATTCTTTTGTGATAGAAGGTATTTATACACATATGGCTACAACAGGAATCAATGATTTTTATTTTGATAGACAAGTGAACAAATTTTTAGAACTGACTAAAAAAATTGATTTAAAGCAAATTCCGATTGTCCACTTAGGAAGGTCACTGACACTTGTGAATCATCCAAAACTTGATTTCGTAACAGGAATACGCCTTGGGATTATTCTCTATGGAATGAATGGCTCTACACCTCTACCAACAGGTGTGAAGGGATTTTTAAGAGAGATGAAGCGAAAACATTTCTTAAAAAAATATCATGTAAGTCCTACTACAAGGCAAAATGATTTAAAATTAAAAACAGGTTTTGCTGTTTATACAGAAGTAATGAATGTCAAAAGAGTAAAAAAGGGAGAAACGATTGGTTATGGGGCTTATTTTATTGCCAAAAAAGAGATGATGATTGCGATTTTACCGATAGGGTATGCAGATGGGATGCATAAGAATTTAAAATATGTTTCTATACATGGAGAAAAACGCCCTATTATTGATGTATGTATGGATATGACGATTGTTGAAGTGTCAACAAAAGTACAAAGACATGATAAAGTGGAAATTTTTGGTAATACTATAAGTATAAAAGAAGCTTCTAGAAATATGGGAGAAAATGCCTATCATTTATTTATGAGGATGACAACCCGTGTTCCAAGAGTATATCAAGATAAAACAGAAGTGAAATATTAGGAAGTGATAAAATGGATTTTGAAGTTTTAATTATGGGAAGCGATGCCAATGCTTATTATATGGCAAGATGCTGTTATGAAGCGTATCATAAAAAACCACATTTAATTGGTGCTTACTATCGTGCTTTTACGAAATATTCCAATATTTTAACGATTGAGTATGATGCCAATCTATGGAAGGAAGAAGGATTTTTAAAGGCATTAAAGAAATATAGAGAAAGTCATACAGGGAAAATACTTCTTATTGCTTGTAATGAAACATATGTGGAATTTATTTCTAAGAACAGAGAAGCTTTAGAAAAAGATTTTTATTTCAATTGTCCAAGTGTAGAGATTATTAAAAGTTTAACCACCAAAGAAACCTTCTATAAAACCTATCAGGATTCTTGTCTTACCTTTCCAAAGACCATTTACTATTCTTGTAGCGAAGTGAAAAAAGCAAAGGTAGATTTTTTATATCCTATTATTTTAAAACCATCCAATGTGGTTGCTTATAACCATATGGATTTTGAAGGAAAAAAGAAAATCTATAAGATAGAAGATGAACAAGAATTAAACGAAGTCATTCAGCGTATTAGCAAAGCTGGATACAAAGATACTTTGATTTTGCAGGAATTTATTCCTGGAGATGACTCTTATCTTTTTGATGCCGTGGTTTATGTTAATCGGAATAAAAAAGTATCCCTTATCTCTTTTGCTCAAATTGCTCTTCAAGAACATGCTGCTAAAATGGTAGGCAATGCAGCTATTTTATTGAATGGATATAATACATATGATGGAAATATAAAAGAAATGGTTGAAAACATTAAAACATTTATGGAAAGTATTGGCTATATGGGATTTGCAGAATTTGATATGAAATACGATGTTCGTGATAAAAAATTTAAAGTTTTGGAAATCAATGCAAGACAAGGAAGAAGTAGTTATTATATTAGTGCGGCAGGGTATAATTTAGTCTCTACGTTGGTAGATGACGTTTTACTTGAAAAAGAAATTCTATACCATTTTATAGATGAAGAAGTTCTTTTATCGTTTGTCCCTAAAAAAATAGCCAAACAATATATTAAAAATGAAGAATTAAAGAGCAAGGTACTTAAAAATTGGAAACATCGGGTAGACCCTATGCGGTGTCGCTTGGACAAGTCATTCCTTAGAAAATTATTGCTTTTCAAGTTAAAAAGACGTTACATAGAGGAATATAAAAATGGATACTGGAAGGTGGAATAACTCTTATGTGTGGAATTGTAGGATTTGTAGATAAAGAAAAAAAGAAGAAGAAAGAGACCATTGTAAAAGACATGGCTGACTTGATTATCCATAGGGGTCCTGATAGTGAGGGTTACTATGTTGATGAGGAAGTGGCTTTAGGTCATCGTCGCCTTTCCATTATCGATTTGGGTGGAGGAAGTCAACCCATTTACAATGAAGATAAAACAAAGGTCATCGTCTTTAATGGGGAAATTTATAATTATGAAAGTATTCGTGATGATTTAATCCAAAAAGGACATATTTTTACAACCAAAACGGATACCGAAGTGATTTTACATGGTTATGAAGAATATGGTACCGATTTATTTTCCAATTTAAGGGGAATGTTTGCCTTTGTCATTTATGATGTGAAAACCAAAGAACTCGTGGGAGCCAGAGATCACTTTGGAATTAAACCTTTTTATTATTATTTAAATGAGGATACTTTTTTATTTGCTTCAGAGATTAAAGCCATGTTAGCCCACCCTCATTTTAAAAAAGAAGTGAATAAAAAAGCATTAAAAATGTATTTGGTTTTTCAATATTCCATCTTTGAAGAGACGTTTTTTAAAAATGTATACAAGTTAAAACCAGGACATTATTTTACGTATAAAGAGGGGAAACTCAAGGTAGAGGAATATTTTCATGTCACATTTGAAAAGCAGGAAAAGCCTTATCTAGAATATAAACAAGAAATGAAAAGTGTTTTAGAAGAGTCCATCAAATACCATCAAATGACTTCTGATGTTGAGGTGGGTTCTTACCTTAGTGGAGGAGTCGATTCTTCCTACGTTGCCACCGTTGCCCATCCTGATAAAACGTTTTCAGTAGGCTTCAATGTAGCAAATGAAGGACATTTCACTTTTAATGAAACGACGTATGCCAAAGATTTATCCAAACTTCTTGGTATCAACAATACAAGTGAACTCATTTCAAGTGATGATTTCTTTGCTATTTTACCAACGGTGCAATACCATACCGATGAACCCCATGCTAATTTGTCAACGGTTCCTCTTTACTTTCTATCGAGACTTGCTCGAAAACAAGTCAAAGTGGTATTGTCTGGTGAAGGAGCCGATGAGATTTTTGCTGGTTACAATGAATATTATGAACCCAAGGTAGTCCAGCTTTATTTAAAATTACCTCAATTTTTAAGAAGAGGATTTGCGCGTGTTGCAAAGCCACTTCCTCATTTTGGGGGCAAGAATACGATTATCAAGTGTTCTAAACCAATTTGGGAGCGTTTTATTGGACATGCCCATGTCATGAATGAAGAAGAAGCGAATGAAATTTTAGCGTCCTCTTTAAAAGACAACCAAACGTTAGAAGATATTCTAAAACCTTACTATGATAAAGTAAAAGACAAAGACGATATTACCAAAAAAATGTATTTGGATTATTTCTTTTGGTTACCACAGGACATTTTACTGAAAGCTGATAAAATGACGATGGCCAATTCGATAGAACTTCGTGTTCCTCTTTTGGATAAAGTATTGTTTCTCCATGCTTCGAAAATCCCTTCTCGTTATTTAATTCATGGGAAACAAACCAAATATATCTTTAGAGAAATCGCGAATGAGAAGATGCCAGAGGAATGGTCTAAAAGAAGAAAATTAGGGTTTCCCGTCCCTTTTTCCAAATGGATTAGGGAAGAGAAGTATTATAAAAAAGTAAAAGAAATGTTTGAAGAAGCGTATGTAGTAGAGTTTTTCAATCAAGGTAAAATTTGTACCTTATTAGAAGAACATTATCAAGGAATAAAAAACAATGGTAGAAAAATATACAATATTTATGTTTTCTTAATTTGGTACAAGAAATTTTTCATAGAAATGGGATGATACTATGTGCGGAATTGCAGGGTTTGTAAGTACAAGTGAAAAAAAAGAACCTATTTTAAAGCATATGCTTGACAGGATAGAACATAGAGGTCCTGATGGAGAGGGAATGTATATAAATTCCAAAGTAGCTCTAGGACATAAGCGCCTTGCAATTATCGATTTACATACAGGAGGGCAACCTATTTATAATGAAGATAAAAGTGTGGTGGTTGTCTTAAATGGAGAAATTTATAATTACCAAGAATTAAAAGAGGAATTAGAGAAAGACGGTCATACGTTTGTAACAAAAACAGATACAGAAGTTTTGGTACATGGATATGAGAAATGGGGAGTGGATTTACCTAAGCATTTAAGAGGAATGTATGCTTTTGCACTTTGGGATGATAAAAAAGAAGCACTTCATTTAGTTCGTGATGCTTGGGGAATCAAACCACTTTATTATTACCAAGGAGAAGACACATTTCTCTTTGCTTCGGAGATAAAAGCTTTTTTAGACTATCCTACTTTTAAGAAGGAATTGAATAGAGAAATTCTTTTGCCATATCTTTGTTTTAACTCGACTCCTACCAAAGAAACCTTTTTTAAAGGAGTTTACCGCTTGGATCCTGGAGAAATTCTTATTTTAAAGGAAGGAAATGTAGAGATACAATCTTTCTTTTCCTTGCAATTTGAAGAGGAAAAAATGTCGATGGAAGAAGCAGTAACTAACATAAAAAAGGCAATGAAAAACTCTGTTCAGTACCATATGATTGCGGATGTAGAAGTCGGTTCTTTTTTATCGAGTGGGATTGATTCTTCTTACCTTGTCGCTTTAGCTCACCCTAATAAAACGTATACAATAGGTCATAAAGAGACAAGGTATGATGAAGCGCATTATGCGAAAGAACTCACAGAGAAATTAGGTATTCATAATACTTCTAAAACCATTACCAAAGAGGAATATATGGAGGCAATTCCACGTATTTTATACTATATGGATGAACCTCTTGCTAACCCTTCTGCTATTTCTCTTTACTTTTTAGCTGGGATGGCTTCACAGGATGTTAAGGTGGTTTTAACAGGGGAAGGAGCGGATGAATTATTTGGAGGATACAATTCCTATTTGCAAGCACCATCAAAAATATGGTATAATAAAATTCCTTATGGAGTGCGACATGTATTTGCGAAGATGGTGTCCCACTTTAAAGAGGCAAGAGGACTTAATTTTATTTACCGAAATGGGATGAGACTCGAAGATATTCATATTGGGATAGGACGCGTATTTAGTGATAAGGAAGCAGGGAAGATTGTCAGAGATAAAAAACAAATCACAACGAAAGAAATTACTGCTCCCATTTATGAAAAGTATAAAAACAATTCCGACTTGGTAAAAAGACAAGCTATTGACTATTATTTTTGGCTTGTACATGATTTTCTACATGCAGTAGACAGAAATACCATGGCTTTTGGATTAGAGGCAAGAACTCCCTTTTTAGATGATGAAGTGTATGAGGTGGCAAGAAGGCTTCGCCCTTATTTAAAAGTGAATAAAAGGGATACCAAAGTAGCTCTTCGCTTTTCTGCTAAAGAAGTACTTCCAAGTAATGCCTACCAAAGAAAGAAATTAGGGTTTCCTGTTCCCTTAAGGGAATGGTTAAAAGAAGAAGAGATTTATAAACAAATCGATAGGGTTTTTGCCTCTACAATCAGTTTAGAACTGTTTGATTATAAAAGAATAAAAAAATTATTAGAAGAACATAAAAGCGGGAAAAAAGATAATTATAAAAAAATATGGACCATTTACATTTTTATTGTATGGTACCAAGTATTTTTTACATGAAAGGTGTTTATTTATGAACGATATGATGCAATTTATTACATTTATTAAGGAACTTGTGGATGATGAGTTTTACCAAGCCATTGAACCAGTGAGTGCAGAAGTCTATTTTGCTGGAGGGGGATGCTATGAATTTGCAAAAATTTTAAAAACCTTTTTACCAGGAAGTAAAGTGATGATAACAAAAGATTATAATCATTGTGGGGTTTATTATAAAGGAAAGGTATACGATGCGAAAGGCGTTTGTGAAAAAGAAGATTTTCAAGATTTAACAGAAGAAGACAAATTAAAATTAGATGACCCTTGGCGTTATGGAATTCCTGAAGTTAAATTCGAGGGAAAAGAAGTGGCAACGGCTGTTTCCGAGGAAATAAAATTATGTAGAATAGAAGCTCTTTTAGAGAGAATTGCTTCTTTAGAAGAAGAAAAACCAAAAAGTTATGTATTAACATAATCTTTTTCATTTGAAAGGAAAGGGGATGTTTATGTTAAGGGAAGTTTTTAAAAGATATGGTTTTAAGGAAGAAGAAATATCTTTTTATGGTAAAGATAAGGCAAAAATTTCTTTTGATCCTAATGTAGATAGAAAGGGTAAGTTGATTTTAGTCACTTCGATTAATCCTACCCCTTATGGAGAAGGGAAGACAACGATGAGTATTGGATTACACGATGCAATGTGCGCTTTAGGGAAAAAAAGCATTGTTGTTCTTCGTGAACCGTCCTTAGGTCCTGTCTTTGGAAGAAAAGGTGGGGCCTGTGGTGGAGGGGAAAGTATCGTCGTACCAGAAAATGACATTAACCTTCACTTCACAGGAGATATGCATGCGATTACTTGTGCGAACAATTTAATTAGTGCTGCTATTGATAATCATTTATTTCAAGGAAATGACCTTGCCATTGCTATTGATACCATTGTTTTTCCTAGATGCATTGATTTAAATGACCGAGCTTTGCGTGATATCGAAATTACGATAAGTAAAGAACTTAAAAGGAAAGAGCATTTTGTGATTACAGCAGCAAGTGAACTCATGGCTATATTATGCTTAAGTAAAGATGAAGAAGATTTGTATCATCGCATCCAAAACATTTATATTGCCAAAAATAAAGAAGGAAAGAAACTGTTTGTAAAAGATTTACATTGTGCGGATGCTGTTTGTATTCTACTCAAAGAAGCCTTAAAACCGAATGCTGTTTTAACCAAAGAAGGAAATTTAGCTTTTCTTCATGGAGGACCTTTTGCCAACATTGCACATGGTTGCAGTTCTTACATTTCTATCAACTTGGCTTTATCGAAAGCAGATTACGTGGTGACAGAAGCTGGATTTGGTTCGGATTTGGGTGGATTTAAGTTTATAGATATGTTGGGACGTGCTTCTCTTCTTCCTGATGTAGTTGTTGTGAATGTTACCATTCGTTCCTTAAAATATAATGGGGGAAATGATTTAAAACAAGGAATTTGTAATTTGGACTTTCATATCAAGAATATGCAAACACTGTGTTCCAATGTTCAAGTTGTGTTAAATCAGTTTGATGATGATTTAGAAGAAGAGATTTCTTTTGTAAAAGAGTATGTAGAAAAACAGAGTATTCCTTTTACGACTTCTTCTAGTTTTAAAGAGGGAGGTAAAGGGGCAATAGAGTTTGCCCAAAAAGTCTTAGAAGGAGTAGAAAAACCAAACGAAATTCATTATTTATATGATTTGGAAGAAGACCTTTCTAGCAAAATAGAAAAAGTTTTAAAACACTTGGGTGCGAGTGAAATTCATTATAGCAAAGAGTCCCTTCAAAAATTAGAAGAATACAGCCGGTTTTTGTATCCGATTTGTATTGCAAAAACACCAATGTCAATATCCGATGATGAAAAAAAACTTGGATATCCTAAAGATTACGCCGTTACAGTAAAAGATATTAAATTATGCAATGGAGCTGGATTTTTGGTGGTTTATTTAGGAAATATTTTAACCCTTCCAGGACTTTCTAAGGATGCTAGACTTTATAGTATGAAAATAGAAGATTATAAAAAAATTTAATAATAGGAGATATTTTATAAATAATTGTGTTATAATGGATTCAGAGATAACATAAAAATACCATTTAGATTATATTTATCTATGGGTATAATGATGGCATAGTTTTATATCATTTGAGGTTTTAGAACTATGTTATCTTAAATGGTATTAAAACAAATTATAAATACTATTTTTTTAGTGCGACGTTTTAGAACTATGTTATCTTAAATGGTATTAAAACAAATAATAATTATCACGTTCTTCTTTTTCATGTTTTAGAACTATGTTATCTTAAATGGTATTAAAACTTATGCAAAGGCATAGAACTATAAAGATTATGTTTTAGAACTATGTTATCTTAAATGGTATTAAAACTATTGATTTAATTTCTTTTATATCATTTTGGTTTTAGAACTATGTTATCTTAAATGGTATTAAAACTAAAACTGTAGTATCATTTGAAATGTAAGGGTTTTAGAACTATGTTATCTTAAATGGTATTAAAACAGTTAACGTTACATTAACACCTAAAGCAGTGTTTTAGAACTATGTTATCTTAAATGGTATTAAAACCAAAAACTATAACAATATCTAGGTACTAATGTTTTAGAGCTATGTTATCTTAGATGATATTAAAATTCAGCGTATTTACATTTACAAGTCAAGGAAGTAGTTAGTATTCATTAGACTTGCAAAGCAGAAAAATGAAATTAGAGAACTAATACTTTCCTTCAAAAAGAACATAATCTATACATATAGGTAATATTGTTCTTTTTTTGTTTATACTAAAAATGGTGACGTTATGAAAACAATTTTATTTACTGGAGCAAGAAGTGGGATTGTTGCTTGTGTGATTGAAAAATTAAAGAGAAAAAATTATGAAATTTATGTCACAGTCCATACAGAAACACAATTAGAAATCGTAAAGGAGAAATACAGAAAAGATAAAAATATTCATTGTATGAAATTGGATGTAACTGATAAACAAGATAGGGAAAAATTAACAAATTTGGATATTGATATCCTCTTTTGTAACGCAGCTGTTGGGTATGGAGGAAGTATTGCTGAAATGGACATGGGTCTAGTTCGTTATAATTTTGATGTCAACGTTTTTTCTAATTTTGAAGTCGTTCAAATTGTTCTAGCTGGTATGATAGCAAGAAATAAAGGAAAAATTTTGTTGATGTCTTCTCTAGCTGCTTTATACCCTCCTTCTTTTTTAGGAAGTTATGCAGCAACAAAAGCAAGTATTTCTTCTCTTGCCTTAACTCTTAGAAGGGAGTTAAAACTTATATCTTCAATGATAGAAGTAGCAGTCATTGAGCCTGGTTTTTATCATACAGGATTTAACCAAGTGATGTTTCAAAATAAATACGAATGGATGGATACTTCAACTTATTTTGCTACTTGCCTTTCCCAAATACGGAAAAAAGAAGGGTTACTAGAACGTTATATTGAGAAGAAAAATTTATGTTCTATAGAGCGAAAAATTATAGAAGCCATTAAAGACAAACATACCACCTCTATTTATAGAGCGCCTTTCCTACAAACGGTGTTTGCTAAAACTTATCAAATTTTATTTCGATAAGTTTTTTCTTTTTAAGAAAAGAGTGATGGTGGTATAATAAAATTAGAATTAGAAAGCGATGTGGATAAAATATGGAAAAATTAGAAAAAGTAAGAGCATTTTGTAGGGAAGTAAGAGAGCTAGCTTCTAAGTATGATTTGCCGTTTTTTGTTGTGACAGATGGGGCAAGTGCTACACATACGATGAACTGTGAAGCAGTAAAGACAGCACGGGAAAATCATAAGCAGTGGGAGATAGAACATAACTTTGACCCAAAAGAGGACTGGAGTAAGGTAGAAGAAAATTAATGTTTTTTATATGGATAAACCTCTTATTATAAAAGGGATTTATTTACAAAGAGAAGAAATTGAGTCATGGAATATGTATCCTTTTTCTATAGAAATGGTAAAAAATTTAGATAGTATATCTTTTCATACACCTGTTACTTTTCTTATAGGAGAAAATGGAATAGGCAAATCTACTTTAATTGAGGCAATTGCTGTGGTTTGTGGAATGAATGCCGAAGGTGGAACGCAAAATTTTCGATTTAGTACACAAAATACAACTTCAAAGCTTTCTGATTATCTTCATGTACAAGCTTACAATCAAGCTAAAACTAAATTTTTTTTACGAGCAGCAAGTTTTTATAATTTTGCTTCTGAAATAGAGCGTTTGGTAAAAGAAGATGGATTTTCTT
>CAMXQX010000012.1 GCA_947246355.1 uncultured Bacillota bacterium | reverse complement strand
GTGTAGCCCTGTCGCGAGCTATGGTTATTTAATTTTTTAAATAAATAGAAGAAATATTTAAAAATTTGTGTAGAAATAGTAGAGGAGTTTTATGATGAAAAAGATAATTTTTAGAATGAAAAAATTACCTACAAAAAGTACATTGTTTTTCTTTTTAGCGCTTCTTATTTATGGAAGCACTGGTTTTTATGTATATGCTAAAAATAGAGAGAACATAAAAATAGAAAGAGGAAATGTTCTTTCTTATGATGCAAGTGCAACAGAGGATGTGATTTATCTATCCGATATTCCTTATCAAAAAACACAGGTAGGTTGAGGTACGCTAGGATTAGATAAAACCAATTCCAATGCTTCCTTAATTTTAAATATTGATGGTTCGGCTGTAGTAGTAAAAAAAGGAATATTTGCTCATGCTACATCAACAGTAGAATATGATATTAGCAATTACAAAGATTACGATTATTTTACGACTTATTATGGTCTAAATACGACAGCAGGAAATAATGGAAATGGTGTAAAATTTTATATTTATACTTCGCAAGATGGAAAAAATTGGACTTTGCGTACAGAGGCAAATCCTACACCACTAAAGGGAACGAATAGTGCAGTTCATGTCAAAATTGATATTAGAGATGCTAATTATATTCGACTCTATGCCCATGATAATGGTGGTAATGGAAGTGATCATGCTGTATGGGCAGACGCTAAATTAGTAAAAGAAGGTTATAATAATCATGTCATGATGACTGTGGAAGAGTTTGATAAAATAATCAAGGCCAATTATCAAGCAGGACCCATTGAAGGAGATTTAAAACTTATTTTACTTCAAAGAACTTTTATTAAAAGAGTGGGGCAATACCAACTTCGTTCATTCTTAGAGCAAGATTCTAAGAATTATGAAACGTTAAATTGGTTTTTAAATAATGAAGAAGCTCTTCGCCTATGGACAATCGGTGGGAAACCTAATGGAACTTATGAAAGAGCATTGCAAGTGCTTAGTGATTTATATCATACCTATAAAGAAGATTTGGCCAATGAGAATGTCACTGCGTTAGGAACCAAGTACAAAGATTTATACTTAAGAATGATGTTATCCTTATCCTTGACACATTCTACCAATGTAGGATTATGGATTGGTGGAAATCAATTGTCGGATGCAGTAACACGTTATCAAATATATAAGCAAATGCATAGTAGTGGACAGTTGGATACGGCTATGTTTGAAAGCTATACCATAGATGAAATGCGTGGCGTTATGATTACCAATATTGATGATGAGGAAATATTGTGGTTACATGATTATTCAAAGAAATTTTCAACAACAGCAGAACGTTTTAATCCTTACAAATATATCAATTATACTTTAAATTATGGTTATTATAAACCACAATATTATAGTCAAGAAAATTATGCTAAATGGGATCAAAAGTACAATCTTTCCAAATACAATATAACTTACCAAGCAGGGAAGTCAAAATTATGGATTGTCTTTGAAGAGGGGGCCGTTTGTGGAGGTTTATCTAAAACAGCCGCCAATTTATATGGTGTTTGGGGCTATCCTGCACGTGTAGTGGGGCAACCAGGTCATGCTGCTTATGTTTATCTATATAATGCAGGTGGTGGAAAATTTGCATGGCGACTAGCCAATAGTACGGTTACAACAGGATGGGCAAATACAGGAGGGAGTGCAATCAATGGTTGGGGCAGTAAGTATGCTACGAATAGTGGTGGTATTCAATCGGGTTCTTATTTATTGCTTTCCCAAGAGGCTCAAAATGAGTATGAAAAATATGAAAAAGCAGAATTAATTTTATTATTAGAAGATGTTTATAAAAATGATACAAAAAAATTGGAACAAATCTATAGAGATGCTTTGAGGGAAGAAATTATTAATTTAGATGCATGGATAGGATTGGTTAATTTATATATCAGTGATAGTACCAAAACGGATGCAGATTTAATCCAATTAGCAGAAGAAATTGCAGACGTTTATACTTACCATCCTCTACCAATGTATGATTTAACAAGAAGAATTGGTTCTAAAATTACTTCCTTGGGATATCGTAGTAAATTAATGATGTTACAAGATGAAACGTTACATAAAGCGACCAAAGCAACAAGTAAGAACACAATTTATCATAAAGAAGTTCCTGTGATTGCCAATGCTCTTTTAGGGGTCGTAGATAATAGAATTGCTACATTCTCCTTCGATGGAGCCAATGCCGGGAAAATAGTGTTGTCTAAACAACTGCAAAGTGCCCAAGTCAGCTGGACTTATAGTTTAGATGGGGGTGTTACTTGGCTTCCTAGCTACGAGCATGCAGTACAATTAACCAAAGAACAATTGGAAAGTATTACAGGGGATAAAGATATTAAAATTCATATCACTGGATTACCAATGACGGATGCAAATATTTATACAATTGATATTAAAACGGGCGTGTTTCCAAGCAACACAGTTTCTATTGATGATTTTGAGAACCGTATCTTTGGAACGAACGATAAGATGGAATGGACCTTAGATCCTAATGGAGAATGGAATTCTTTCGCAGATACGAATCCAACATTTAGTGGGGATAAGGTAGTATATATTCGAATGCGTGCGACAGGGGTTAATACAATGTCCAATATAGTACACTATACATTCACTATGAATGCCTCTTCTGCAACAAATCGATTCATTTCTAGAGACAAAATTAGTGTTCATTCCGTTTCCAGTGGTGGGAAAAATAATGTAAATAACATGTTAGATGGTAATATTAATTCAGCATGGTATAGTAAAGAATTAGGCTTTGGTGCAGGTTTTATACCCGCCTTTGTCATTCTCGAACTTGATGAGGCGAAGTATGTATCGGAGTTAGATTATGTTCCTTACCCAAATGCTAAAACATCCTATGGGGGATATCCAACTGGAAAAGCTAGAAGTTTAGTGGTAGAGACAAGTATGGATGGAGTAACCTGGACAACTGCTGCAACAGCAACCGGTTTAGCAGATGACAGCAGTGTTAAAAAGATTACTTTTGATGAGCCACACCTTTCAAAATATGTAAGAATTAGATTCACTGCAATTAATAATGCAAGTTCTTTAACATCCTTCGTTTCAGTTGCAATTTTAAATTTATATGAAAATCCAACAGTCAGTGAAGTACCTCTTGCGGAAGTAAGCTATGATATTATTAAAAAAACGAATAAAGACGTGGTTGCGGAATTGGTGAATGAAAATAGAAAAATTACCGTAACTAATAATGATGGTAAGAAAACCCATACGTTTACTGAAAATGGTTCGTTTACCTTTGAATTTGTTGATGTGAATGGAAAAAAAGGAACAACAACAGCAACTGTAGATTGGATTGATAAAAAAGCGCCAACCGCATCCGTTCAATTCAGCACTACTGAATTGACAAATGAAAATGTTGTTGCCACACTTTCATTTGATAAAGATAATATAACTATTTTATCGAATGATGTTGAATTAGCAACCAATCCAGTAGACGGAAGTAAAACAATTACTTTCTTAGAAAATAAAAGTGTTGAATTAAGATTTCAAGATGCATTAGGAAATATCGGTACAAAAACGATTACCGTAGATTGGATTGATATAGAATCTCCAACAGCTGAATTTACGTTTAATACAATTCATATCACAGAAGGGGAAGTTATTGCAACGTTAAAACCAAGTGAAGAGGTTACGATTACCGATAATGGTGGAAAAGATACCTATACATTTACAAAAAATGGCGAATTTACCTTTGAGTTTGTGGATAGAGCAGGAAATGCTGGTACTGCAACGGTAATGGTAAATTGGATTACAAAAATGCCAAAATACGAGATTCAATATGCAACAACAAAATTAACCAATCAAGATGTTAAAGTAATATTAAATCTTGAGGAAGGTTATAGAATATTTAATAATAACGCAAGTAATGAATATACATTTACAGAAAACGGAACTTTTCATTTTCAATATAAAGATAAAAATGGCTACGATGGCATAATCCCTGTAACCGTAGATTGGATTGACAAAGAAGACCCAACAGCCGAATTTGCATTTAGCACAAAAGAGTGGACCAATCAAGACGTAATCGTAACATTAAAACCAAGTGAAGAGGTTACGATTACCAATAATAGTGGAAAAGATACCTATACATTCACAAAAAATGGTAAATTTACCTTTGAATTTATAGATAAGGTAGGAAACAAAGGAAGTGAAACGGTTACTGTAGATTGGATTGATAAAGAAGTCCCAACAGCAACCATTGAATATAGTACGCAATCTCCAACAGAAGGATTCGTTATAGCAACGTTAAAACCAAGTGAAGAGGTTACCATTTTAGGAAATGGCAAGGATAGATATACTTTCTATGAAAATGCTGAATTTACTTTTGAATTTGTAGATAGGGCTGGAAATAAAGGTTATGCAACTGCTAAAGTGGATTGGATAAAGAGAAAACCTGTTGACCAACCTAAGCCTGACGAGGGGACAACAAAGCCAAGCGTTAAGCCAGAGGAACAACCAAGTCCCCCTACAAAACCAAATACTTCTACAAAACCAAATACTGGAACTACGGCCAAGCCAAATTATCCAAGCGTTGAGGATACTACGAATACAGATAACATAGAGGAAACTTATCAAAGCGTTACTAACGGAAATATGAGTATAAAAATTCCAAATACTATTTTATTAAATTATGGTGATGTCACTTTGGAATATAAAAAACTTGATTTAAGTGATGCACAAAAAAATCGTTATGGTGAAGAAAGTGAAATTTACGAGGTCTCTTTAGAAACCAAAGAGAAGGAAAAGCTTAATTTATCCAATGAAACGATTGAGCAAACAATAAAATTAAATCCAAATAAAACCTTTAATGCAATTTATGTTGTTAGAGAGGATGGTAGTGTTGTAAAAGTAGAATCAAAAGTGAATAAGGACAATGAGGTTACTTTTGAAAATCAAGGATTAGGGAAATATATCGTATCTTATAAATCCACTGTTTCTAATGAAGGAGAAAGCAGTAATACTTTAAAACAAGAGGTTTCGAAAGAGTCGAAATCCAATTATATATTATTTGTAATTGGTGCAGTATCTGTTTTATTCATAGGTGCAGGTGGTTATTTCGTAATAAAGAGAAAGAACAATGATTAAAAAAAGAGAACATTTCGTGAAAGATGTTCTTTTTTGGCCTTCTGTGAAATTCCTACTAAAGATTTAGGAAAAGGATAGAAAAAGGCGATTAGAGGAAGCAAACTTTGTAATAGAAAACCATTATACAAAGTCTCTTTCTCTATTGTTAAAAAAGTTTTTGAAAAATAGGCGTTTGTAAATAAAAAAAGAAATAAAACAGGTAGAGGAAAAAAGAAAGAGATTCTTTATAAAAAATCATATCTATGGTATGATAATAAGTGAAATGAAAAATAAAGCTTGAATTTTATTTATGATTATTGTAAGAGAATTTAAAAAGGAAGATAAAAATAAGTTATTAGATATGATAGGTGAAATAAATAATTTTGATGGCAATCTTGGATGTTTAACAAATGACGAAGATTTAATAGAATTGGGAATTGAGCAAGCAAAAGAATTGAAAGAGAAAATTAAAAATATCAACTTTGATATAATTATATGTTCACCACTTAATAGGGTAAAGCATACTGCAGAAATAATAAATATAAATAATAATGAGATAATTTATGATGATAGAATAAAAGAACGAAATTGTGGTGATTTAAGTGGTAAACCATTAGAGGTAACAAATAGAGATGAATATTGGAATTATAATACCACTATTCAATATGGAACAAGTGAAAATATCAAGGTATTTTTTGAAAGAATATATAATTTTTTAGATGAATTGAAGACGAAAGATTATAAAAATGTAACGATAGTTGCATATAGCGGGGTTTCCAAAGCTTTTAGTGCTTATTTTGAGGGTATAAAAGATGGAATGATTTTAAATAGAGGATAAAAAAACGGTGAAATAAAGAAGTATGAATTATAGAAAGCGAAGTGATATAAATGAACAACGAAAATCGGAAAAATACGACAATCAACTGGGGTATTGGGATAAAAAGACAACCTTGCTTAAACTCTTATAAAATAAGCACTTGTTCAAAAAAGTTTCTACACATTTGGTTAAAAGTAAAAAAATAAGATGAAAAGAGGGCGAACAAATGAAATTATATATAGTAAGGCATGGACAAGTTCCTCATAATGCACTAGGCCAATATAATACAGACGATGAGGATCTAACTGAATTAGGAATAAAGCAAGCAGAAGAATTGAAAAATAAAATTAAAAATCTTCATTTTGATATTGTCATTTCTTCACCATTACTCAGAGCAACACATACAGAATACATTCTTACCAATTATGATAGTAGTATAATTGTAGATGAAAGATTAAGAGAACGAAGTTGTGGAACTTTAAGTGGGCAGCCACTTGAAGTCACTAATAGAGATGAATACTGGAATTACAATAGTGATATTCAATATGGAATTAATGAGAATATTCGCGACTTCTTTAAAAGGGTTTATGACTTCTTAGATGAATTGAAAACTAAAGATTATGAAAGTGTTTTAATAGTTGCACATAGTGGAGTATCTAAAGCATTTAGTGGATATTTTGAAGGAATACAAGATGGCAAGTTTTTAAATAGAGGTCTTAAAAATTGTGAAATAAAAGAATATGAATTATAGTTAAGGAAGGTGATAATAGTGGAAAAGGAAAATAAAATGCTGATAAATAATAATAACGAATTAACAAATGTAGAAAACATTTATCAAGATATACGAAATAAGATAATAGTTGCTAGAGAAAAAATGTTTAAACATATTGATAGTACAATGACGGAAGTATATTGGTATGTTGGAAAAATAACTTATGAGTTATCTGAAAATAGTACTAAAGCAAGTTATGGAAAAAAGATAATAGATGCTTTATCTGTAAAACTAACTAATGAATTTGGAAGCGGTTTTTCTCCTGTCAGTATAAGAAGAATGCGAAGATTTTACGAGATGTATCCAATATGGTCGACAGTGTCGACCGAATTATCTTGGGCACATTTTCAAGAATTAATTAAAATAGATAGAAAAGAAGAAAGAGACTTTTATGAAGCTGAATCTATTAAATCTAACTGGGGCTGTAGAGAACTTCGTAGGCAAATCAATACTAAATTATATGATAGATATTTAATATCACCAGATAAAAATTTAATAATAGAGGATTCTAAAAAAGGACTGATAGAAAAACAACCAGAAGAACTATTAAAAACGCCATATATATTTGAATTTGCAGGATTAAAGGAAAATAGAAATTATTTAGAAACAGATTTAGAGAGTGCTTTATTATCACATTTAACAGAGTTTTTACTTGAACTTGGACGTGGATTTTCCTTTGTTGCTAGTCAACAGAGGATTAAAGTTGGTTCTGAATATTACTATCCTGATTTAATATTTTATAATAGGTTAGCAAAGTGCTTTGTAATAATAGATTTAAAGATAGGTAAACTAACTCATCAAGATATTGGTCAAATGCAGATGTATGTAAACTATTATAAAAAAAATCAAATGATTGAAGGTGAAAATGAGCCAATAGGAATATTATTGTGTGCTGATAAAGATGATGCAGTGGTAGAGATGACTTTAGGTGATAATATTAAAAATGTGTATGCATCAAAATATTTAACTTATCTGCCAACAAAAGAGGAATTAATCAAAATAATTAGAGATGAAAAAGAATTATATCAGTTAGCTAATGAAGATAAAAATGATTAGTAATAATATTAATTTAAATATTTCAATATTTATAAAAAATGACACATTTAACAATAATTATAATTAACTATATAATCATATTAGAGTGTGATTTTTATGAATAAATATAGTATTGAAGAATTAAGAGAAAAGTTAGAACGTTGTAGAAATGTAAATCTTGATGATGTAAAGTTAGAGGATGTAGATGAAATAACTTCTATAAAAATAGATAGAAGAAAACCAAGTGAAGAAAGGATATTAGATTTTATTATGAAGGCAAAAAATCCTTATATATTTAAGGTAAAAGGAAAAATAGTTAGAATTAGATTTTCAGATACAGATAAAACAGCTGATGATTGTCTAACCAATGTTTTGGAAACTTTATATAGATAATAACATGGGAGGCAAAATATGAAATTTATTGGAAGTAAAACAATAGAAACAGATAGACTAATATTAAAGGCTCAAACTATGGATGAGCAAGAAAGATTATGGAAAATATTAATGTTGCCCGAAGTTAATAAGTATTTTTTAACGGTTCCACCAAAATTTAGAGAAAAATTAAAAAATTGGGAGGAACAAAAAGCGTTTTATGAAGAAGACATGAAACATGCAAAAGATAATACTGTTTTTAGGTGGAGTATATTTTTAAAAGAAACTGGAGAGTGTATTGGAAGAATATCTTGTCATGAAGCACATGATGAAGATAACAATATTGATAATCCAAATATACGTGGAGTAGGATGGATTATTGATCCTAATTTTCAAGGACAAGGTTATGGAACTGAGGCAGCAGGAGCAATGATAGACTTTATGTTTTTAGAGTGTGAAATTGAACAAATTGTGACAGGAGCAGCGATCTGTAATCCTTCATCTTGGAGAATTATGGAAAAATTAGGCTTTGAAAGGCAAGAAAAGAATAAAATGATTCAGTATACTTTTTTAGATGAGTTAACGGAAGGTTATTCTTATATATTGACTAAAGAAAAATATTTATCTTTAAATCCATATAGCAAGAAGAGGTGATATAAATGGACAATAAAGGGAAAAATACGGCAATCAACTGGTATCCAGGTCATATGGCTAAAACCAAACGACAGATTATAGAAGCATTAAATTTAATAGATATTGTTTTGGAAGTGATTGATGCACGCATTCCAAAATCATCTAAAATTATTGATATTGAAGAATTCACGAAAAATAAGCCACGTATTTTAATTATGACCAAATACGATTTATGTGATAAAAAGGAAACAAAAAAATGGATAGATTATTATCAAAATTTAGGATACAAAGTAATTCCCTTAGATTTGTTTAATGACTCGCTTAAACCACTTTATCAAATCATTGGGGAATTGATGAAAGAGGTAAATCAAAAAAGAGAAAAGAAAAATATGGGTAAAAGGAGGGCACGTATCTTAGTCGTTGGGATTCCTAATGTAGGAAAATCTACTCTTATTAATAGATTGGTTGGGAAAAAAGCAACTACTACGGGGAACAAACCAGGTGTAACTAAAAATGTAAGTTGGATTCGGATTAATCAAGAGTTAGAACTTTTAGATACACCAGGTATTCTATGGCCTAAATTTGAAGAAGACGTTTCTTATAATCTAGCAACCTTAACAGCCATTAAAGAAGAAATCCTTCCCATTGATGCTGTTTGTGTTTATTTGCTACAAACGTTAAATAAATATTACCCCAATATCTTAAAGGAAAGGTATGGAATAGAAGAATTCAATGAAGACATTTGTATGGTATTAGAGCAAATTGGTACAAAAAGGGGTTGTATTGCCAAAGGTGGAGTTGTAGACTATGAAAAGGTATACTCTCTTTTATTAAAAGAGGTAAAGGATGGGAATATAAAAAATATCACATTTGATAGAATTTAATATTTGTCTAAAACGGAAGACAAATATTTTTAATATGTAAATAAAACATCTTTTTCTACAAGATAAAGAAGTCAGAATATAAATTTTATAAAAGGAGTGCCCATAAAATAAATGTTTCATATTGAAAAAAGTATGATAAAATAATGCTGTGATGTCTATGAATAAAAATAGTTTAGCGCTTGCTTATTTGGGAGATAGCGTTTATGAACTTTATATTAGAACCTATTTATTAGCGTGTGGTTTTGAGCAGGTAAAAGAGTTACAAAAGCGAGCCGTCCAATATGTGAGTGCAAACGCGCAGGAGAACTATTTAAAAAAAATGCTAGATACCCACTTTTTGAGTGAAGAAGAAGTAAGCATTGTATATCGAGGGAGAAATCATAAAGTAAACCATAAGCCTAAAAATGCTTCCATTCTTACCTATAAAAATGCAACAGGATTAGAAGCGCTTATTGGAACTCTTTTTCTAGAAGGCAAAAGAAAAAGAATAGACGAAATTATGGACTATATTATACGAGGTGAATAAATGAAAAAATTGATTTTAGTTTTGGTTGGTTTTTTATTTGTTGTAGGATGTGGCAAAGAAGACAGTAAAAATGCAAACTATAAGAATATAGAAGCAGGTCAAGTTTTCAAGGAGGAGAATTTGAATGGATATTTTATTTTGGATGTAAGAAGTCGATTGGAATATGGCAGGGGACATATTGAGGATGCCGTTAATGTACCGCTTGATGAATTGGATGAAAATATCATAGATTTAATTCCTAATAAAGAAAGAAAAGTTTTAGTCTATTGCCAAAGTGGAAGTCGCAGTAAAGCAGCTAGTGAAAAATTAGTATCCTATGGCTATACGAATATTTATAATATGGTTGGGGGAATGACAGCTTATGATGAGGTGAAGGTATGAACATTTATGGAAAAAATGTAGTGAAAGATTATTTGTTAAAGAAGGAGACCATTCAAAAAGTTTATGTAGTGCCTAATTTTAAAGATGATGAAATTCTATATTTAATTGAAAAAAATAAAATTCCAATGGTTCGTATAAAAAAAGAGGAAATGAATAAAATGGTAAAGGGAGTACACCAAGGAATTGTAGCTGTCATACCCAGCTTTGTTTATACCCCTTTCGAGGAATTGTTAGTAGAAGATTGTTTCTTAGTGATTTTAGACCATTTGGAAGATCCCCACAATTTTGGAGCGATTATTCGAACTTGTGAGGCAGCAGGAGTCGATGGAATTATCATTCCTAAAGATAGAAGCGTGGAGGTAAATCCAACGGTGATGAAAGTAAGTACAGGCGCTCTTGCCAACATGAGAATTTCCCTTGTAACGAATATAAAACAAACCATAGAAGAATTAAAAAAGAAGGGATATTGGATTGTGGGAACAGACATGAAAGGAACTGATTATAGGCAAATTGATTATACAGGAAATATTGCTATTGTTATTGGAAATGAAGGTAGTGGGATGAGTTCTCTTGTTTCTAAATCTTGTGATTTTATTGCAAGTATTCCTATGAAGGGGAAGACAAATAGTTTAAATGCTTCTGTTGCAACCGCTCTTATTGTATTTGAAGCAAGTAATAGAAGGAGCAATCATGGATTATAATGATCGTGAACTTTTAGATTTTATTGCCGAGAAAAATGAAGATGCCTTTCAAATCATGTATCAAAAATATGAACCTTATATTACAAAGCAAGCCAATCATTTTTATACCTCCGCTCCACATATTGGTTTAGAGGCGAGTGATTTTAAGCAAGAGGGTATGATTGCCTTAACAGAGGCGATACAAGGTTACAATATGTCGTTGGATGTTACTTTTTTTACTTATGCAACAACTTGTATTCAAAGAAGAATGATATCGACACTGATTGGCTCTAAAAGACAAAAGCATAAAATATTAAATGAATCAATACCTTTAGAACAAAAAACGAGCGATGGAGTTGAAATTTCTTTGGAAAATAAGATAAGAAGCGATAATATGAATCCTGAGAAATTAGTGATGAATGCAGATTACCAACAACAATTGTTTCGAAATCTAAAAGAGTGTTTAACAGATTTTGAATACCAGGTTTTTGAGCTTAAGTACAATGACTTTTCTTATCAGGAAATAGCAAAACTGTTAGAAAAGGATGAAAAAGCAATTGATAATGCCCTTCAAAGAGCAAGAGGAAAAATTACAAAATTGCTTTTAAAAGAAAAAAAAGAAGAAAAAAATTAAAAAATGGTGTTTTTTTTGATTTTTTTATGTTATACTAGTTGTAATAAGCATAAATGTCCAAAAGAAGCATTTATGATAAAAGAATAAAGAGGAGATGTTTTTATGATGGAAAACGTAAACGAAACAGTTCAAAATATGGATGTTCTTCAAAATATGCCCCAAAATATGGATAGAGTGGATGACGCTGATGATTTTTTTTATGAGGGGGAAGAAGATAACAACGGTTCAGTTAGTGAAATGATTTATTCCACCAATCCCAATATGGATGCAAGTGTAGAAGATTCAGAAGTTCCTAATTTTTTTACAAATGAAAGTGGGGAAGATAATTCTACTTTTGAACAGACTTTAGATCAAAATTCCGTTGCTGATAGAGATACAATAATGGAAGGACAAAATGAATTTAATCCTATGTTAGATTCCTATGCACCTACCTATGATACCATAAGCAGTCCGAAGGTAGAAGAGTCTGTCCCAGAGTTAAAAAGTTTTCAACTAACCGATAAGGAAAAAGAAAAACTATTAGAAGCATCTTCTACGGTGAAAGATGTTGATTTAGCAAATTTTGATGCAGTTTTTGCGAGTTTATCAAGTGATGTAAATGGGGCTAATAATTTTATCTCGAATTTAATTGAACAAAGAAAAAGTGTTAATACAAATGAGGCAAAATTAATTGAAGGTCAAGAAAAATTGGATAAAGAGAAGGATGAATTTTCAAAATTTGTCGAAGCACAAAAGGAAGCTATTGAATTAGAAAAAGAGCAATGTAAAGAATATGTACGAACGCAAAAAATTAGAATAGCCAATGAGGAAGCACAATTTAATTCTGATGTAGAAGCTACACGTGCTGAAATGGCTCTTCAAGAACAAACTCTAAAAATAGGAAATGAAAAATTAGCAGATGAAAAGCAACAGTTTTCTTCTTATAAGGAATTAGAAGAAGAAAAACTAAAAGTGGAGAAACAAAAATTAGAGACAGAAAAGGCTGCTTTTACGAAAGAAAAGGCAATTACGGAAGAGAAGCAAAAAACAGAGCGTTTAAAATTAGAGACAGAAAGAGAACAATTTATGAAAGAGAAATCTATTCACGAGGAAAAATTAACTGTGGATAGACAGACATTGGAAACGGAAAGAGAACAATTTGAAAATGAACGTAAATTAGAGGAAGACAAATTAAAGAATGCACGCGAAGAATTAAAGAAACAGGAAGAACAATTTGCGAAATTTAAAGAATTAGAAGAGAAGAAACTAGAATTAGAGAGTAAAAACTTATCACAAAGTTGCACTCGTTTCAAAGAGTTAGTTTCACAATTTAATTCTGGATTCCAACAATTACCTGGGGATAAGGAATAGAGCTGATTCATTTGGGAAAAGAGAAGAAAAATATGAAGAATAGTGGGAATAAAGAAACAGAAAAAGGCTTTGATCTTCTTACTACAGATGGATATTCTATAGTGAGCGATATTGAGAATCAACAAGAAAATGAAGAATTGGATTTTCCTGCTTATGAATTAGATACTAAAGATTTAGATGAAATTGATAAAGATTTAGAGAGTGAAGAGTCTTCTTTAGAGCCTATTGAGCAGCGCGTTGTGTCTTTGGAAGAGGAAACAGAAAAAAAAGTAGAAGCAAAGTCCTCTTCTAAAGACATCAATAGTATGTTTGAGAAAGCTTCTTCTAGCGTTCAAGAAGCAAAGAATATTTTTGCGAAGAATGTAGAAATGAAAGAGCAGATTGATGCGAAATTCAAAGAATTAGAACGTGCAAAAGAGGAGCATGAAAAAGAGAACAAAATTAATGTGGATAAAATTAATGCTTATAAAGAGGCGGTTACTACTAAACTCAGAGAAAAGAAAAACGAGTTGGGAGAGCAAGTTACGAGATTAAAGGAAGCCCAAAGTAAGTATGCCGAAGAGAAAACAAATTTTGAGGCCTTCAAGCGTGAGGAACTAGAGCGAATTAAGCAACTTAGAAGAGAACAGAAACAAGAGTTGGAAGAGCGAAGGAAAGAATTGGATACCTTGACTGACTCTTTAAAACAACAAAGGGATGAACTGGAAGAAGAAAAAAGGCAATTGGAATTGGATCGAATTCGATATGAAGCTGATAAAAATGAACTAGCAAACAATTTATTAAAATTTAATGAATTAGTGGGTGATTTTACGGTAAATATCGATAAATTTAATAATTAGAAAAAAGATAATCACAATGATTATCTTTTTTCATAACTATCACAAATTGTATTTTCTTTACATCCACATCCTTCGCAGTTGCATACTTTAATTTCTTTTAAATCGCATTTGTCTTTATCACAATCACAGTGCCTGCAATCATGAACATTACAGTTAATTTCCTGCTTTTCCATAAAATTTAAAGCCCTTTCTAGGAAAAGATTTTTTCATTTTCCTATTTTATTTTGTTTTATATTGTTCTATTTATTCATATAAGAATTGAAAATTACATAGACTTTAAAAGGTGAAGAATATGACAGTTGGAATACCGCGAGGTTTGTTTTACTATTACTATGGTGAGTTATGGTTAAAATTTTTAGATATACTCCATATTCCATATATAGTATCAGAAGAAACAAATCAATATATTATTGATTTGGGTAGACATTACGCGACGGATGAGATGTGCCTATCTATGAAAATCTATTTAGGACATATTGCCTCTTTGGTTGGAAAATGTGATGTCATTTTAATTCCTAGAATTGATAATTTTGGGCGTATGAATCAAACCTGTACCAATTTTTTAGCTGTATATGATATTGCACAGAATATATTTGATGCGAAATTTATAACGTATGATATAGATTATTTAAAGGGACAGACAGAAGAAGAGGCATTTAAGAAACTGGGAAAAGAATTAGGTGTGGATGGAGAAACGAGCATACGTAGCTATCATAATGCTTTAATTAGTATAGATTATCAAAAACAAAAAAAGATATGCTTAAATATAGAAAAATTAGAATCAAAGAGATTAAAAATTTTACTTGTAGGGCATCCTTACAATATATATGATAATTTTATAGGAAAACCAATTATCGTTTTTTTAGAGAAAAATGGTATAGAAATTATTTATGCAGACTTATTTCATGAAAACATGATGGAAGAATTAGGAAGTAAAATGCAAGAAAATCTGTATTTTAAGTATAGTAAAAATTTGATGGGTTCCATTGTGCTTTGTGAAGAGAAAGTGGATGGCATTATATTTTTAACTGCATTTCCTTGTGGCATTGATAGTCTTGTCAATGAACTCGCTTTTCATTATTTAAAAAAGCCTTATATCGATTTGGTAATGGATGAGCTTGATAGTAGTGTTGGATTAGAAACAAGACTTGAAAGCTTTATTGACATTTTGAAGAGAGGTGCTGCATATTAAAAAAATAGTTTCTTACCCTCAAATGGGGGATTATAATGTACCTATCTATTATTTACTTACTCATATTTTACATTGCAAGGTCCAAAAGCCACCAAAGATCTCTGATCGGACAATAGAACTGGGAAATAAATATAGTCCTTCTTTTGTATGCATGCCCTTTAAATATACATTAGGTACACTTTTGGAAAGCTTAGAAAAGGGTGCTAACGTTTTGCTTCAAATGGGTGGAGGTTGTAGATATGGATACTACTATGCTCTTCAAAAGGAAATTTTAAAAGAAGAAGGGTATACTTTTGATTTTATCAATTTAGTTACAGCAGGAAAAACGGATGTAAAAAAAATTATACATGATTTTAAACAAATCGATACCAAATTTTCTATTTTAAAAAGCGGTTATCACCTTTTTATTACAATGAAAATGATTCGATACATGGATAAAATAGATATCATGATTCGTAAGAATATTGGCTTTGAGAAAAATAAAGGAGAGCATATTCGCTTAAAAAAACAAATGCTTTCTTCTTTTGAGAAAACAAAAGGGTATTTTTCCTTATTTTTTACCTATTTACAATACAGAAAGAAATTTAAAAATATAAGGATTCAGAAAGGAAAATGCTTGAAGGTAGGGGTGATTGGGGAACTTTATACCATTATGGAACCCTTTGCCAATTACGATTTGGAAATGATGCTTAGTCAATTTAAAATAGAAGTTACGCGTTTTACAAATGCCACATACTTACTTTTTCAAAAGAAAAAAAGAGTGAAAAAGTATTTAAAAAGAGTAAAAAAATATTCTAAAAACCGATTAGGCGCCGATGCCCTTGATAATGTAGGAAGGATGGTATATTTAGGAGAAAAAAAATACGATGGAGTCATTCATATTAAGTCTTCCTTTTGTACGCCAGAAATTGGGGTGATGCCTATATTAAGAAGAGTTGCAAACGATTATGAGATTCCTCTTTTATTTTTTTCTTTTGATGCAAATACAAGCAAAGTTGGTATGGAAACGAGACTAGAAGCTTTCTATGATATGATAGAAATGAGGAAAAAAAATGAATGAATGTTATTTAGGAATTGACATTGGTTCTATTTCTACAAAAGGTGTTGTAATTGACAAAAATAAAAAGGTTATTGCGAGTTGCTATATTTGGACAGAAGGAAGTCCAACGAGTGCTGTAAAAAGAGTACTCATGCATTTAAGGAAGCAACTGGATGCTAGTTATGTTTTAAAAGGAATCGGAACAACAGGAAGTGCTCGAAAGTTAATAGGTCTTATGTTGGAAGCTACCGTTGTGAAAAATGAGATTACTGCCCATGCTGTTGGAACATTGGCCACCCATCCAGATGTAAAAACTATTTTAGAGATTGGAGGACAAGATTCAAAAATTATTTTTTTGCAGAATGGGATTATTGTCGACTATTCGATGAACACACTTTGTGCAGCAGGAACGGGAGCTTTCTTATCAAGTCAAGCCAAAAGACTTGGTGTTGAAATTGAAGATTTTGGAGACATAGCTTTACGAAGTGAAAATCCTGTAAAAATAGCGGCTAGATGCACTGTTTTTGCAGAATCTGATTTGATTCACAAAGCACAAGCAGGCTACTTAAAAGAAGATATCATTGCCGGGTTGTGCAAAAGTATTGTTTTAAACTATTTGAATAATGTAGCGAAAGGGAAAAAGATAGAGGGTCCTATCGTTTTTCAAGGCGGTGTCAGTAAAAATAAAGGTGTAGTAAAATACTTTGAAGAGCTTTTAAAACAGGAAGTTTTGGTTGATCCAGATGGTCATTTAATGGGTGCGAAAGGAGTAGCGATTCTTGCTTCTGAAACTGCGAATAAAAAGGAGTATTCTTGGGATATAAAGGATGTTTCTTTTGAAACAAAGGGCTATGAGTGTACAGGGTGTTCTAACCATTGTGAACTTTTAAAAATCATAAAAAATGGAAAAGTGATCGATACTTGGGGGAGTCGGTGTGGTAAATTTTAATGATTGACAATGTGATTTAATTAGTGTATAAATGTAGTTGATAAAAAGGAAGTGAATTATGGCAAAAAATTTAGTAATCGTGGAGTCGCCCGCTAAAACAAAGTCGATTGGGAAATATTTAGGAAGTGACTTTAAAGTCGTATCTTCGAAAGGACACATTCGTGACTTAGCGACATCAGGGAAATTCGGACTTGGTGTTGATATTGAAGATCATTTTAAACCTAACTATACAACCATTAAAGGAAAAAAGAAAGTGATTGATGATTTAAAAAAAGAGGCGAAAAACTCTGATTTTGTTTATCTAGCAACCGACCCTGACCGAGAAGGGGAGGCCATTTCATGGCATTTGTATGATGCTTTGGGATTAAATGAGGAAGAGTATAATCGCATCGTTTTTAATGAAATTACGGAAGGAGCAGTCAAAGAGTCTTTGCATCATGCAAGAAAGATAGATAAGGATTTAGTGAATTCACAGGAAACTAGAAGAATACTAGACCGTATTATTGGATTTCGTTTATCAAAATTGATGCAATACAAAACAAGTGGAAAAGCAGCAGGTAGGGTCCAAAGTGTTGCTTTAAAATTAATTGTAGATCGAGAAAGAGAAATAGAAGCATTCCAGGCAGAAGAATATTGGACGATTGATGCTCTATTTGAAAATTTTAAAGCCAATCTTGAAAATTATAAGGGCAAAAAGATTGCTATTCCTAAAGAGGAAGACACCTCTAAAATTATAGCTAATTTAGGCAAAGAATTCACGGTTTCTAAAGTTGAAAAAAAAGCCAAAACAAAAAATACAAAACCACCTTTTACCACTTCCACTTTACAACAAGCGGCATCTAATATTTTAAATATGAATGCAACAAAAACGATGATGGTTGCCCAAAAATTATACGAGGGAATTGAACTTGAAAATGAAACAGTCGGTTTGATTTCGTATATGCGTACCGATTCAACACGTTTATCTCACGATTTCATTACTTCTACTTTTCAATATATAGAAGAGGAGTATGGGAAGAATTATGTTGGATTTATAAAGAAACCAAAGGCAAGTGAGAATGTACAAGATGCCCATGAAGCCATACGACCAACCAGTATTCATAGAACGCCTATTAGTATGAAACCCTATTTAACAGCTGATGAATATAAACTATATCGTTTAATTTATATGCGTGCTTTAGCCAGTTTAATGGCTCCCGCTAAAACAGAAGGAACAACGGCCTTGCTTATGAATAATGATTATGGATTTAAAGCAACAGGACAAATCATTACTTTTGATGGATACTTAAAAGTATATAGTGATTATGAGTCGACAACAGAAACAGTCCTTCCTGTATTAGAAGAGCAATCCATACTTACAAGTGAGGAAATTGTAAAAGAACAGCATTTTACGCAACCACCTGCTCGTTATACAGAAGCGAAATTGGTGCAGGCAATGGAAGAAGAGGGAATTGGCCGTCCTTCTACGTATGCACCCATTATGAATAAATTAAAATTGCATGGTTATGTCAACATTGTAGATAAAAAATTTGTTCCTACAGATACAGGAGTCGAAATTACGGATAAATTACAAGAATATTTTAGTCATATTATTAATGTCAAATATACATCCAATATGGAAAGCGATTTGGATAAAATTGCAGATGGTCATACCATATGGTACGAGGTTTTAGAACAATTTTATAAAGACTTTGAGCCATCTTTACAAACAGCTTTTGATCAAATGGAGAAAGAACCAGCAAAAGAAACAGGGGAGACCTGCCCAGAATGTGGGAATGCATTGGTGATAAGGAAAGGACGTTATGGAGCTTTTGTTGCTTGTAGCAATTATCCAAATTGTAAATATATTAAAACAGAACCCAAAGAAGAAAAAGAAATTTGTGATTGTCCTAACTGTGGTGGCAAAATTATTGAAAAAAAATCGCGAAAAGGGAAAATATTTTATGGATGCAATAATTATCCGAAATGTAAAACAGCTACATGGGATATGCCTTTAAAAGAAAAATGTCCTAATTGTGGAGGACTTCTTACAGAAAAGAAGGATAAAATAAAATGTACGAGTTGTGACTATGAAAAATAGTTACACTTTTTCGTTATAAAACATTTTTCTTTATTATTTCTTTAAATTATAGTATACTATAAATAATGAAATACTAGCGGAGGGGATTCGATGGAAGAGCAAAGTACAAAGGTCAGTTTACTTGTTATTTATGAAAATGGAGACGAAGCGAAGTTAAAGATAAAGGATGTCAATGGACAAATATGTGATACGATTGATTTAGCGGTGTTGGATTATATGTTAGCTAGCTATGGAAGCATGGAGCGTTATTTGGAGGAAGCATTTAAAAATCAATGGATTGGTTCTAAGAATGTAGTACTTCGAATTATTGGACAAGATGGGGTCATTTATCCACTTCCTTTTACCACAAAATATAATGATATTATTTTTAAGGCGAGTGAGGCTGCTATTGCAAGGGGAAATAAAATTTACATTGAAAAAGGGGAAGAAAATCGAACAGTAAGTTCCTCTGAATTTCATGAATTTTTTAATCTATTTTTAATGAATGCTTTGAGTGATGAGGGATGGAATTTAATTCAAAATGATTATTTTAAGAAATATCCAGCATTTAGTGCATTACTTGAAGAATATCACGATTTAAGTAGCAAGGAAGATAATATTTATACACAGGCACGCGCCAATCAACTTGAAAAATATTTTTCTTTAGGAAATGATATATCCTCTCCAAGAAATCCCAAAACGATTGATGATTTTTTACGGAATTATTCCATTTTTAGAAGAGCAGTTTCTTTTAATATTAAATGTTTAAGCGATAAAAATATAATGATGAGACATGAAATGGAGAATAGAAAAGAAACGCAAAAACAAGAAGGAAACCAAAACGGATGTATAAGAAGCTTATGTTATATCATTGGAAATAATTGTGCTCCCTTGGTATTAAAAACAATGGAAGCAGTAGAGTTGGATGACTATATTATGGATCATTATGAAGATGCAGGGCAAATAAGAAAAGAGAACAAGGAAATGATTGAATCTTACATTTTATCACATAAAGATTATGTGGCACAAATTAGGAAATTGATTCATGATGCAAACTATAGTGGGCAACTTACGATTTTAGAACATAGCCCTAATGGTTCTTTTAGAAGAATCTCGAATGGAAAGTATCTTCGCCTTCCTCTTCTATTTACGAAGACGTTTAAAAATATTCGAAACTTATATTGTAATGTAGATAAATTTCGAAGTCAAGCTCGAAAAAAGAGAAAAGAGCTACAACAACTAGATGAGAGGATTTCTGCAGAAAAAGCAAAATATGCTTACCAACAGTTAGAAGAGAACTTAAAAAAGGCATTGGAAGAACTGCAAGAGGAAAAAAAGGTGACACAAAAAGAATTGGATCAAGTACTGTCTAATATAAAGAGGATTGTAGAGGATATGAAAAATCTAGTACAACAGGATGACATCGCATCAAAAAAACCAAATTACCATCGTTTGTTCTCCGAACATATTGCTCGTGAGGTTCGTTTTGCAAAAGCAACTAGAATTGGAAGTAATTATAAAAGAACATTGGATGAATGGGCTGCAGCTATTGAAAATTCTCCTTATCGATATGATAACTTAAGAAGCATTTTGCGGTATTTGAGAAAGAAAGAACCGATTTTTTCAAGCACAAACAAGAAGGTCTCTAAAATAGAAGAATCTCCTGTAGAAGGAACAATAAAAGAGGAAGAATCCTTTTTAACGTTAGAGGAGTTAAATGCCATGTATAATGGGGAACTTCCTTCCCAAAAGGAACTAGAAAGAAAAAATATCCATGTTCAAAAATAGTGTTTTTGAAAAGCAAGAACAAACATTTTTATCCTATTTAGAAAATCAAAAAGGGTATTCTAACCATACAATTTTAAATTATAGAAACGATTTGGAAACTTTTTTTATCTTTCTTAAAAAGGAAGGAATAAACTCTTTAGAAAAAGTGGATTATAAAATCATTCGCAACTATTTACGCTTTTTAGAAGAAAAGAAATTCGCAAAGACAACGGTTTCAAGACATATTAGCTCTCTTCGGAGCTTTTATAAGTATTTGGTCAAAGAAAAAGTCGTTATGAAAAATCCTATGGTTTTTATTAGTAATCCTAAGCTGGATAAAAGATTGCCAAAATTTTTATATGAGAAGGAAGTAGAAAAATTACTTTCTATGCCTCAATTGGATGATCCCAAGGGAATTAGAGAAGCATTAATTTTGGAGTTTTTGTATTCGACAGGAGTACGTGTTAGTGAACTTTGTAATGTAAAAATCAAAGATATTTCGTTTTCTGAAAAAAGTGTTCTTATTCTTGGGAAGGGAGAAAAAGAAAGATATGTCTACTTTGGTAAAAACTTAGAAGAACTTTTAAAACTGTATTTCAAAGAGGCTAGGCCTTTTTTTGAAAAATCAGATAGTCCCTACTTATTTTTAAACGATTCTGGAGGACAATTGCATGATAGAAGAGTCAGAACGATTTTAGATGAATTATTGAAGAGATGTTCTTCAGATTTTCATATGAGTCCTCATACATTAAGGCATTCTTTTGCCACGCATATGTTAAATAATGGAGCCGACTTGAAAACAGTGCAAGAACTTTTAGGACATGCTGATTTATCGACTACCCAAATTTATACACATGTTTCCAATGAAAGATTAAGAAATGTTTATTTACATGCTCATCCTCGAGCGTATAAAAGAAAATAAATTAGAGAAGTTGGCAAGAAATGTCAACTTTTATCTTTTTAAAAAGAAAGAATTGAATAAAAGAAATGTGTTTGTTATAATGAGTCTATAAAAGGAGGATAGAGATGACAAAATATGTATATTTATTTACAGAAGGAAATGCAGATATGCGAAACCTTCTTGGTGGTAAGGGTGCCAATTTAGCAGAAATGACCAATATAGGACTTCCTGTTCCTCAAGGTTTTACGATTACAACCGAAGCTTGTACACAGTACTATGAAGATGGAAGAGAGATCAATGCAGAAATCGAATCGCAAATCAATGAGCATATTGAAAAAATGGAAAGAATTACGGGAAAAAAATTTGGAGATAAAGAGAATCCTTTGCTTGTTTCTGTTCGAAGTGGTGCTAGGGCAAGTATGCCAGGAATGATGGATACGATTCTTAATCTTGGTTTAAATGAAGATGTTGTTCATGTGTTAGCTGAGAAATCGAATAATCCAAGATGGGCATGGGATTGTTATCGCAGGTTTATTCAAATGTATTCTGATGTTGTTATGGAAGTTGGAAAGAAATATTTTGAAGAACTCATTGACAAGATGAAAAAAGAAAAAGGTGTAACGCTGGATGTTGAATTAACTGCTGAAGATTTAAAGGAACTTGCTAGACAGTTTAAAGAAGAATACAAAGCTAAAATTGGCGAAGATTTCCCAGATGATCCAAAAGAGCAATTGATGGGAGCCATCAAAGCTGTATTCCGTTCCTGGGATAATCCAAGAGCCAATGTTTATAGAAGAGACAATGATATTCCTTATTCATGGGGAACTGCTGTCAATGTACAATCTATGGCCTTTGGAAATATGGGAGACGATTGTGGAACAGGTGTAGCTTTTACTCGTGACCCAGCAACAGGAGAAAAAGGTTTATTTGGTGAATTTTTAACCAATGCACAAGGGGAAGATGTCGTTGCGGGGGTCCGCACTCCAATGAAAATTGCCGAAATGGAGACCAAATTTCCAGAGGCTTTTGCACAGTTCAAGGAGGTTTGCGAAACATTAGAAAAGCATTATCGAGATATGCAAGATATGGAGTTTACTGTAGAACATGGAAAACTGTATATGCTACAAACGAGAAATGGAAAACGTACAGCAAAGGCAGCACTTAAAATTGCCTGTGATTTAGTGGATGAGGGTATGCGTAGCGAAGAAGAAGCGGTTCTTATGATTGATCCTAGAAATTTAGATACACTATTGCATCCACAGTTTGATGCGAAAGCCTTAAAAAGTGCGACTCCTATTGGTAAGGGACTTGGAGCGTCTCCAGGAGCTGCTTGTGGTCGAGTTGTATTTACAGCAGAAGACGCAGTACTGTGGGCAGATAACAAAGAGAAAGTAATTTTAGTAAGACTTGAAACAAGCCCAGAAGATATTACGGGTATGAAAGCAGCGCAAGGAATTTTAACAGTTCGAGGAGGAATGACTTCTCATGCCGCCGTAGTAGCACGTGGTATGGGAGAATGTTGTGTTTCTGGATGTGGAGAAATCATTATGGATGAGGCAAATAAACAATTTACTTTATCTGGAAAAACGTATCATGAAGGAGATGTTATTTCGCTTGATGGGACAACGGGAAATATTTATGATGGTATTATCCCAACGGTAGACGCTACGATTGCTGGTGAGTTTGGACGTGTGATGTCATGGGCCGATAAATATAGAAAATTAGGAGTTAGAACCAATGCGGATACACCGAAAGATACTGCTAAAGCGATTGAATTGGGTGCCGAAGGTGTTGGACTTTGCCGAACAGAGCATATGTTTTTTGATGAAGAGCGCATATTTAATTTAAGAAGAATGATTCTTTCTGAAACCGTAGAAGATAGAGAAAAATATTTGAATTTATTAATTCCTTATCAAAAAGGCGATTTTAAAGCCATGTATAAAGAATTAAAAGGTCTTCCTATGACAGTACGCTATCTTGACCCGCCACTTCATGAATTTATTCCTAAAACCGATGTAGACATGCAACAATTGGCAGAAGCAATGGGTGTAACGGTTGAGCATGTGAAGGTAAAATGCAATGAGCTTCATGAATTTAATCCAATGATGGGGCATCGTGGATGTCGACTTGCTGTTACTTATCCAGAAATTGCTAAAATGCAAACGCGTGCTTTAATGGAGGCGGCTATTGAGGTAGAAGAGGAAGAAGGAATTACAATCATTCCTGAAATTATGATACCTTTAGTTGGAGAGATTAAAGAGTTAAAATATGTAAAGAATATTGTTGTGGAAACAGCGGAACAAGTAAAGAAAGAGAAAAATTCGAATATAGAGTATCATATTGGTACGATGATTGAAATTCCAAGGGCAGCTATTACAGCGGATGAAATTGCCAAAGAAGCAGAATTTTTCTCCTTCGGAACCAATGACTTAACGCAATATACTTTCGGTTTTTCAAGAGATGATGCAGGTAAATTCTTGAATTCTTATTATGAAACGAAGATTTTTGAACAGGATCCATTTGCTAAGATTGATACAGTCGGTGTTGGAACGTTAATGAAAACAGCGGTAAAATTAGGAAAAGAAACAAGACCAAATATCAAACTTGGAATATGTGGAGAACATGGCGGAGATCCATCAAGTGTTGAATTTTGTCATGCACTTGGACTTACGTATGTTTCTTGTTCTCCATTTAGAGTTCCAATTGCAAGACTTGCAGCAGCCCAAGCTGCTATACGTGAAAAGGAGAACAAATAGTCCGTAACAGCGACCAGTATTAGCCCTTATAATTACTGGAAATAATTAGATTAATTTACATTTAAAAAGTGATTTAAATTATAAATTAAAAAATATAAAAATTAGATATTTATATCTAATTTAGGCTAAGATTTCAAAATCTTGGCCTTTTTTGTTGGAAAATAATGATTTCTGCGACATAAAAAAGGAGACAAAAAAATGCGATAAATATAATATTTGAATAAAAAATTTAAAATTGTTGTGAATTAAGCTAAGATAATTATGTCTTAGCCATTTTTATTAAAAAGAAAAGGAGAATGTAAATGAAATTTTTTGAATTAGAAAATTTATCACAAGGAGCAAGAATTGCCTTTGCAAGGAAGTTTAAAGGACTTACACAAGATGAAGTGTCAGACAAACTAGGCTTAACTGGTGAAAGTAAAAGAAGAACTATGGCAAGATATGAAAGAGGTGATAGAAACCCAAAAGAAGATAGACTATTAGAAATAGCCAACATTTTAAATGTAAATGTTAATTGTATTAAAGAATACAACTTTAATAATAACGAAGATATTATTTACTCTTTATTATGGTTAGAAGAGTTATACCCAAAAATAAATATTGATTTCGCTATTTCAGAATACTTCCGAAATGATAGAGATAATTTAATTCTAAAGTTTATGGAAGAATGGAATTATATGAGAAATTTAAGAAAAACACATGAAATAACTTATGAAAAATATCTTGAATGGAAATTGAATTATATAGTGAAAGAAGGAGAAGAATATGAAAGAAATAATTAAGATAGATTTAAGAAAGATAGATTCTTTTAAAGATCATCCTTTTAAGGTAGAAAATAATGAATCATTAAAGGAATTAAGAAATAGTATCAAAGAAAATGGGTTATTAAATCCATTAGTAGTTAGAAAAAAAGAAAATGGAAGATTTGAAATGATATCTGGTCATAGAAGAAAACTGGCTTTAGAATTAAATGGTATAACGGAAGCCGATTGTTATATAGAAGAATTAAATGATAATGAAGCAGTCATTTATATGGTTGATTCTAATATATATAGAAATAAAATATTACCATCAGAAAAAGCTTTTGCGTATAAAATGAAATTAGAGGCAATTAAGCACCAAGGTAAAAAAAAGACACTTCTACACAACCTGTGCAGAAGTTAACATCTGTTGAAGTAATTGCTAAAGTAGGTGGAGAATCAAGAGAACAAGTTAGAAGATATATCAGATTGACTCATTTAATACCAGAATTATTGAAAATAGTAGATGATACAGTTATATATGATAAAAGAAGTATAGTAACTTTAGGAGTCACTACGGCTGTTGAATTATCTTATTTAACGAAAGAAGAACAAAAGTTAGTTTATTTTACAATAAATTATGAAGAGATTACCCCAAGCTATGCTCAAGCAATAAAGATTAGAAAGCTAAGTGAGAAGCATGAATTAACCTTTGATGTAATTGAAAAAATACTTGATGAGAAAAAAGGTAATCAAAATGATAGAATATCCTTCAATAAAGAAAAGATAGAATCTGTGTTACCAAAAGAATTATTAAAAAGAGATAAAAGGTATATAGAACAATATATAATAAAAGGAGAGTATAGAAAAAGTTGTGTAAAAAGAAAAAACTTCCGATATGATAAAATA
>CAMXQX010000011.1 GCA_947246355.1 uncultured Bacillota bacterium | reverse complement strand
CAGGTTCAGAAGGAAGAATACCTTTAAATGATTATAAAAAAGTAAATGACAAAATAGAAAAAGTTGTATTAAAAAATGGTGGTATGTCAGTGATTCAAAGTGGAAAAGCTTTTGGAAAAATTATTGGTGGGAATTTATGTACAATTAATTTATTACAGGGTACAGAATATATGCCTAATTTAAATAACAGTATATTGTTTCTTGAAGACGATGCTGATGATTTTAAAAGTGATGTATTTTTATTAGAATTTGATAGAAATCTAGAATCACTATTGCAATTACCTAATTGTAATATAAAAGGAATTGTTTTTGGCAGATTTCAAGTTAGTAGTAATATGACTATTGATAAATTAAAAACTATTATTAAAAATAAGAAAAAGTTAAAAGATGTTCCAATAATATGTGGAGCAGATTTTGGGCATACAAATTCAATGTTTACAATTCCGATAGGTGCATATTGTAACTTGAATATAGAAAGCAATAATATAGAAATAAAAATAGAAATGAGGAAATAATATGAAAATTCAAAATGTAAAAGGTGGCTATGATTTTTTACCTAAAGAACAAAGAATCAGAAATTATATAAATGATACATTAAGAAAAATATTTGAAGAATGTGGATATAATCCCATTGAAACTCCATTACTATGTTACTATGACATTTTAAGTGATAAGTATGATGAAGAGAATGATATATTAAATGAAATTTATAAATTAAGTGATCAAGGGGAAAGACAGCTAGGATTGAGATACGATTTAACTGTTCCTTTTGCAAAGTTTATTGCATTAAATAAGAATAAAATAACTATACCATTTAAACGATATGAAATTGCAAAAGCTTTTAGAGATGGACCTGTAAAACCAGGAAGAGATAGAGAATTTACACAATGTGATGTTGATGTTGTAGGCTTATCTGGGCAAATGATAGAAGCTGAATTGATGACCTTATTTACTAGAGCATTTAAAGAATTAGACATTGATATCATTATCAAATATAATAGTAGAAATTTGATGAATGGTTTGATTCTAGAATGTGGTGTCGATAAAAATCTGATTTCACTAGTTACTACCAATATTGATAAATTGGAAAAAATAAGTAATGATGAATTTAAAAATAATTTACTTAATATTGGATTAAGAATAAAACAAATCGACTTACTTTTAGAGTATTTTAGCTTATCCTTATGTGAATTAAATAATAAGTTTAAAACTACTAAAAATGAGAAAATTATCATGGGATTAGATGAATTAAATCAATTAACAAGTTATTTAGAAGCACTAAATATTAATGATTTATGCGTATTCGCTTCATCATTAGCAAGAGGACAAAATTACTACACGGGTAATGTGTTTGAAGTATATGAAAAAAATGAAAAAATAACTTGTAGTATAGGTGCAGGAGGAAGATACGATAAAATGATTACCAATTTTATTGGTGATGGTAATGAATATCCAACAGTAGGAATAAGTTTCGGCTTATCATCAATTTATGAATTACTAAAAGATAGAGAAATTTTTGAGAATGAATCTAATATAGATATTTATATAATTCCGATGGGAACAAATGTTGAAAGTTTAAAATTAGCAAATTATTTAAGAGATTTAGGGTATAAAATCGAAATAGAAATGTCTTATCGAAAACTAAAGAAAAGTCTAAATTATGCTAATAGAGAAAATATTCCTTATGTAATTATATTAGGAGAAGAAGAGCTAGAGAGAAAAATGTTCTATTTAAAAAATATGAAATTAGGAAAAGAAACAGTAATTCCATTAGATTCTCCTCAAAAAATAAAGGAGTATATTCCCTTGTAAATTGGTATCATTTGGAAATTATATCTAATAAAGTACAACATATACTATAATAGAAGGTGGTTGTATGAAGGTCTTTATTGTTTTAAGTATCCTTTTTATTCTATTATTTATCTATTGTGCTTGTAAGGTGGCATCCAAATCAGACCATTTTTTTTAAAAAGAATATTGCTTTCTTTTTTTATTTTATATAAAATGATGGAATTTATGCTATAAAAAGTTTTTATCATATTTCGCATAATAAAAAATATATTGACAATGAGATAGGATGTTGCTATAATCAAATTGTACTATTTGAGATAGCACAATTATCAAGGAGGTAGACATGGAAATATTAAAAGTAGAAAACTTATCAAAAAGTTATGGAAAAGGGGAAACGTTAGTCAAAGCGTTAAATCAAGTCTCTTTTTCTGTAGAAAAAGGTGAATTTGTTGCTATTGTAGGAGCAAGTGGAAGTGGAAAATCAACATTGATGCACATTTTAGGAGCAGTAGACCGACCAACAGAGGGAAAAGTGTTTGTTGATGGAATTGATGTATTTAAACAAAATGAAACAGAACTGGCTAAATTTAGGAGAAGAAAAGTAGGACTCATTTATCAATTTTATAATCTTATTCCCATTTTAAATGTACGCGAAAATATGAGTTTACCTATTCTTTTAGATAATCGAAAAGTAGAGGAGGATTACTTAGAAGAATTAATTCATACATTAGGTTTGGAAAAAAGAGTACTTCATTTACCTAACGAACTATCTGGTGGACAACAGCAACGTGTTTCGATTGGTAGAGCTTTGATGAATCGACCAGCTATTTTACTTGCCGATGAACCAACAGGAAACTTAGATAGCAAAGCATCTAAAGAAATCATTGCACTATTAAAAGAGAGCAATCAAAAATACAACCAAACAATTATTATGATTACCCACGATATGTCGCTTGCCAACCATGCTTCTAGAATTATTGTCTTGGAAGATGGAAAAATCATGAGTGATAGTAAGGTGATAAAGTGAAAATCTTAAATAAACTAACAAATAAGCACTTGCTTATGAATAAAAAAAGAACGGTCGTGACCATTATTGGTATCTTATTATCTACGGCCTTAATGTGTGGCATTGGATTGCTTATCTCTTCTTTTAGAGAATATTCCATTCAAGATACCATTTCTTATTCAGGAGATTATTTCTTGAAAGTAGAAAACTTTAAAATGGAAGATGTAGAAAAAATTAAAAGCAATGCAAAAATTTCCAATTACTATACTAAAAAAATTGCATCTTACTTCCCTCTTCGTGAGACGAGTGATGATACGTATGGAGTCTATGCAAAAATGATGGGTGTCACGGAGAACTATTTTCAAACACTTCTTTTGGAAGAAGGTTCTTTTCCTACCCAAGAAGGCGAAATCGTATTGACACAAAATAGTGCACGTGCCTTAAAAGTCAAAGTAGGGGATACCATTTCTCTTAACCTAGGAGGTCTCACTTTAGAGGAAGAGACTTTTGAAGATAATGGCTATATTCCTTATGATGTTCATTTTATAGAGAGGGAGAAGGTCAGTTACAAAGTCGTGGGCATTTTAAAGAAAGATCAACTTACTTATGAAAAATGGTATGACCAAGGTTATGCTTTTAAAATAGATAAGGAAACAGGCTCTACTTCTCTTTACTTAAAAACAAAAAAGCCAAAAGATATTTTTAAAATCGAGAAAGAACTCAAAAATGAGGACGATTCACTCAAATTCAGTTACAATGATTCCTTACTCAGCCTTTACGGGGTGAGTAAATACAGCAATGTTATGGGAACGATGGCGAAAGTGATGAGCATTATTTTAGGACTGATTTCGATAGGTTGTATCATTGTAATTTATAATAGTTTTGCTATTTCCGTTATGGAAAGAAAGAAACAATTTGGACTATTTGCAAGTATTGGTGCTACCAAAGTACAACTCAAGTAGACTGTATTTTATGAATCCTTTATCGTTGGAACCATCGGCATTGTTCTTGGAATTATAGCTAGTTTTGTAGGAATTGGTGTGGTTTTATATTTGATTAACCACTTAATTGGAGATATTTTTACAACCAATTTAACTCTTAGTGTATACCCTATATTTTTGCTTCTTCCCATTATCTTTATGATTTTAACTGTACTTATCTCTGCTTATTTACCTGCATTGCGTGCGAGTCGTGTCTCACCGATTGTTGCGATTCGAGGCAATGATGATATTAAGGTAAATAAGAAAAAGATTAAAACAAGAAAATGGGTTCGAAAATTGTTTCACATGGAGGGAGAGATTGCCTTAAAAAATATCAAAAGAAATAAGCGAAAATATCGAATTACGATTATTTCCTTAGTAGTAAGTATTGTCTTATTTATTTCTTTTTCTTCTCTTTTAGACAAAATCATTAATATTGATTCCTTTGTTACAGGAATGAACTATGATATTTCTATTTCTTATTCAGAAAGTGAAAATAATAAGGGGGGCTATGAAAAGGCAGTAGGGGAACTAGAAAACATTTTAAAATTAGAGGAAGTAAAAGAAGCAAGTATTTATTACTATGGCAATTTATACTATACAGATAGATCAGAAAACTATACCAAAGAGTTTCTGGATTATCGAACAAGTGAATATACTATGGGAGAGGAAGAAGAAAACTTTAGTCAATTTTTACAAAAACATCCATCTGTTAACGTTACTTTATTGGAAGAAGAAACGTATCAGAATTTGAAGAGAGCAAACCATATCAAAGAAGACGCTCCTCTTCTTCAAAACTATTTTGAAGGGATTAAATACGAAAAAGGTTCTCGGAGTAAGGTAAGTGGTAAAATATTTAAAGATAAAGTTTCGTCTATTCCTTTATGTGATGTATCTGCCTCTATCAATGATAGTGACAATGCGAATGATTACGATTATAGTAAAGTAATTTGTGGTAAGACAAAAATAGATAATATCCAAATGATTGAAAAGTTACCACTTGGAACGAGTGATGCAACTGGGTATGTAGTATACGTTAACCAAAAATTATACGATGAAATTTATAATTCCTTATATCCTACGCAAAAAGGAATGTGGGGAGTGAATAAAAATTTCAAAACAAGTGATTATTTCCACGTTTATTTAAAGGTCAATGGCTATGACTCTATTGATGAAGTCATGACCAATTTGGTAGACAATGACATCAATCATGAATATTATTATGAAAATGTTTTAAAAGAAATGAAGCAAACCATGAATCTTGTTCTTGTTGTTAAAATTCTATTCTATGGATTTATTGCTCTTGTAACTTTAATTGGTGTAACAAGCGTATTTAATACACTCAATACAAGTATTAGTTTGAGAAAAAAAGAATTTGCAATGCTTAGAAGTATGGGACTTACACCAGGTGGGTTTAATCGCATGATTATTTTTGAAAGTATTTTCTTTGGTATAAAATCGTTAGTCATTGGAATACCACTTTCTTTAGGTGTTGTCTATTTGATTACAAATGCCATGAGCAGTGTTGCGGGTGAGACCTTTGTTATTCCTGTAGTGCCCATTTTGATAACTATTTTTGCTGTCTTTATTATTGTGCTTTTGACGATGCTATATGCAACCAGTAAAATTAGACATGACAATATTTTGGAAGCCATTCGTGAGGAAAATATTTAATGTATAAAAAAGTCTTGCTTTTCTTTCTAGGTTGGACAATTTTATGTATAGGTTATTTTTCTCTTAAGTATATGGGTATCATTAAAGAGAAAACGTATACAAATGGAGATTTTCAAATAGAGACCGTCTATAGTGAAGTCGATTATAACAGCAATGGTATTGATGATTATACGGATATTGTAAATGGTGCAATTTTAGAAGGAAAAAAAAGACCAAAGTATAAAAGTGCTTATTATGAAGGAGGATACCCTCCTGAGGGCATTGGCGTTTGTACAGATGTTGTTTGGAGAGCTTTAAAACATGCGGGTTATGATTTAAAAAGTTTGGTGGAGGAAGATATCAAAAATAATAAAGAAGCTTACACAAAAATCACGACTATTGATTCCAATATTGATTTTAGACGTGTTTATAATCTGCATGTCTTCCTAGAGCGAAACACTTTATCTCTAACAACAGATATTACCCAATTTAGAGAATTTCAACCAGGTGACATTTTAATATTTGAAGGGGATAAACATATTGGAATTGTATCCAATAAACGAAATAAAAAAGGGCGTCCCTATCTCATACATCACACTCCAAGAATGACGAATCGATGGAATGATTTAGAGGAAGATGTTCTTGGAAGCTATAAAATTATAGGTCATTATCGATTTCAACTTAAAAATGAAAAAACTATTGAAATAGAACAATAGTTTTTTTATCTAAAAAAGAAATTTTATTTATTTTTTTCATAAAATAAAGACCTATTATTGCTATTGAATACTAAAAAAGTAGATCTATGTTAAAATATACTTTTTTTGTTCATGAATAAAGGTTATTTGTTTTTCTTTTCCTCTAGCAAGGCGTTATAGAAATGCATTTGTGTAACGCTTATATAAGGAATTAACCAAAAATAGAGAATTCCACACGTAAATATTCCTAAAATACCCCATCCAATAAAACTCAAATTGAGGACAAAATAATCCATTTTATGTCCATCCATTAATTCTTTACTTTTTTTGATAGTATCCATTGCGTCAATCCCTGGCTCTTCTAGAGCAATAAGCAAAGCTTGTGAATAAGATAGAGCTGCAATGATGCCTGGAATAATAAACAAGATACTCCATAGTACAGTAAAAATACCTGTAAGTAGACTAATTAGAATATAAGGAATAAATAGATTTGTTTTTTTAAATAATTCATTAAATTCAACCTCTTCGCCTCTAGAAACCTTAAGATAAAAACTAAGGGATCCAAAAGTAATCAAACCATTAATAATAAAAGAAATAAACTGTCCTAAAAGGAGTAAAAAGATGTTTTCTAGTTGTACTCCTAGTTCTAAAATCCCACTTCCCACTCCTGTGATTAAGCCACTAATCAAAACCAGTAAAACCGCTTCTCCATATTTTCCTTGCAAACTTTCTTTTGCTTTTTGCTTTAGTAAAATTCTATCCATAAAAACTCCTCTCTATACCTATTATAGCATATTTAAAAAATGAGATACAAATACCATAAAAAAGAAAGTGTTTTTTCACTTTCCTCTAATACCTTAAACTTATTTTTTCTCTATTCTTTATCTTTTAATAGAAAAGAGGTAACGCCTGCTACAATTGTTCCAAGAATCATCAAATAAAATCCAATTCCAAAAGAACCTAAGTTCATTCCAACAGAAGAAAGTGAATCTTTAATGTCTAGGTAACAATGAATAAGCAAAGCAAGAGAAAGTATTGCTGGAATACAAGCAAATTTTGGTTTGTTGAAAGCATGAAGCACAAGCATACCGATAGCTAGAATAAGAATATAAATTCCATCTGCTAATTCACCTTCTACATAAAAATAGTTCATGGATTTAGAAATACCAAAAAGACTAATCTTATATAGTGGTAAGAATACGCCAAGAATCATCAAAGCCATTCCTGCTAAACAAGCAATAAAAATAGGATTTTTTATTTTCCCTTTAAGGGTTTCCACACACTTGTTCATAATTACACACTCCTTTGTAATCTAACTTTAACAAAAAGAAATGCTGGTTGTCAAGACAACGAAAAAAGAAAGATAAAATTTGTAGAAAAATGTATAGGTTTATTAAGAAAAAAATTGGCTTTACATTGACAGGCGTATAGAAAGTTGCTAAAATATAACTGTATTATTACAAGTAGTACAAGAGGAGGTTTTTGATGATTACGATTGAAAAAGTAGGAAAAAGCTTTGGGAAAAATGAAATTTTAAAGGACGTATCCTGTACCATTCAAAACAATTCCATTTATGGACTGGTTGGGGCCAATGGAGCAGGAAAAAGTACATTGCTTCGTCTTATCAATGGCGTATATGAAATGGATAAGGGCAGTATCCAAATTGATGGGGAAGAATTGAGTGATAATGAAGCGTTGAAACAAAAATTGGTCTTTGTTCCAGATGATTTATTCTTTTATTCGACGTATACACTTTTAGATAGTGCGAAGTTTTATGAGGCCATGTATGAAAATTTTGCGATGGAAGACTTTTTTGAAATGGCGTCTCTTTTAAAACTAGATATTCATAAAAAGGTCTCTACCTTCTCTAAGGGAATGAAAAGACAATGTGCTTTAATTTTAGCACTTGCTACGAATGCGGAATATCTATTTTTCGATGAAACATTTGATGGGGTAGATCCTGTTATTCGGAATGTACTCAAAAAATTACTAGCCAAACAAACGATGGAAAAAAATGCAACGATTGTGATGACTAGTCATAACTTAAGAGAATTAGAAGATATTTGTGATAATTTAGGACTTTTATATAAAGGAGGCATTTTGTTTGAAAGTGACATTGATACTTTAAAGACCAACATGTGTAAAGTGCAAGTATCCCTAAAAGGCGAATTTAATGAAGAGAACTTTAAAGATTTTGCAGTTTTACATTATAAAAAATGTGGAAGTGTGGCAACGCTTATCTTACGTGGAAAAGAGGAAGAAATCAGAGATAAAATGAAAAAAATGAAGCCTATTATTTTGGACTGGCTTCCTATAACACTAGAAGAATTATTTATTTACGAAATGGAGAGTGTAGGATATGTCTTTAATGAAATTGTTTAATTATAAATATTTTTTTCAAAATATAAAAAAATCAGCTTCTGTACTGGCACTTTTTATAGGAATTATTCCTATCTTAAATGTCATTATTTTCTTGCTTTTAGTAAGTGGAAGTCCTAATGGCTTTTTAGCAACACTTTCTAATCTATCCATTTTATTATTTATAGGCATGTATATTATTCCTCTTATTTTAGCCTATACATTATATAACTTTATGTTCAAAAGAAAAAGTATTGATTTTATAGGGAGTATGCCTATTAGTAAAAAGAGTATTTATTTGACCAATACCATTGGTGGTTCGCTTCTTCTTTTTGTTATGCTTTTGCTTACGATTTCTCTAATGGGACTTACCTCTTTACTACTACCAAATGTCTACTTAACCTTTCCTTTACTTTTTGATTTGTTTGTCATATTTTTAGTAGGCTATTTGTTTATGTATTCGATTGTTACTCTTGCTTTTTCCGTTGTTGGAAATTTTATAACAGGACTTGCTGTTGCCTTACTCCTCCTTTTTCTTCTTCCTTATTTTCAAATTTATAAAAACTCTATCGTCTATAGTGGATATTACTCGAAAGATGCTTATATTGTCTGTCATGATGAGGCTTGCATCCCAGACAATTATACTTGTTATGAATATGATTATTCTTGCTTAGAACACCAAAGGAAGAATGAATATCGTTTCTACTTATATGAAAGTGCGAACACAAATATTCCTATTTTTTCTATTGCTCCTTTGTTTGCCTTTTTTGGGGTCGAGGGAGTGAAATGGGTTGCTTTTGACAAAGGACAACTTTTTACAACGGGACTTCTTACACTTTTCTACTTTACGATTGGCTATTTTATTTATAAAAGAAGAAAATTGGAACACTGCGAAACGTCCTTTTACCATTTTTCTGTTCATTTAATTGTCAAAGGACTGACTATGTTTCCTATTTGTACTATTCTTTATGAGATGGTAAGAGGACAATCGTTTTATGCTAACTTATTTGCTTTAGCACTTCTTCTTATTTACTATTTTGTTTATGATTTAATTACTAGAAAACATATTGAAAAAATCAAAGTAAGTTTTCTTGCCTTTGGTGTTACTTTGTTTACTTCTCTTGGCATATGTTTCTTTATCCATCAACTGCCAAAGGAGACAGTCACTTATTTTGCAAGTGAGGATATTTCTTCCATTCAAATTAAAAAATATAGGGAAGAGATGTATCAAACAGAAACGTATATGGTAAAAGATAAAAACACCATTCATCAAATTTTGCGTTATTTAGTACAAGGCGATAGCAAGCATACTTACAATGTAGATATTACTCTTTCTAGTAAAGGAAGAGAGTACGAAACCAATATTTTACTTACAGAAGAACAATACAGTACTTTGTTTGAAAAACTAGAAGCAAGTAAAACTGTCAGTCAAGAGAGTATTGAGGGAGCGTATGCTTTATCCATCTATCACAATTTTGTAACACAAGATTTTTCTTGGTACAAAGACAAAGTAAGTGCCTTTTTGACGAGTGGGGAAAAACAAAGTGGTACATGCCTTGTCGATACAGGATTGACTTTTTACCGTTACCACCATCATAAAGTGGAAAGTATTCGTATATCTAGTTGTATCAGTGAAGAACTGCAAAAAAAGATTATACAAGATAATAATCAAAAAATAAGCGAGTGGTATAACAAGAATAGGGGACATTTTACTTATGTTTCTTTGGATGAAGAATTAGAAGGTATGGAGGATTTTGATTTTCTAGAAAGTCGTTATGCGATGCGTATTCATCAGTATATTTATGAGGCAATCCAAAAACCTATTCTTTTGCAAGAAGATATGCTTATCATTTCTATTGTAGGAGAGCAAAATAGTAGTGCAAGAGCTTATATCAATGATAAAGATGCCTTTGTATCCTTTATAGAAGCATTAAGAGAAGAGGCAAAAAATACACAGGAATACCAAGAATATAAGCAACAACTCGAAGGGAAAGTTCGAGGTGAAGATACTTGAAAAATATGATTAATTTAGACTTCACCAGTAGGACTCCGATTTATGAACAGATTGTCAAAGAAGTAGAGAGATATGTTGCTTTAAAAATATTAAAACCAGGTGAACAAATTGCTTCCATTCGAGAACTTGCTCTTTCGCTTGGTATTAATCCTAACACGGTAAAAAAAGCGTATTCTATTTTAGAAAATAAAAAGGTGATTCAAATGTATTCGACCAAAGGAACGTTTATTGCTAGTAATGTGAATTCGATTACACAACAAAAAATAGAGGAAATAGAAAATAAAATTCGTCTATTGGTTAGCGAGTTGGAAGAAATAGGTTATCCAAAAGAGAAGATAAAAAAAGATATATTTTAAGAGGTAGCAGTATGAAAAAAGATTGTATAAGAATTATTTTTGTAATTATTTTAATGATGTTGTCCCTTTATTGTATTTACCAGCATCTTATGAATACAAAAGTAGAAGTCGATAAAAAGATAGAACATGTAAATGTAGAAAACATTAACAAATTGATGATTGTGGCGCACCCTGATGATGAGACCATTTGGGGAGGAAGTCATTTAATCGATGATGATTATTTAGTTGTTTGTATTACTTGTGGTGTAAAAAGAAACCGTGTCTTGGAATTTGAGAAAACAATGAAAAAAACGAAGGATGCCTATATCATGTTAGGATATCCTGATAAAACAAAAGGAAAAAGAGACGATTGGAGTCAAGTGTATCATTCGATTTATGAGGATTTAAAACATATTGTGTCTTATAAGAACTGGGATACCATTGTAACACATAATCCAGAGGGAGAGTATGGACATATTCATCATCAAATGACAAGTGAGCTCATTACGAGTTTAGCGCCTAAAGAAAAACTTTATTATTTTGGAAAATATTATAAAAAGAAAGAGGTCCCTCCTGATTTAGAAACCATAGGAGAAGAAAATACAAAAAAGAAACTAGAAGAGTTAATTCCTATTTATGTTTCACAAGAATCGACGATGAAGAAATTAGAGCATATGTTTATCTATGAAAATTGGGTGAAGTATGAAGATTGGCACATGTAAAAATAGGAAGAAAGACATCTTTGCTCTTTTTCTTTTCCTCGCCTCTTTCTTTACTATTTATTTCGTTTTAACAAGGGGGGAGTACCTTTATGGCTCTTCGATGGATTGGGAGTCACAACATTATTTAATTCCAGAATATTTTAGAAATCTGTTTTATGAAACAGGGGATCTTCTTCCTGATTTTGCCCCTCACTTAGGGGGAGGACAGAATATATACTATTTCTCTTATTATGGCCTTCTTAGTCCACTGATTTTGTTTTCCTATTTACTTCCCTTTATCAGAATGGTAGATTATATGCAACTTTTAGGGATACTTCTTCCCCTTGCTTCTACTATTTTGTTTTATTTTTATTTAAAAAGGCACACTACCTATACTGTTTCTCTTTTCTTATCTCTTCTTTATTTGTTTGCTTCTCCCATTACTTTTCACTCACACCGTCACATCATGTTTATGAGTTATATGCCTTTCCTTGTGATGGCACTTTATGGGATTGATGCCTTTTTTGAAAAGAAAAAACTATTTTTACTCACTCTTTCTTGTATCTTTCTGATTTTTACGAGTTATTATTACAGTGTAGGAGCGCTTATCGCTTTGTTTTGTTATGGAATTTACTATTACTTAAAGAGGAATGTGAAAAATAGAAAACAGTTATTTTCTTTTTGTATTCCCTTTATTCTATCTATACTAAGCACCATGGTTTTGCTTCTTCCAACCCTATATGCTCTTCTTCATGGACGAACAGGGGGAGATGCAACTTCCTATCTTTCCTATCTAATTCCTAACCGAAAATTTTCTTTTACACTCTATAACTCTTATTCTATGGGACTCACTTGTATTAGCTTGGTGGCCACTTTGTATGTTTCTTTAAAGGGAGGAAGAAAAAATCTTTTTTTAGGAGTTCTCTTTCTTGCAATGAGTATTTTTCCCATTTTTAATTATGTACTCAATGGAACATTATATGTCGATGGAAAAGCGCTTATTCCTTTTGTTCCTATTCTGCTTATCTTTACGATCCCTTTCTATGAGGAAGTAGAACAAAGACAAGTTTCTATTCGCCTGTTTCTTTTTTGCATTTTCTTTCTACTCCTCTATACCACTTCTAAAGTTGTTTATCTTGACTTGAGCGTTCTTCTAATTTTGTTTCTTGTCTTTTATCACTTTAAAAGGGAAAAAATCTTTTTTTATAGCTTAGCCATTTTATCGTTTGCTATTTGCCTGTCCACCAATTTGGTCGATGGGCTAGAGAAAAAAAAGACCATTTATAATGAAAACTATCAAAATGTAGAAAAAGCCATTCAGTGGATTACAAAAGAGGATGATTCTCTTTATCGCATCAACAACCAGTATGCGAAACCCATTACGATGAATACCCATTTTTCACCCAACCATTATACGACTACCCTTTATTCCTCTACCTTTAACCCTTTTTTTAATCAATTTGTTTTTGATACAATGAATAATGCGATTCCTCATCGAAATCGGTCAATGACCCCAGCGAGTATGCACCCTCTTTTTCAAATTGTTATGGGAGAAAAATATATTCTCTCAGATAAAGAATTTCACTATGGAAAGAAAATAAAAGAATTTGGAAATATAAAAGTATATCAATTAGAAAATGTTCTCCCTCTTGGTTATGCAACGTCTAGCGTATTATCTGAAGAAACATTTGAGACATTGGAGTATCCAAGTAATGTTGCATCTTTACTAGATTCTATTGTTGTAACGGGTAAAGCAAACACGGCTGTATCTCAAATTTCACCTGTATCTCTTCCTTTTGAACTTATAGATAAACAAAATATCAAAATAGAAGAGAAAAATGCACTCATGGTTGTGAGAGCTAAAAAGGACGCTAAAATGCGATTAAAAATCAAAGAGGATATGACTGGAAAATTTTTAGTGGTTCGTTTTTTAAATCGTTACAATCCTAGCTGTTCTAAACCAGAACTTGCTATTACCATCAATGGTGTAAAAAATAAACTTTCTTGTTCGACATGGAAATACCATAATGAAAATACAATGTTTGATTATGTATTGTACGATGCTAATACTTTGGATATTACTTTTGCTAAGGGAGAGTATTTTTTAACTGATTTTTCCTTCTATTTGTTAGAAAAAGAGGAACTTTTTAAGAAAAAACAAGTGGATGCCTTTCTTTTGAATAAAGAAAAGACAAAAGGTGATATAATAGAGGGGAAGATTCAAGTTGTAGAAGATGGGTATTTTACGTTTACAATTCCTTATGATGAAGGATTTCACTTATTTATAGATGAAAAAGAAGTTTCGGTAGAAAAAGTGAATACGGCGTTTCTTGGAACACCTATAAATGCGGGAGAACATTCTATTCGACTTGTATATGAAGCTCCTTATAAAAAAGTAGGAAAAAATATAAGTTTCGTTGGTCTTCTTCTCACTTTTTTGGTATTTGTTTTGGAATGTAGAAAAAATAAATAGAGGATGTGTACAAAATGATTTTAGTATATTGTTTCAGTATTGTATTTTTAACAGGACTTACTTTCCTTTTAGCAAGGAAGAAAAGAGGTGGGGAAAAAGATATCGTCTTTCTTGTTTTCTCATCTGTTCTTTTTTCCTTTTTGACGACGTATATGACGTATCTGAATTTTGCTGTTTTAAACGATATTCAGCTTTGTATTTATTCGTTCTTACTTGTGGATAGTCTTTATCTATATAAAGTTCATAAAGGAAATAAGACAGCATTTCTGTTCTTTTTAAAAATGTTTTCCCTTTTTATGATTTTGGAACTTTGTCTTTTCAATTATCGCCACTATGAGTCTTTACGGTATAAATCGTTTACTGTAACCAATATAGACGCCATTTCACAAACAGAGAAAAAGGGTGATCTTTCGTTTACAACGAGTCATGTAACCAATAAAAACCGTGAATATACTTTAGAAATTAAAGGAATAGATCGTAAAATCAAAAATATATATATCAACGCTTCGTATGCATTTCATTCAAGGAAAAAAATGGAAGTCACCCTATCAGCAACTGATGAGGCCAATGAAAATTACTTCCATCTTCCTACGCGTATGTTGGTTCCTAATGTAAGGGAAACAAAATACATGCGCCTTCATTTGCGTGGAAAGACAAACAAGTTAAAACTCACCTTTGCTTCTCCTAAAGAAGAGGTAAGAGAGGACGCTATCTTACAAATTCATGAAATTACGTTGAATAAGCCTGTTCCACTTTCTCTTTATCTTATAAGGCCTTTCTTTCTTGCTTTTGTATTTACTTTGATTTTTCTCTTTTTGCCTTCTTCCAAATGGTGGAAAGTCCAACTGAATTTTAAAGATAAAACGCAAAAAAAAGTGATTTTAGGAATTGTTTTTCTAGAAATATTGTATTTGACTTGTACTGTTTTTTCCAATTCTCTTTGGTTAAGCAATAAAGCTGATGCTGCCCAACTCGAATACCATCATTTAGCGTATGCTTTGAAACAAGGACAATTTCATTTGGATATTCCTGTTCCAGAGACTCTTAAAAAAATGAATAATCCATATGACCGAGAGGCAAGAAGAAGGGCTTTTGCAGGAACAGGAGAGCATTATTTATGGGATTATGCCTATTACAATGAAAAATATTATGTGTATTTTGGAGTAGTGCCAGCACTTCTTGTTTATATTCCAGCGAGTTTTGTTTGCGGTGATTTTGCCTTTCCTAACTTTTTATACATTTATCTGTTTGGAGTTTTAACGTTAGTAGCAACGTATTTGTTATTGAAAGAGGTCGTCAGTCGTTATTTTAAAAAAATACCACTTCTTTTGTTTTTACTTCTTTGGTTATTCGCTGTGAATGCGATACAACTTCCTTATATATTTCATCGTGCTGAATTTTATTCGATTCCGATTATTACCGCTTTGTTTTTTACAATTATGGGACTTTACTTATGGTTATCGAGTACAAGAGGTGATAAACTGAATACCAAACGAATGGTTGTTGGTTCTATTTGTATGGCACTGGTGGCAGGATGTCGTCCTCAATTTTTAGTTGGCAGTTTCTTTTGTTTCCCTATCTTTTATGATACATGGAAGAGAAAAGAAATATTATCCAAGAAAAGCTTCAAAACAACAATTCTTTTTTGCTTACCTTATATTCTTGTTGGCATCTGTTTAATGTATTACAATTACGCCCGCTTTGGTTCTGTTTTTGATTTTGGTGCGAATTACAATTTAACGACTAATGATATGACCAAAAGAGGATTTGTATTCGCTAGAATTCCACTGGGTCTATATACGTATTTGTTTGAACCTTTACGACTTACCACCGCTTTCCCTTTTATGGAACCGAGTGGAATTGATACCCAATATTTAGGAAGGACCATTTCTGAGAGGTTTTTAGGGGGAGCGATGAGTGTTCATATTTTGCTTTTATTTAGCCTTTTTCTCCCTAAGTTTAAAGCGTATTTTAAAAATAAGAGATTGTATCAAGTGGCAATGATGTCCAATATCTTCGCTCTTCTCATTCTTGTGATGGATACCCAAATGGCTGGAATACTTCCACGGTATTTGGCGGACTTTATGTGGCTTTTGGTTATAAGTACACTCTTGATTATTGCCTCAATATATAGTACTATAAGGGAAGAAAAGTTAAAGTATGTGCTTCGCTTTCTTGTAACAACAGGGGTACTTGTGACTTTGGTGTATAGTTTCTTTTTAGTGTTTGTGGATATTTCCTATTCGATGTGTAATAATAGTCCGTATTTGTTTTATAAACTATACCATATATTTATGTTTTTCTTATAGGAGGTTCTATGGATAAGATTGCAGTATTGATTCCTTGTTATAATGAGGCAAAAACGATTGAAAAAGTAGTGAAAGATTATAAAAAAGTGTTACCAGAGGCGACAATTTATGTCTATGATAACAATTCTAAGGATGAAACAGATGTGTTTGCGAAAAAAGCGGGGGCTGTTGTACGCTATGAATATAGGCAAGGAAAAGGTAATGTCATTCGAACGATGTTTCGAGAAATAGAAGCAGAGTGTTATTTAATGATTGATGGAGATGATACGTATCCTGCAGAGTCAGCTCGTATGATGTGTGAACTTGTCCTTAAAAAAAGGGCGGATATGGTGGTAGGAGATCGTTTATCTTCTACGTATTTTAAAGAAAATAAGCGTCCTTTTCATAACTTTGGTAATCGGATTGTTCGAAGTCTTATCAATGTTTTGTTTCAAAATCATATTAAAGACATTATGACAGGGTATCGAGCATTTAGTTATGAATTTGTCAAAAGTTTTCCTGTTTTGTCGAAAGGGTTTGAAATTGAAACAGAAATGACCATTCATGCGGTGGATAAAAATTTTAAAATTGTAGAAGTTCCTGTTACATATCGTGACCGACCAGAAGGTAGTGTTTCTAAATTAAATACGTATAAGGATGGGATAAAAGTTTTAAAAACCATTGCTTCTTTATTTAAAGAATACAAACCGCTTGTTTTCTTTTCTATGTTTGCCTGTCTTTTTATTACCATTGCTTTGCTTTTAGGTATTCCTGTTGTTGTTGCCTATTTCAAAACTAAACTTGTTTTAAAATTTCCAACATTACTTGTTGCTTGTATCTTCTTAGTGATAGGTATGCTTTCTTTTGTCACAGGAATTATTTTAGATGTGGTTGCGAAAAAGCATAAGCAGTTGTTTGAATTATACTTAAATAGTTTATATAAAAAATAAGAAATAGTATAGTGAAAGAGAGGAAAAAATAGATGAAAATAATAAAAAAATCTGATAACGAGATAGTAAAAGAACAGGCGCATGGAGGAAGTGGTAGTAGAAAACTATATATTGCCGATAATGAGTTTGGGAAGGTGCAAGGAATGACTTATGGTTGGTTACCTGTTGGAAATAAATACGCTTGGCATAATCATGAAAGTATAGATGAGGTAATGTATGTGTTAAAGGGAACTGGTATTGTTAGAGATGAAGATGGGGAATATACATATGGTGTTGGAGATGTTTTTCTATATCCAGCAAATGTATACCATGAAATTTATAATACGGGGAATATAGAGTCAGAGTATATATTTATTCGAATTCACAAATAGGGAGGATTTATTTTATGGGAGAATTAAAAATAAAGGGCATTTATAAACATTATAGTGGTGATTTATATATGGTTGAAGATGTTATTTATCATAGTGAAACATGCGAAAAAATGGTAGCATATCGTGCTTTATATGGAGACAATAAATTATGGTGTCGTCCTTATGAAATGTTTCTAGAGGAAGTTAACAAAAATGGACAAAAATATAGATTTGAATTACAAGAAATAGAAAGTGTCAATAGCAATCATAAAAATGAAAATTAAGTCATCTATTGCATAAAATTAGGATGATTTTAGAGGGGAAAGGATATATGAAAAGTAAAATAGATGAAACAATTGAAACTTATGACAATATAGTAGAATATTAAATATAGGTACTGCTATAGGGGATTATCCTAAATTTTTAACAGAAAAATGTGATAAAAATTTTGAAGTTATAGGGATTGATTCATCAAAAAATATGATTCGTATTGCGAAGGAGAAGGCACCAAAGGCTAAATTCATGGTTATGGACATGAGAAATTTAGATTTTCCAAAATACTCTTTTGATGCAATCCTTTGTTTTGCTACTTTAATTCATGTAGATGATATAGAAGCAAAAAAGATATTAGAAAAATTTAATATCTTACTTAAACCAAATGGAATTCTTATAATCAATGTCATGGAGCATTTACAAGGGGAAAAAGAATTATATGGAAAAGAACCATTTAATCCCAAATTTAATACTTATTTTAATCGATATAAAAAAGATTTTTTTATCGAATGGTTTGCTAATTACAAATATGAAATTTTAAACATAATTGATAATCCTTTATTTAATAAAGAAGCAATAAAGGAACCAACCCCAGATACAAATCAATTTTCGATTATCGCTAAAAAAAGGGATGTTGCTTAAATAGAAAAATTTTTATCTTAATAAACCTATGAAGAGGAGAATCACTAAATGGAAAATAAATATCAAATGTCTAAAGAAGATAATCTGTTTTTTGCAAAAAGAAAATTAGTCGATAATATATATAAAAGTGCTAATCTAGAAGGAATTGCTGTTACTTTTGCAGATACTTATGCATTTATGAATAATGTCAATACAGGGAATATTTCCATTGATGATATGCTAAAGTTAAAGGGGTTAAAAGACGGATGGGAATATGTTTTAAATACCATTGATGATAATTTAACTATTGATTATATCAAAAAAATACATTTTCACATTTGTAAAGGTCAAAATGTTTATCCGCTTGGTGAATTTAGAGATAAAGGTGTGGGAATAACAGGAACATCTTGGCGACCTAAACTTCCTTTAGAATGTGACTACGAGCAAGAGTTAAATGAGATATTAAAACTTCAAAATGAGTTAGATAGATGCATCCGTATATTTTGTTGGATTCAAAGAAGTCAAATGTTTCTAGATGGAAATAAAAGAGTAGCTAATTTGATTGCAAATAAGGAAATGATAAAATATGGACAAGGGATTATTTCCGTTCCTGTGGAAGAGATAGGGGAGTATTTTACTAGACTTATTCGTTATTATGAGACAGATGATATGAATGATATAAAGGAATGGATTTATATTCATTGCATTGATGGAGTAAGTGACAAGTAGAATGAAATGAATGGAAAATATAAAGGAGGGCAAAAAATGACAGATAAAGAATATATGAATTTAGCCATAGAATTATCAAAAAAGGCTTATTATCCTTATGGAGCAGTTATTGTGAAAGATAACAAAATTATAGGTAGAAGTGATGCCGAGGTGCCTGTTTCGAAGACTAGTTTTTCTCATGCAGAACTTAGAGCCATTGAAGATGCGATAGAACATTTAGGTGGACATTTGTGTGCACAGGGGGGGGCAAGGTGTAACCATTTATTCTTCTTGTGAGCCTTGTTGCATGTGTATGGGAGCTATTTTATATACTGGAATTGATCGACTTGTATATGGTGCTACATTGGAAGACTCTAGTGAATGCGTAAATGAAATACTTGCCAAATCAAAGGATATTGCCAGTAGTTGTAGTAATCGAAAAATAGAGATAATTCCTGCATTTCAAAGAGAGGAAGCAGTTAAAGTTTTAAAGAAATGGAAGGAAAATAATATTCATTAAAAAATTGTAAATACTAAAAATGTTTACAGTTTTTTTTAAATGTCTTCATAAAACACTCGAAATTTCCTTGAAAAAAAACTGTTTTCGATATAAAATGATAGTAGTAGAAAAATAGGTGACAGTATGAAAAAAACAATGACAGATTTTTATTTAAAAAATAAAAGAGTTTTAATACGCGTTGATTTTAATGTTCCGATGAAAGAGGGCGTTATCACCGATGATAATCGTATTAAAGAAAGTTTAAAAACAATCAAGTACGCCATTGAAAATGGGGCGAAAGTGATTTTGTTTTCCCATTTAGGAAGAATAAAAGAAGAAGCCGATTTAGCAAAAAATAGTTTAGCTCCTGTTGCTACACGTTTAGAAGAACTTTTAGGTAAAAAGGTTACTTTTGTCGAAAGTACTAGAGGACCCATTGTGGAAGCAGCGATTCAAAATATGAAGGAAGGGGACGTCGTTCTTTTACAAAATACAAGATACGAAGATTTATATGGAAAGCTAGAAAGTAAAAACGACGAGGAACTGGGAGAATATTGGGCAAGTTTAGGAGACATTTTTATCAATGATGCTTTTGGTACCTGTCATAGGGCACATGCTTCGAATGTAGGAATTGCTTCTCACCTTCCAAGTGGTTTAGGCTTTTTAGTAGAAAAAGAAGTCGAAAACCTTCGTATTGCTCTTGAAAACAAGGAACACCCTTATACCGTTATCTTAGGAGGAGCCAAGGTGAGCGATAAAGTAGGAGTCATTGAATCACTGGGAGAAAAAGCAGATTTTCTATTAATTGGAGGAGCAATGGCATATACTTTTTTGAAGGCAAAAGGAGTGGATGTAAAATCCTCTTTGGTCGATGAGGAAAGCTTAGACTTCTGCCTTCAAATGTTGGAAAAATACAAAGACAAAATTATTTTACCAGTTGATAGTGTCAATGCAAAGAGTACTACAGATACAAATGTTAGGGTTTGTTCTATAGAACACTTTGAAGAAGGAGATAGGGGACTGGATATTGGCCCTAAAACCATTTCTTTATTTCAAGAAAAATTAGAAAAAAGTCGTTTAATTGTATGGAATGGAACATTGGGATATGCCGAAGTAGAAGCATTCTCTCATGGAACAAAAGCAATTTTAGAAATTTTAAAGAGAAGTAATGCCATTAAAATTATTGGTGGTGGCGATACAGCAGCCTCTGTGATTTCTTTGGGATACAAAGAGGATATGACACATATTTCAACAGGTGGTGGAGCTTCTTTGGAATTTTTGGAAGGAAAAGAACTACCTGGAATAAAAGCAATCGAGGACAAAGATGCGTAAAACAATCCAAAAAATAGAGAGTTTTCTTTTAATCTTTATTTTTACAGCTATCGTCCTTTACTTTTCCTTAAAAGATAACTATGAAGAAATTCTACACCAAATTGTAAATATCAATAAATCCTATTTAGTAATTGCCTTTTTACTCATTATCTGTTACTGGATTTTTAAAGCCATAGTGATGCGTATTACGGTTAGAAAATTCAAAGAGGCATTTACTTTTGGGGAAGCGTTCCGTCTAGTTTTAGAAACTAATTTCTTCCATGCAGTCACACCTTTTGCGAGTGGGGGGCAACCCTATGAAATTTATTCACTAAATAGAAGCGGACTTAGGGTAACCGAGGCAACCAATGTATCCATTCAGAATTTTATTGTTTACCAAATTGCCCTTGTTTTTTTAGGGAGTGTAGCTGTTTTATGCAATGCATACTTACATATTTTCCCAAGCAATAGTTTTTTAAAATATTTGGTAACCGTAGGTTTTATTGCGAATTTAGCGGTCATAGTCATTTTATTTATTATTAGTTTTACCAAGAAATTAAATCGAATTATCGTTGACTTTGTGATTAAAGTTTTAAATAAAGTAAAATTAGTGAAAGATAAAGAAAAGACCATTCAAAAATTTGAACGTTACCTCATTGATTTCAATGAGGGAGCGAAAATACTTGTGAAGGATAAAAAAAATTTCCTATTCCTAATTTTGTGTAACTTTATCGCTCTTTTATTTTTCTATCTCATACCTCTTGTACTTTTGTATGGTATTGGTGATACAACCAGTATGCAGGCCTATGAATGTATTATTGCTTCGGCGTATGTGATGATGGTGGGTTCGTTTGTTCCTATTCCTGGTGGAACAGGTGGATTAGAGTACGCCTTTGTTACATTTTATTCTACCTTTATTACAGGACCTGTTTTAAATGCAATTATGCTTTTGTGGCGATTTATTACCTACTATTTTGGAATGATTATTGGAGCAATTACACTGAATTTAAAAAGAAAGAAGGGATAAGATGCGTATTGGAATTTTTACAGATACCTATCCACCCTTTGTGAATGGGGTTTCTACTAGTATCGTGAGTTTGGAAAAAGCACTTCGTGATGAAGGACATGAAGTTTTTATTGTCACTGTCAATCCAGACAATTTATCTTACCGATATGAAAATGAAGAAAAAGTTATTCGAATCCCTGGTATTCCTATTGGAATCTATGATTACCGTTTAACAGGAATTTACCCACTCAAGGCAATTTCTCGAATTAAAGAATGGAATTTGGATATTATTCACTCGCATACCGAATTTGGTATCGGAACATTTGCCCGTATTTTATCTAAACAGTTAGATATTCCTTTAGTTCATACTTATCATACGATGTATGAGGATTATATTCATTATATTACGAAGGGACATTTTGATCGCTCTAGTAAAAAAATTGTAGAATATTTAACTATGTTCTATTGTGATAAAACGGCCAAAGAACTCATTGTTCCCAGTCGAAAAACGTACAATCTCTTTAAAGAAAAATACCATGTAGAAAAAGAAGTGCGTATTGTTCCAACGGGTTTAGAAGTAGAAAGATTCTTTAAGGAAAATTTTAAGGAAAGCGCCATTTTGTCATTAAAAAAAGAACTGGGTTTAAATCCAAATGACTTTGTTGTTTTAACGGTTGGCCGAATTGCACAAGAAAAAAATATTACATTTTTATTAGAAACAGGAGAAAAGCTCATAAAAAAAGATAAAAATATCAAATTAGTAATTGTGGGGAGTGGGCCTGATTACGAGAATTTTTTAACATGGACACTTAAGAAGAAGCTAGAGAAAAATATTATTTTTACCAATGCCATTCCATGGGAAGAAATCCCTGCTTATTATCAGATTGCTGATGTGTTTGTCACTGCTTCTAAAACAGAAACCCAAGGTCTTACCGTTTTAGAAGCGATGGCCGCTTCTAAAGCAACCCTTTGTATGAAGGATGATGCATTCATGGATATTGTTGTTGACGATTTAAATGGAAAGTTTTTTGAGGAACAGGGTGAGCTGGAAGAGGTGATTCTTCAATTAAAAAGTGACAAAAAGAAATTAGAATCTATGGGTAAGCAAGCAAGATATACATCAGAAGCCCACTCTTTAAAACATTTTGCTTTGAATATTTTAGATGTATATGAGAGTTGCTTAAGATCATCCGAATCTAAAAAAACATGGATACAGAGAATAAAAGAGAAGTTTAAAAAAGAAAAGAATTAGAAAGGGAGTATACTATGTCAAAAAAGATTATCATTGCAAATATGAAAACAAAATTGAATGCGAAGGAGATGAAGGAATATTTAAAAAAATTGGATGGTCAAATTACATATCCTGGTGTTGTTTTTATGCCAACCAGTTTGTATGTGCCTTATTTTATAGAGAAAGGATATAAAGTAGGCCTTCAAGATATCTTTTTTGAAAAAGAAGGTTCTTATACAGGGGAGATTTTACCTAGCCAAGCCAAAAGCATAGGAATCAAATATGTAATGGTAGGGCATAGTGAGAGAAGAGTTCACTTAAATGAAAGTAATCAAATCATCAATAAAAAGATTAAAAATGCATTGACAGAGAATATGGGTGTTGTGTTATGTGTTGGAGAGTCCAAGGAAGAAAAAACGTTGATGGAAACAAAGGAAGTAATACGAAGACAACTTTTTACTGCTTTAAAAGGGGTTACGAATTTAAAAAATTTCATTATTGCCTATGAACCAGTTTGGGCGATTGGAAGTGGAAAAATCCCATCGAAAAGGGAACTTGCAAAGACAATTGCTTTTATAAAGGAATTTGTAGGGGAAATGAAAGATGGTGCCAAGGTAAAAGTTTTATATGGGGGAAGTGTTCGAAGTAAGAGCATGCCTATTTTCAATCAAATTGAAAATTTAGATGGGTATTTGATCGGTGGAGCATCGTGTGATGCAGAAGAATTTTTAAAAATTATAGAATTGTGCGAAAATGGGAAAGCATAATTCTTTTTTTGCCCCATTTTAAATTACAAATGGTCTTTTTCTATTTGTAAACATACCTTACGACAATAAGTGACAAAAAAAGAACTTTGAAAAGTACAAAAATTGTTGTATAATGAATGTATCATAGCAGTACTAAGGAAGGGAGAAAATTATGATTAAAGTACTTATGATTGATGATAACGAAAGTTTAGTCAATATGGTCAAGGAGTATTTTTGTAGTAATAGTAGTGAAGTTAGTATTGTTTTAAGTGCATCCGATGGGTTAGAAGGAATGAAAATGATTGAAAAATGTAAGGACGAATATGACCTTATTTTACTCGATTTGATTATGCCCAATCGTGATGGTATGTATGTTTTAAAAGAGATGGAAAGTAAAGGAATAGAAAAAGATGTGATTGTGTTAACCAGCTATAATGATCCTAAAATTATTCGTGAAGTTTCAGAATCCCTTGCTAGTTATTTCATTTTGAAGCCATTTGATTTAGCTGATTTGGAATACAAAATTAAAAATGTTATAGGTAATGAAGAAAAAAAGAAAGAATCCATTGATTTAAAGTATGGAAATCTACAACTTTCGATTACAAAGATTTTGCACGAACTTGGTATTCCATCTCATATTAAAGGATACCAATATATAAGAGAGGGAATCGGTATTGTGTATAACCGTCCTGAAACAGTAGGCGGGATTACGAAGGAACTTTATCCTGAACTGGCACAGAAATTTGATACAACCGTATCTAGAGTAGAACGTGCTATTCGTCACGCGATAGAGGTGAGTTGGAACCGTGGTTCTTGGGATTTGATGGAAGAAATATTTGGACATAGTGTAGATATTGATAGAGCCAAACCAACCAATTCAGAATTTATTGTGACCATTGCTGATAAATTGAAATTAGAAACAATGAAAGTGTGAATCATTGTTTTTTTTGTTCATTGGAAAAATGATTTTTAAAAACTGTGTTATAATACAGTTAGGAGATGATAAAGTTGAAACCAGTTGTTTTGTGTATATTAGATGGTGTCGGACTAAGTGGTAATAGAAAAGGAAATGCGTTTAGAAATGCGAAGAAACCATTTTTAGATTCTCTGTGGAGAGAGTATCCTCATTCACGATTAGAAGCCAGTGGAACTTTTGTTGGACTTCCAACTGGTCAAATGGGAAATAGTGAAGTAGGGCATATGAATATTGGAGCTGGGAGAATTGTTTATCAACCACTGGAACTCATCAATAAGAGTATTAAGAATGGAGATTTTTACCAAAATGAAGAAATAAAAAAAGTGATTAATCATACCAAAGAAATGCACTCTAAATTGCATGTGATGGGACTTATCAGTGATGGGGGAGTGCATTCTCACATTGATCATTTGATGGCGGTGTTGGATATTTGTAAACAAAACAATGTAGAAAACCTTTATCTGCACTTATTTACAGATGGAAGAGATGTTTCTCCCAACAGTGCCTATAGTTATATAGAAAAAGTGGAGAAAAAGTTAAAAGAGATAGGCCTAGGAAAAATTGCTTCTATAAGTGGTAGGTATTATGCAATGGATAGGGATAATAATTATGACCGCTTAAGTAAAGCTTACGATGTGATTGTAAATGATAAAGGAGAAGTACATTCTTCTATCCAAGAATATATTCAGGAGAGCTATGAAAAAGATATTACCGATGAATTTTTACTCCCTATGAAATTTGTAGAGAAGGGCAATGTGGAAGAGAATGATGGCATTATTGTATATAATTATCGTAGGGACCGTTTAAGGGAACTTTTTACTGCTATTACCAATCCTGATTTTAATGAGATGGAAGTGACGAAATTTAAGAATGTGAAAGTAGTGACTATGCTTCCTGTTGTTGCATCTGTAAAAGCTACGCATGCTTTTGATAATCCGAATTTAGTCAATCTACTAGGCGAGTATGTCGCAAAGCAAGGCTTATCACAGCTTAGAATTGCAGAAACAGAAAAATATGCCCATGTTACTTTTTTCTTTGATGGTGGAAAAGAAGAAGAGTATCCAAACGAAAAAAAAGTGTTAATTCCATCTCCTAAAGTGGCTACTTATGATTTAAAACCAGTTATGAGTGCTTTGGAGGTAACGGATACTTTACTTAAAGAATTGGATAATGGGTATGATTTGGTTATTCTAAATTATGCGAATGGAGATATGGTAGGACATACAGGAGATTATGAAGCAGCCATAAAAGCAGTGGAATGTTTAGATACTTGTGTCCATAAGATCTATGATAAAATTATATCCTTAGGGGGAATTCTCATCGTTACCGCTGATCATGGAAATTGTGAAGAAATGGTGGATGAGGAAGGTCATATTGTAACTAGTCATACAACCAATAAAGTGCCCTTTATTATTACCAATAAAAATTATCAAGTCAAAGAGGGGAAACTTTCCAATATTGCGCCTACCATTCTAGAACTTTTAGAATTAGAAAAACCAAAAGAGATGGTAGAAGAGAGTTTGCTTGTAAAACTGTAAAAATAGAAGAAGATATACAAGATGGAGGAAAGTTTGTTATAATGAAAATGGAAGGAAAGTTGTGTGATCAATTTTATGTCAAAATGGGGAAAAGAAGAAAAAGAAACATTAGAGGCGATTGAAAATATACAATTTTCTGGAAATGTATTAAATGTCGCAAGTGGTGATGGAAGATTTATAATATCCCTTTTAAGAGAGGCAGAAAAAGTTCTTGCTATCGACAACAATGATTTAGATTTAGAAATATTGAAAAACAATTGTCCGAGGGGATTGCAAAATAAATTGTATATAAAAAATGTAGATATTACCAAACCATTTCCATTTGATAATGAGACATTTGAGGGTGTATTTTGCACAGGAACACTTCATTTGTTTCATAAAGAAATCATAATTCAAATTTTAGAAGAAATGAAACGAGTATTAAAGCCCAATGGAAAACTATTATTTGACTTTGCAACTGATATTTATAGAACAGATAAAAATGGAGTAAAAGTTTCCTTTAAAGAAGAAGGAAATTATACCATAGAAGAAGCTATGATTTTACTAGAAGAACAATTTAAGGATTGGAAATTGAAAAAAGAAGTAGCGCACTTTATAGAAGAAAATGCAGACAGTAGTACAGGATATCAAACTATAAAAGGAAAGTTTATTATCATAAGTGCTACAAAAGGAGATGTCTAACATGAAACGAGTGGATAAAATCAATTACTATCTTGATGTAGCAGAAACAGTACTAGAGAGAAGCACATGTCTTAGAAGTCAATATGGAGCAGTCATTGTACAATATGTAAGCGAATGATTATTAATGCTGGTATAAAAGAGGTATACATTCGAGATACCAAGGAAGAGTATCGCCATATTTTAGTAGAGGAATACATTAAAAATGATGAATCACTAGAAGGGGTACTCGGATATTAGAAAAGAAGGGATGTTTTTTGTATTTATCAAAAACAAAATATTGTAGAGGGGTACAATGTGAAAAAATATTATGGTTAGACACCTATAAAAAAGAAGAGGAAAAAGTGACGAGCAATGCGGCTGTTTTGGATAATGGAACAGAAGTAGGAATTCTTGCTAAGGGGTTATTTGGAGAATATAAGGATGTTACTTTTGATGAAAATTTAAATCGAATGGTAGAAGAAACTTCTCTTTATATGCAAGAGGAGACATGTATTATTACCGAAGCTTCTTTTCAGTATAAGAATCTCTTTTGCAGTGTAGATATTTTAAAGAAAAAGAGAAACAAATTAGAGATTTATGAAGTCAAAAGTTCGACAGAAATCAAGGATATTTATAAAGAAGATGTTGCTTATCAATATTATTTATTAAAAAAACTCGGATATGATGTTGCAAAAGTATTTATTGTTTATATCAATAAAAACTATGAACGGATAGGACCTCTTGATTTAGCACAATTATTTGTGATGGAAGAAGTCACCGATTTTGTGATAAAACATCAAAAGAAAGTGGAAGAAAATATTTCTTATTTTGAAGGCGTGTTAGAAGAAAGAGAAAAAAATGACCTGATTGCTATGCATTGTTTTAAACCCTATCCATGTCCTTATTTTTCTTACTGTACAAAACATTTGGACAAAAACAACGTTTTTACTTTACATAGGATGAATAAAAAAGAAATGTT
>CAMXQX010000010.1 GCA_947246355.1 uncultured Bacillota bacterium | reverse complement strand
GCGGTTGGTTACCGTGGATAAGTGTTAAAGCAAATATTAACAATCCAAACGAATACGCTGGTATTCTTGTAAAAGAAATAGACGCTATTGAGTTTTATATTAAATAACTATAAAACGACAAAAAACGACAACAAAATATGATATTATACGTCCCTAAGGGGGAGATAATATGATATTAAATCATACACAAGCTATATCTTTTTTGAAAACATGGATGAAAGATATACAAACAATTAGCATTCAAAGATTTGATGATGTAGTTGAATTGTTGATTAATAATCACTATTTGTTATTAATAGAAAATAAGGGATTGTTGTAAATATTGAAAGAGCTAGTCTTAATTGGCTAGCTTTTTTTGTCTATTAAAAATATAATAAAATAAAGAAAAATGATTAAAAGTAAATAAAATGTAAAAAAATAAAAAAAGTGTTGATTAAAAAAATATATATGTTAAAATATAACTGTCATTGGAATGTGACTTAAATTTTATAGTATATATTATTTCCTTTGACATATACTTATTAGTGAGCAGTGGCTCGATCCCTAATCTATATGATTAGGGTTTTTTTGTTGCATTTTCTAAAGAAACTATGTATAATGAACACAGAAAGTTTGGAAGTGTTACGATTGATGCAAGAAAGTACAGAATTATTAAAACAAAATGAGATAAATGAAATAATCAAATTGGATAAAGCATATTTAAATTATAGAGAAATAATTGACAAGCATTTACCATATAAATTTAGTTATTTAGATGAATGGCTATTAAAAGAATCGAAATTATTACACAAGGAAGCAGTTGAATTAGAAAACAACGAGTTAAGCAGTGAAAAGAATTTAGATGGAAAATATAGAGTATACGCAAGAGGAACTATTATAAAGGCTGATTTTGGAGTAAATATTGGTGCTGAGATGTCCCAGGTTCACTTCGCTATTGTATTAAATAAATTTGATAATAAGAAGAATAATGTATTAACAGTAGTTCCATTGACATCAAAAAGTAATAAATTTAATTTAGATTTGGGACCCCTAGTCATTAAAAAATTAGTAAATAAAATTGAGAGGGAAATGTTGTTAATGGGGTTAAGTGAAGAAACCTTTGATGAAAGTAATATTACACCAACTAATGGTGTTAAAGTTAAAAAATTGCTTTCATTATTATCTTATTATAAGAGTAATGAAAAGAACACATACGCTTGTTGCAGTTTAATTACTACTATTTCAAAGGAAAGAATTTTAAAACCGATAAACGAATATGATATTATTGGGAGAGCAAGATGTGATAAAGATATACTAAATAAAATAGATGACGAAGTTATCAAAAGATTTACGAATTTAAATTTGACAAACGAAAATATTTAGTGTATATTATAGCTAACAAAGGCCATTTCGGTCCATTTGTTAATTAAAGGTCCTTTGCGACCCGAAGAGATAGTTCATTCGTGAGCTATCTTATTTTTTTATGCACAATTTATCAAATTCTTTTATAACTTCTTTAATTAAAGTCTTGCTAGCAACTACATAATGTTCTTCGTCAAAATAGATTTCTCTATTTTTAGAATCAATATTTTTAATTCGAGACGCATTAATAATAATCGATTTGTGACAATACATAAATCCTTTGCCAAGCAAGGATAAGATTTCTTGCAAGGACATAGATAAATCAAAACTACGATATGTTGTTACAATATAAGTTCTTCTGTCTTCTATATAAACATATAAGATATTCTTTTTTTCTAATGTGATTTTCAATGTTCCTTGATTGATACGGACGATATTGTTATCATCTATTGTTTTAGTACCAATTCCCAAAGCTTTGATTAAATCTTTTTTGTAATTTTTTCTTTTATTTATAAATGCTAAAAACATGTAATATTCTGAAAGCATAGCTTGTTGATATTTATCGTAGTAATTAGTGATGAAGATCAAAAAAGAATGAATATCTCTCTTTCGTATTTCGGTTGCAAAGTTTGTCCCGCTGTCAGACGGGCATACAATATCTAAAATATAGATTTTATTTTTAATAGAGTCGTCATTGATAATCTCATAAACTCCATCTGTATAATCGAAAAAAGAATAGACCTTGTAGTCTAAATTTGTTCTTTGCATAAATTCATTAATTATATTTATTACAGTTTCATTAAAAAAATGATTATCTTCTACTAAAATAAAATTTATCACAATGCCCAACTCACTACTTTTATTCTAGATATAATGATATCATCTATTTATAAGTGTCTTCAATAAAATTTGACAATTGGTAAAAATTGGTAATTTAATGAGCATGAGAATATCATAATTATAATAAGAAATAACATTCAAAATATCTATCCTTATTATATATAGATAATTATATAGCACCCACGTAGCACCCAGTATATTTGTTTAATCTTTATTTTCAATATATTGCAGATAGCAAGTTGCCAATTTTTTTTTGTTTTCAAAAGACTTTTTTTGTCTTTTTCTTTTTATTTTATTGTAAAAAAAAGTGCATTTGTTTATAATAATATTGGTGATAGAAATGGAATATAAATTAGCAATGAAAAATGAATTGGATACAATCGAACTTGCACAAAATATAGAATCAGAAAAATTTCCAAATATGGTTATTTGCCTAAATGGAGAATTGGGTAGTGGAAAAACTGTATTTACTAAGGCTTTTGCGAGTGCTATGGAGATAAAAGAGATTGTAACTTCCCCTACTTTTTCTATTATTAAAGAATATATGGGAGAACTCCCTTTATACCATATGGATGTTTATCGATTAGATGGAAGAGTAGATGATATTGGAATTGAAGAATATTTTGAAAAAGGGGGCATCGTTGTTATTGAATGGGCAGATATGATAAAAGATCTTTTGCCCAAAGAGCGACTTGAGATTAAATTTATAGTGACTGGTGAGAATAAAAGAAATCTTATCATTGCACCTTATGGTACGAAATATGAAGAATTGTGTGAGGCAGTATTATGATTTCTCTTTTTTTAGATACAAGTTATCATAATATGGTAATTGCTATATTTAAAGGAAAGAAACAGTTATATTTTCTTGAAGATAAAAATGAACATGATTTGTCTATAAAACTGCTTCCTCAAATAAAAAAGGCGATGGAAGAGTTACATCTGTATGTTACAGATATTGAAAAAATTTTTGTTGTAAATGGGCCAGGATCCTTTACGGGCATTCGAATTGGGCTTACCGTTGCTAAGACCATTGCTTGGGCTTTAAATATTCCACTAATAACGATATCTGAATTAGAACTTCTTGCCACTACAAAAACAAATGAAAAATATGTGGCTTCCATCATAGATGCAAGAAGAGATGCCATTTATGCAGGTTTGTATAGTTCTGATTTAAAAATGATTATAGAGGACACTTACATTTTAAGAGAAGAGTTTTTGAATAAAATAAAGGAGTATGAACAGGAAACTACCTTTGTTAGTTTTGACGAATTTTCATCCTTAAAAATAGAAAAACCCCAATTACGATTGAACAAGATTGTCGAAAAGTATATAGATGAAATAGGCTTGCCTGTTCATACTATAGTTCCAAATTATTTAAAAAAAACGGAAGCAGAAGAAAAACGAGATGATTCGATTATACAAGGAAACTGACAAGTCGTGTATAAATACTTGGTGTAGAGAATGTTTTCATACAGATTTAATAATTGGACCATTCGATGTAATTTATATTTATGGTGATAGTAAACCTAAAGCATTTCTTTCCATTAGCATTATGTATGAAAGGGCAGAAATCAATTATCTCTACGTAGATATTCCCTATCGAAAAAAGAGGATTGCTTTAGAGTTACTTCAAAATATGCTCGAAATATTACGAGAAAAAGGCGTGATTTCTATTACATTAGAAGTCTCGGTTCAAAATGTGGCGGCTATGAAGCTTTACCACAAATGTGGCTTTAAAGAAATAGGAATTCGAGAAAAATACTATAAAGGGATTGATGCCTATTTGATGATAAAGGATGTGAAAGCATGAATGATGTTTATATTTTAGCAATTGAATCAAGTTGTGATGAGACGAGTTGTAGTATTGTAAAAAATGGATGTGAAGATATTTCTACCGTTGTTTTGTCACAGATTGATATCCATAAATTGTATGGTGGAGTTGTACCAGAGATTGCTTCTCGCATGCATATTGAAGTCATTACAAAAGTTATAGAAGAAGCTCTTTTTAAATCTGCTCTTACTATGAGTGATATCGATGCAATAGCGGTCACTTATGCTCCAGGACTTTTAGGTTCTCTTCTAGTGGGCGTAACCGCTGCAAAGACACTTGCATATGTATATAATAAGCCGTTAATTCCTGTTCATCATATTGCAGGACATATCTATGCGAATAATTTAGTAGAAACGATGGAATTTCCTTTAATTGCTTTGGTAGTAAGTGGGGGACATACAGAATTGGTTTATATGAAATCGGATTATGATTTTAAAGTCATTGGTTCTACTTTAGACGATGCAGTGGGAGAGGTGTATGACAAAGTGGCGAGAGTACTTGCTCTTCCTTATCCTGGGGGTCCCAAGGTCGATGCATTAGCGCGCCTTGGAGAGGATACCTATGCATTGCCTCTGCCTCTAGATGACTCCTCTTACAATTTTAGCTTTAGCGGATTGAAGAGTGCAGTTATTAATTTGAAACATAAGGAGGAACAAAGAGGGAATGAAATTATAAAAGAAAACTTGGCAGCTTCTTTTCAAAACCGAGTAATAGAGATTATAACGAAAAAGACAATGCATGCTTTAAAAGAGTACCATTGTCAAAATTTGATTGTGGCAGGTGGAGTAGCTGCAAATAGGGAGTTGCGAGAAAAATTGAAAGAGCTTTGTTTAAAAGAACGAGTTACTTTAAAAATACCAGATTTAAAGTATTGTACAGATAATGCTACAATGATTGGGGCTGCGGGCTACTATGCTTATAAAATGGGGTACCATGCCGATTTAGATTTGAATGCGAAAGCCAATGAAGTATTAAAATAAAAGAAAGTTCTAGTATATATCGTGACCTATAAAGTGGACTAAAAAAGAGAGAACCCCTTTATAGGTTTTATTATGTCTTGATGTATAATATAGGAAATGTCAAAACAACCTATGTATAGAAAGAGAAATTGATGGGATAGAGCGCTTCAAGAACCTTATTTTGAATATATGAGAGATAGGGTATAATAGGACCTAAAAAAGATGACTTTTATACAATATAAAAATCATCTTCTATCTTTCATTGTTTAGATACTTTTCCTTCTTTAGCACTTGATAAAGGATTCATTTATTAGTTAGTATTCCCTTTTTCAATCATTTCATCGACTAGCCCATAGTCTACTGCCTCTTTTGCTTCTAAAAAATAGTCTCTTTCTGTATCTCTTTCAATACTCTTTAAGTCTTTTCCTGTATTTTTCGAAAGAAGTGTATTTAACTTTTCCTTCATCTTTAAAATTCGTTCGGCGGCGATTTTTATCTCAGTTGCCTGTCCTTCTACACCTCCAAGTGGTTGATGAATCATAACTTCACTATTAGGCAGAACAAATCGTTTTCCTTTTTTTCCACTCGATAGGAGGAAGGCAGCCATACTTGCGGCCATTCCAATACAAATAGTGGAGACATCGCTCTTTACAAAGTTCATTGTATCATAAATCGCCATGCCTGCTGTTACACTTCCCCCAGGTGAGTTGATATAAATACTGATATCATTGTGATTGATAGAGTCAAGATATAAAAGTTCTGCGACAATTGTATTGGCACTACTATCTGTAATCTCTCCACTTAATAGAATAATTCGATCTTTCAAGAGCCTCGAATAAATATCGTAAGCTCTCTCTCCTTGACTTGATTTTTCAATAACAGTTGGTATTAAACTCATAGTATTCCTCCTATCTTTATCATAGTCTGTAAAAGTTTATTTTATTCAAAAAAAAATGTGACAAAGTTTTAAAACTTTGATATACTTATAATGATAAAAGAATAGAGGGATTTCTATGGGAAAGAAAATTAAGATTAGTTTTCGTGGTTCAGATATAAAAGAATTTGATGCAGGGGTAACTTTGTACGAAATTAGTACATTTTATAAGAAGTATTTTAACTATCCAATTTTGATTGGAACAGTAGATAACGATATTGTGGAATTGTCTGAAAAAGTGACGAGAAGTTGTACTGTCAATTTTTATGACCGTAGTAGCGAAGTTGGAAATGGTATTTATGCAAGAACCACACAGTTTTTATTGATTTTAGCCGTTAAGGAATTATTTCATGAAGAGGCAAATGTTGTGATTGAACATTCCATTGACAAAGGCTATTATTGTGAAATACACGGCATAGAAATTGATAAACCTATTATTCGCAATTTAGAGGAAAAAATGAGGGAATTAGTGAAAGAGGACCTCCCTATTGAGAAAATTAGTGTTTCAAGATTGGATGCGATGAAGTACTTTGAAAGACAGAAACAATCTGATAAGGCAAAAGTTTTAAAATACATTAGTAATACCTATATTAATCTTTATCATGCAAAAAATTTATATGATTATTTTTACGGAAAAGTAGCTCATACGACAGGTCAAATTGATGATTTTAAATTGACTTATATCAAAGACAATGGTTTTGTTTTATCCCACCCTACTTCGTATAATCCAGAGTGTACGCTAGATTATGTCCATCACCAAAGACTTTTCAATAAGTTTTTAGAGTATACCAAGTGGGGAAGACAAATCGGTATCAGCAATGCATCCGATTTAAATGAAATCGTTTCGAGCGGAAAGGCGGGGAATATCATACGTTTAGCGGAGGCCTATTATAATAACCAGCTCGCTGCCATTTCGGATAAAATAGCACAGAACAAAAATATTAAATTAATTTTGATTGCGGGGCCTTCTTCTTCTGGAAAAACAACTTCTTGTAAGAAACTCGCGGTGAATTTGCAAAGTAGAGGGCTAAAACCACATCAAATTTCTTTGGATGATTATTTTATAGACCGTGATAAGACACCAAAACTGGAAAATGGAAATTTAGATACCGAATCATTAAAAGCATTGGATGTAACTTTGTTTAATAAACATTTAATGCAGTTACTTAATGGAGAAAAAGTAGAGATTCCATCGTATAATTTTGTTCTTGGAAAAAGAGAATACAATGGAAATATTTTACAAATAGGTAAAGACGATGTTATTTTAGTGGAGGGTCTGCATTGTTTAAATGAAGATTTAACGATGGCTATTGACCGAGGTATGAAATACAAAATCTATATTAGTCCACTCACACAGTTAAATATAGATCATCATAATCGAATCCATACAAGTGATACTAGAAAATTAAGACGCATTGTAAGGGATAGTAAATATAGGGGACATGGAGCAAGTGAAACTTTGAATAAATGGAACGATATTCGTGATGGAGAAGAAAAGTATATTTTTCCTTATCAAGATGATGCCGATGAAATGCTAAATTCTGCTCTCGTTTATGAAATTGGGGTTTTAAAAACGTATGCAGAACCTCTTTTATTCAATATAAAAGAAACAGACAATTGTTATCCAGAGGCGCTTCGTTTGATTAATTTTTTAAGAAATTTTTTACCTATCCCATCAGAAGAGGTTCCAAACGATTCCGTGATTCGTGAATTTATTGGAAATAGTTGTTTTTATAAAAACTAGAAAAGAGGAAATAAAATGATTAAAGTTGCAATTAACGGTTTTGGGAGAATTGGAAGATTGGTTTTCCGACTTATGGAAGAAGATGATCGGTTTGAAGTCGTTGCTATCAATGATTTAACGGATGCAGAACAACTTGCCTATCTTTTAAAGTATGATACCAATCATAGAAGATATCGAACTTCTTCTATTACCTTTGAGGGAAGTGATATTGTTGTAGATGGAAAACATATCAAAGTTTATTCAGAAATGGACCCAAGCCATTTACCATGGGGTAACCTTGGAATTGATGTGGTATATGAGTGTACTGGAAAATTTACAGACAAAGAAAAGGCTATGGCACATATTCATGCTGGGGCAAAAAAGGTCATTATTTCAGCTCCAGCCAAAGGAGATTTAAAGACAATCGTTTATAATGTAAACGAAGATGTATTGGATGGTAGCGAAGATGTAATTAGTGCAGCAAGTTGTACTACCAATTGTTTAGCTCCAGTACTAGCTGTACTTGATAAGTATTTTGGTATTGAAAAGGGTTATATGACGACGGTACATGCTTATACCAATGACCAAGCTATTTTAGATGTTGCCCATAAAAAAGGAATTCAAGCAAGACGTGGTCGAGCAGCTGCAGCCAATATGGTTCCAACATCAACAGGTGCAGCATCAGCTGTGGGGCTAGTTTTACCACAGCTTCAAGGAAGACTCGATGGAAGTGCTATTCGTGTTCCAACTTCTACAGGTTCTATGATTGATTTAACGTTAGAATTGAAGCAAAATACAACGGTGGAGGCCATCAATAAAGCTTTTAAAGAATGTGCAAATGAAACACTTGGATATACAGAAGACCCAATTGTATCTAGCGATATTATCGGAGATACCCATGGAGGTATGGTTGATGGGTTATTAACCGATATTTTAGAAGTAGAAGGACGGCAACTGGTAAAAATTATTGCTTGGTATGATAATGAAATGGGCTATAGTGCACAAATGGTAAGAACAGCGACTCGTCTTATGGAAAAATAAAAAAAGAGGGATGAACATATCCTTTTTTTAATGACATTTAGATGTAAATTAGAAAAAATCGCTTCTTGTTTTTATTTTTTAAAAGGAGTATAGTGTTTTCGAAGATGTATGAGAAAGGAATTTATGGAGAAAACAGTTAAAACAAGTAAACTATGGGAACGTATTTTAGAAACAGGGAATATAGAAGAACTGAATTTTTTACTTCATCTTGTTATGGAAGATGAAGAATCTATACAAGTCATATTAAAAAAACTCAGTGATTTTATAGAAAACGAGGTCGAAGTGAAAATAAAAATAGAAAGTTAGAGTAAGGGGTTGTCAACTTTAAAAAAATAGGATATAATTCGTATATATTGAAGTTGTGATGATTGGCTTGGAAACCAGGAGCAGTATAGTGAAAAGGGATTCTGTTGGAATAAATAGAGTGGAACCGCGCATTTAAGCGTCTCTATGAATTTTGGACAGGGTCTCTTTTTTAACGAGGAGGAAAAAAGATGAAAGAAATCAAAATGGAAGAACTTGTGAACTTTTGTAAACAATATGGATTTATTTTTCAGGGAAGTGAAATATATGGAGGACTTGCCAACACGTGGGATTATGGACCTTTAGGAAGTCGACTTAAAAATGCAATCAAAGATGCGTGGCGGAAACGTTTCATCCAAGAAAGACCCAATAGCTATGAAGTCGATGCGGATATTTTAATGCATCCACGTGTTTGGGAAGCATCAGGACATGTGGCTAGTTTTTCCGATCCACTTTTGGATTGCAAGGAATGTAAAACAAGGCATCGTGCAGACAATCTAATTGATGATTTTGATGCAGAGGCACATGCTGATGGGATGAGTGAAGCGGAGATGTTTGCTTATATTAAAGAACACAATATTCCTTGTCCAAAATGTGGAAAACACAATTTTACGGATATTCGTCAGTTCAATTTAATGTTTGAAACAAAAAGAGGAGTAACTGCCGACGCCAAAAATATTGTATATTTAAGACCTGAAAATGCACAAGGAGAATATGTAAATTATAAAAATGTACAAAGAACCATGCGGGCTAAACTTCCATTTAGTATAGGACAAATAGGAAAAGCCTTTCGAAATGAAATTACTCCAGGAAATTTCACGTTTCGAACTATTGAATTCGAACAGATGGAATTTCAAACTTTCTGTAAAGAAGGAACGGATAGTGAAATTTATGCTTATTTTAAAGAATATGGTAAAAAATTCTTTATGGATTTAGGAATTCCGAAAGAAAAACTAAGGTTTCATGACCATGAGAAACTAGCACATTATGCGAAAGAAGCTTGTGATATCGAATACCATTTTCCTTTCGGTTGGGGAGAAATCAATGGAACACATAACCGTACCAATTATGACCTTACTCGTCATCAAGAATATAGCACGGAATCTATGGAATATTTAGACCCAGATACGAATGAAAAATTTATTCCTTATATTATTGAATCTACCTATGGACTTGATCGAACTGTACTTGCCATTTTATTTAATGCTTATGAGCAACAGATTTTAGAGGATGGCAGTGAAAGGGAAGTATTGCATTTTATTCCTTATTTAGCGCCTTATAAAGTAGCGGTACTTCCACTCGTTAAAAAATACCATGCCGAAAAGGCAAATGAAATTTATGAAAAATTTTCGAACCATTTTATGACAACATATGATGATGCGGGAAACATAGGGAAAAGGTATCGTAGACAAGATGTCATTGGAACCCCTTTCTGCATCACGATTGATGATGAAACGATGGAAAAAAACACAGTAACAATTCGTGATCGAGATACAATGGAACAAATTACTATGCCACTTGAAAATGTTATATCTTACATAGAAGAAAAAATTATATTTTAAGGGGAATCTGAAATTGTAGAAAAGTTATGAAAAGATAACTTTTTTATTTTGTATAAATTATCTATATCTGTAGAAATATCCTTTCCAATAGTTTATGCTTCCCATTTTGTAAAAGAAAAAAGAACTATAACCGAATTAAGAAAGCACTATAAATTAATTTAATGAAAGGGAACAAAAAATCACGATGCAATTTTTGTACAGGTAAAAAGATAAAAAATGTTTGAATTCAAAATAAAATATGTTAAAATAAGTATCGTGATGAAAATCAAAATTTAAAAACTAGGATGGTGAAGAAATGCTCAAATATCCAAGAAACATGCATGGGGCAGAATTGTGGGCCAAAATAGAAGTACTTGAAAATGTATTTTCTCCTTTGTTTTAAAGATAAAATTCAAAAATAAAGGAGAGAAAAATATGAAGTATGAAGATAAAAAAATAGTAGGAATTATTGCAACAAATGTAGAGCCGACAGTTGCTCTCAATGTGATAGGACATCTTTCTATTGCTATAGGAAAGTACTCGGATGGTGAAATTATGGGAAAACCCATTATTATGGATAAATCAAATATAAATCATTTAGGAATAAGTCGATTCCCATTTATAGTCACTAAAGTCAAAGTGGGAAAATTAAAAGCAGCAATCGATAAAGCAAAAGAGAATCCTAACTTATTGGTTGCAGATTATCCTAGAGATATGCTAGATACAAGAACTGATGATGAACTTGTCACTTCTATTCATAATAAAGAAAATGAACAATTAGAGTATTTAGGAGCAATTATCTACGGAAATACAGAGGAAGTAGATAAAATAACGGGTAAATTTCAATTGTGGAAATTAGAGCAATAGCAGCTTTTCACTTGTAAAGTCGCGAAAAAAGAAGTATAAAAGTGCTTTGCATTTCTTGAATTTTGTGTTAGAATATAAATATATAATGTATAAATGCCAGGAGGAATAGAAATGGGAATATTAAAGAAGTGGATGAGTAATGATGACGATGTTTTTTCAAGCGACATGTCAACAGATGAGTATTATGATTTAACGCCCGAAGATGCTTTAAATGAAAATGATGGTCGCAGTAAAATGATTTTGTTGGAGCCAAGGGCTTATTCAGAATCACAACAAATTGCCGATCACTTAAAAATGCGTAATACAGTGGTGGTGAATTTAAAACGTGTCACATCAGACCAAGCGAAGAGAATTGTTGATTTTTTAGCAGGAACCATTTATGCGATAGGGGGAGATTTACAGAAAATTGGTAGTGGAATATTCTTATGTACCCCAAATAATATTAATATTCAAGGAAAGATTACAGAAGAAACACAAGGAAAAGACATTCATGACAATGGTGATATTAACATAGAGTGGTAGAAAGGGAAAGGGCCTACTAAGTGGCACTAAAATGGTGATGGTATGGAAAAATTTAGTAGAACACTTCGTGGCTATGATCCAGATGAGGTTAATGATTTTCTTGATAAAATTATTAAGCAAGTTGAAAATATTGTGAATGAAAATAAAGTAAAGGATAAAAAAATTGCAGAACTTGAAAAGTTAGACCAAGAAAACAAAAGATTAAAAGAGCAACTAGAACAATACGAAAGAACAGAAGCAACACTCAATCGAGCAATCGTGATGGCACAGAAAACAAGTGAACAGATTAAATTGGCAGCTCACCATGAAAGTGAAATTCTAATTGAGGAAGCAAAACAAAATGCCAACCGAATTGTGAATGAAGCCCTTCTTCGAGCAGAAAAAACAGAACGAGAAGCAACACTACTTCGAAGAAATATTAATATCTTTAAACGTCGAGTAAAAGATATTGTGCAGGCACAGCTTGATGTGGTAAGTGAATTTGACCATATCGATTTATAAACAAGTGAAGGAGACGAAAATATTTTAACCTTATAGAAAGCCTATGGTGGATGGAAATAGGTAGGAAGGAATGTTTTGGATCACTCTAGATGTGTATTTCTGAAATGAGTAAGAAATATCGGTAACGCGTTATAGTGAATAAGTGTATAATTTTATAAATTAAGGTGGTACCGCGGTTTGAAATCGTCCTTAAATCAAGGACGATTTTTTTGATAGGAGGAAATGTATGATAAATATTCTTTTAATGATTGTAGGCTTTGTTATTTTAATTAAGGGAGCGGATGTCTTTGTAGATGGGGCATCATCTTTGGCAAATAATTTTAAAGTATCAAAGGTCTTGATTGGACTTACGATTGTTGCTTTTGGAACAAGTGCACCTGAGTTTGCTGTATCCATTAAATCGATGTTATCGAGTAGTGGGGACATTGTTTTAGGAAATGTCATCGGAAGTAACATTTTTAATGCTCTATTAATTTTAGGTGTTGCTAGTGTTGTTTATCCACTTACGGTGAAAAAAGATACAACAAAGAAAGAACTTCCACTCGTCTTTTTAATTACAGGTATCTTCTGTGTATTAATTGCGGATACATTATTTGATAAAAATGCTGTAAATGTTTTTTCTAGAGCAGATGGATTAGTCATTTGTCTATTCTTTACCATATTTTTATACTATTTATTTAGTATGGCATTTAAAGACAAAGGATTAAAACAGGTTGAAAAACCAAAGTATTCTTTAACGAAATCGATTGTATTTACTGTTCTTGGTATTGTAGCTATTATACTAGGAAGTAATTTTGTAGTCGATGGAGCTGTTTATATTGCAGAGCTTTTAGGGGTTAGTGAGAAAATTATTGCTCTTACGATAGTGGCTTTTGGTACTTCTTTACCTGAACTTGTTACATCTGTTGTAGCATCTTTAAAACATGAGGCAGATATTGCCGTTGGAAATGTCATCGGAAGTAATATTTTTAATATCTGTATTGTACTAGGAGTACCTACTTTCATCTTTGGAGGTATACCAGCCACATCCTTTACCTATTTTGATTTATTTATATTATTAATTTCATCTTTTGTCATTTGGTTATTCTCGTTTAGAGATTATAAAATATCAAAAAAGGAAGGTTTTGTTCTTCTTGCTCTATTTGTTATTTATTATGGAATTATGTTTTTTTAGGAGGGTATTATGAAAAATTTTGAAGAATTAGATAAAAGAAAAATAAGTGAAGTAGAAGAAAGTATTCGTGCAAAATGGGAAGAAATGGATATATTGAGTCGAACGATCCAAAATAGAGAGGGTAAGACAGACTTTGTTTTCTATGATGGGCCAATTTATGCGAATGCACGACCCGGAATTCATCATGTTTTAGCAAAAGCAATAAAGGATTCTTTTTGTAAATATAAAACGATGCAAGGGTACCGCGTTTTACGTAAAATAGGACTTGATACGCATGGACTTCCTATTGAGGTGAATGTAGAAAAAAAGTTGGGGTTTCAGTCTAAAGCAGATATTGAAGCTTTTGGTGTTGAAAACTTCTGCAGGGAATGTAATAAAGCAACCGCTTTAAATATTGATGAAATTAATTCTCTGACAGATACAATGGGTCAATTTATTGATTGTAAGAATCCTTATGTAACTTGTTCAAATGAATATATTGAATCCGAATGGTGGATTATCAAAGAAATGGATAAGAAAGGGCTCCTGTACCATGGAAATAAAGTACTATGGTATTGCCCTAGATGTGGAACGGAATTATCCGCAAATGAGGTATCACAAGGATATGAACAAGATAGTGTTAATACGGTAATCGTTCCGTTTAAAAAGATAGATGAAGATGTTTATCTCCTTGCTTGGACAACAACACCATGGACATTGCTTGCTAATGTAGCTCTATGTGTCAATCCAGATTTAACGTACATAAAAGTTGAATCACAAGGATATACTTTTATTCTTGCTGAGGTTTTAGCGCAGAAAGTGTTAGGGGAAGAATATAATGTTTTAGAAACATACCATGGAAAAGACTTAGTAGGAATAAAATATGAGCAATTGATGCCTTTTGTAAACATAGAAGGAAAATGTCATGAAGTGATTGCAGATAATTATGTTACCGCTGTGGATGGTACTGGAATTGTTCATATTGCACCTTATGGAGCTGATGATAATCGTGTGTGTATGGAAAATGGAATCAGTCTTGTAAATCCAGTTGGGTTAGATGGTTGCTATACAGAAGGTCCATGGAAGGGCACCTTAGTTACAGATAAAGAATTAGAAGTAGAAATTATTAAATGGTTAAAAGAAAATGATAAGTTATTTAAAAAGATTAAAATTACACATGATTATCCTCATTGTTGGCGTTGTCATGCCCCACTTATTAGTTATCCCAAAGAGGCCTGGTATGTAAAAACAACTGAATATAAGGATAAAATCATAGAGGCGAATCAAAAAGTCAATTGGTATCCTGAATATGTAGGGACAAAACGTTTTAATAACTGGTTAGAGAATATGGTAGATTGGGGAATTTCTAGAAATCGTTATTGGGGTTGTCCACTGCCAATTTGGATATGTGAAGACTGTGGTCACAAGCATGTCGTTGGTTCAAGAGAAGAACTACAAAGTTTAATCTTAGAAGATGTTGATGTAGAAAAGTTGGAGCTTCATCGTCCCTATGTTGATGCATTGCACATCAAGTGTTCAGAATGTGGGCATACCATGCAGCGTGTGAGGGATGTTTTAGATGTTTGGTTTGATTCAGGAGCCATGCCTTATGCTCAATTTCATTATCCTTTTGAAAATAAAGAATTGTTTGAAAGTCAATTTCCAGCGGATTTTATTGCGGAAGGGGTAGATCAAACACGTGGGTGGTTTTATGTCCTATTAGTGATCTCCACCATTATTTCTGGAGAATCTAGCTTCAAAAATGTCGTTGTGAATGATATGGTTCTTGATCAATATGGAAAGAAAATGAGTAAATCGGTAGGAAATGTTGTGGATCCCAAAGAGGCATTAACCGAGTATGGAGCGGACAATATAAGATGGTATATGTTTTATGTCTCTCCTGTTTGGACTCCTCTAAAATATGATGATGCAGGAGTAAAAGAAGTATATTCTAAATTTTTTAATCCACTTAAAAACACGTATACCTTCTTTCAAACGTATGCGAATATTGATCAGATTTCTATAGAGGAATGTTTTGTTCCTTATGAGAATAGAGAAGAAATTGATAAGTGGTTATTATCTAAATATCATAAATTAGTTCGTGATTGTACAGAAGCTTATGATATGTATGACTTAAATCAAGTGGTGAAAATGGTGACCAATTTTGTTAGTGAGGATTTATCAAATTGGTATATAAGAAGAAATCGAAATCGTTTTTGGGCATCCAATACAGATACTTCTAAAAAAGCCGTTTATATCACTACATATGAGGTGCTTACAGGTCTATGTAAGCTATGTGCGCCAATTGTCCCTTATGTAACAGAGGAAATCTATACAAAACTGACTAAGGAGGAATCTATCCATTTAGCCGATTTCCCTCAGTATGATGCCTCTTTGATTCATGAACACATTGAAGAGCGTATGGATTTAGTAAGAAATCTAATATCCATTGGAAGATATGTTCGTGAGGAGACTAAAATTAAGGTAAGACAACCACTAAAAGAAGCTTTATTAGATGGAAAAAATGAAGAATTAATTTCTGATTTAGTGCCATTAATTGAAGAAGAATTAAATATCAAAAAAGTGACATTTGTTCAAAACTTAAATGAATATATGAACTTAAGTGTAAAACCAAACTTTAAAGTGGTTGGGAAATTATTTGGTTCTTTCATCAAAGAATTTAGTGCAAAGTTAGAATCTCTTTCTGTAGAAGAGATTACAAAATTACAAAATGATGAATCTCTTTTTCTTACAATAAATGAAAAAGAATATGAAATTACTTCTGCTATGGTAGACATTCGTATTTCTTCAAAAGAAGGTTTTAATGTAGGTATGGAAAATAATCACTTTATTATTTTAGATACAACATTAACAGAGGAATTACTAGAAGAAGGAGTTGCTCGTGAACTCGTATCTAAAATTCAAAATATGCGTAAAAATTTAGACTTTGAAATTATGGATCGAATTGATGTATGTTATTTGGGAGATGATTTTGTAAATCAAGCAGTAGAACATTTTAAGGAATTTATTAAAAGTGAGGTTTTAGCATCTTCTCTCATTCAAGAAAAGGGAACAGAGTCTTTAGATTTAAACGGACATGAAGTATTTGTTTCTATTAAAAGAGTATAATTTTGTATATAAAAGGAAATAAAATGGAATATGTGATAAATGATTGTGAGAAAATAGAAACCTATTTTGAATTTGGAATAGATAAAAATTGGAAAATTATGAATCATCAATGGGGTTTAGGAAATGGAGGGTGTATCCCTGAAAATGTAAAATGGTGTTTGGAAGGATTAAAACTAGTAGCGAATGGAGATTTTTATGCAGGAAATATTAGAGGAATAAATTCTAACAAAACAAGAAAACAAAATGGTAAAAGGACAGGAGCTGCTTTAATTAGTAGACAAATGTTAGGATCTGGAAGTTTTGAAATTTGTATGAAACCCTGTCCTAAACTAGGTGCTTGCACTGCTTTTTGGACTTGGTATGGAAATGAAAAGATAAATCATGAAATTGATATTGAGCTTCCAGGTAATATAGAAAAGAAGCCTACCTTTGACATAATGCTAAATAATACGTGGCTTGTTGAAGATGTTTGCGAGTGAAAATGTACCACTATACAAAATGCAATAGATGGAGATTTTCATATATTTCATTTTGACTGGCATACAGAACCAAAGAGGGTAGAATTTTATTATGATGGAAATTTAGTACAAATAAATACAAAAAATATTCCCACAGTAAAGATGAATATTACATTTGGAGTGTGGTTTCCTCATAAATGGGCGGGGGAACCTGCGTTTGATCGTTCTGAAATGAAGGTAAAGTATTTTAAATATATGTCATTTAAAGAAAAATGCCAAGAAATTTTTCCTAATCCAGCGGATAGTTTGGGGATAGATTATGATAATTTCTATAATAAAAATCAAATCATCTAGTGCTGGTTTTTCACGATTAACTGCCAAACCAAGGTGACTCTTTTCCTTTTTTCCCTAATTAAAGAACTTTATTTCTTTTCAAAATATTGATTTTATGTTATACTTGGTATAGTAAAGAGAGGAGTGTTTCAAATGATGAAAATAAGAATGGATTTGATTCCTTGTATGTTAATAGGTGGATTACTACTATGGCTAGTAGGTTTTTGTGGAGATAAATATGAGGATATGCTTGATAAACGTTATATGAATCAAAAAATAGAAGCTGGAGAGATTGGAGGAAAGCCAAACCAATCAACGCCTATTGCTAACAGTATTTCTGACATGAAAAAAAGCGATACGTTTTATATTTTAACAGAAGACGGTGGTTTTAGAAATTATTCACTATACTATAAGAATAAGAACTTTTATGGATTAAAATTACCATCTGGAGAAGTTGTTTTGGTGCGTATGAATATAAGTAACTTAGAAACGGGAAAGTATTCAAAAACACCTGTGGGAAAAATTGTATCTTATGATGTTCCACAAAGATTACAAGATGCCTTGGCAGAAGAGCGACATATGGAGCTTACAGATACTTCATTTTATGTAGATATGCTAGGAAAAAGATATAGCATACCAAATCACAATGACATTGAATTTTATTCTAATATGTTATCACTGCTTGCATTTTTAATAGGAACAATTGGATCACATATTTTAGGTGTTAAGCTAGGACTATTACCACCCATTTTTCCAAAAAGGGGAAACAATGGTGGAAACAATATTTATATAAGCCATTAATATAAGCTAATTAAAAAAGAAATATAAGATTTCTTTTTTTGTAGGGAAAGCAGAGATTGCTTAAAAATTAGGAAAGGTATTTGAATAAAAAGACAATGCGCCTTATAGTATTTCTTCTTGAGTTTCTGTATGATTTTATATATAATAGCACGAGGATGTGAGTTTATGAAAATTAAATATGAATTGATAAAAAAAGACAAAAATACAAATGCTCGTTATGGTATTCTCAACACTAATCATGGAAGTTATGAGACACCTATCTTTATGCCTGTTGGAACGCAAGCGACCGTCAAAACACTTTCTCCTGAAGAACTAAAAGAAATGAATAGTGCGGTTATTTTATCCAATACGTATCATTTATGGTTAAGACCAGGGGAAGATATTGTAGAAAAAGCAGGAGGACTTCATAGCTTTATGCATTATGATGGACCCATTTTAACCGATAGTGGTGGATTTCAAGTATTTTCTTTAGCTAAAAACAAAAAGAAGGATATTGTTGAAGAAGGGGTTCATTTTAAAAGTCATTTGGATGGAAGAAAGCTTCTTTTAACACCTGAGCTTTCCATTCAAATTCAAAATAAATTGGATAGTGATATTGCAATGAGTTTTGATGAATGTCCTCCTGCGAGTGCGGATTATACTTATTTAAAAAATAGTGTGGAAAGAACGTTACGATGGGCGAAAAGGGGGAAAGCAGTCCATCAAAATGATAACCAATCTTTATTTGGAATTGTTCAAGGTGGAGCGTATGAAGACCTAAGAAAATTTTCGGCGATCGAAACCGTGAAGATGAATTTTGACGGCTATAGCATTGGTGGGGTTGCTAATGATGGGGAATCCAAAGAAGATATGTATAAAGCTATTGATTATTCTATACCTTATCTACCAAGTGACAAACCAAGGTATTTAATGGGAGTAGGGGAACCTATAGATTTACTTGAGGGAGTAGAGAGAGGAATTGATATGTTTGACTGTGTCCTACCTACCCGTTTAGCGCGACATGCCAATGCCTTTACAAGATATGGAAAAATCAATCTTAGAAATCAAAAATACAAGGAAGATTTTGCACCTATAGAAGAAACTTGTGATTGTTACGCTTGCAAGCATTATACAAAAGCATATATTCGTCACTTGATGGTAGCGGGGGAAACGTTTGGTGCAAGACTTCTTTCTATTCATAATATTCGCTTCTTAATTCATATGATGGAAGAAATTCGTGCTTCTATTAGAGAAAACCAATTTTTAGAATATAAAAATACATTTTTAAAAAATTATAAGGATAAGAAAAATGACTAGATTTCATATTGCAAAATATAAAATAGATAGTTCTATAAATCGAAGAATTGTACTTATCTCCGATATTCATTATTATGATAAGAAAATGAAAAAATTATTGGATGCCATACTAAAACAAATTCAAAAATTAAAACCAAACTATATCTGTATTCCAGGAGATTTTATAGATGAGCGTAAGATTCATGATAAAGAGTATTTTTTTACCTTTTTGTCTTCTTTAAAAGAAATAGCCCCAGTTACCCTTTCGATAGGGAATCATGAAGTAAAGACAAGATGTGATAAATTAGAAGAAATGGATCAAGAATTGTTTGACGCTATTCAAAATATTCCTAACGTTCATTTACTCAATAATGCCTCTTGGGAAAGTGAACATCTTCGTTTTACTTGTGTAACTTTTCCATTTGTAAGTTATGAAGAAAAAGTAAAAAGCTATGAAAAAACACTAGAAACTTTAGAAAAAAATTATCCAAATGGACTAAAAAAAGATAAATTCAATATTGTTTTATCACATTCTCCTCTTATTCTTTTACATAAAAAAGTACAAAAGACAAAATTTTATCGTGATGCGGATTTAATTTTATCGGGGCATACCCATGGGGGGCTGACACCTGCTTGGTTTGCCAATAAAACGCATCATGTGCTGATTACTCCTGAACAACATTGGTTTCCTAAAAATTCATATGGTTATTTGAAAAAAGAAAAAACGATTGTATCTTCAGGAATTACCAAGCTTTCCCATTTTAATCCCTTTCGTCATTTTAATTTTCTTTTTTCTAGCGAAATCGTCGTTATAGATTTAAAAAAGGAACGCTAATTGCTTTCCTTTTCTTTTTTAAAATTAATACCAAGCATGCTTCCTAAAATAGAGGACACCATTAAAATAGCGATATAGAGTATATAGTCTATTTTGAAAGAATATCTTAGAGCCAAATAATTGAACAAAATGAGAAGAAGGATCATTGTGCTTCCTAATTTTACTCCTTCTAGCCATCCCTTTTTTATAGCCACTTTTCCTAGATACAAGCCTCCTAAAAATAAAGAGAGAATAGGAATAATTATTTTCAAAACTTTGACAAAAGAGCCACCCATGACATTAAAATAACTAAAAATTGTTAAAAAGAATGTCAAAATTAGTAAAGAAAGAATGGAAATGAGTAGGGAAATTCCTAAATTTTTCATGTTATTCATACGTTTTCCTCCTAATCTAAATTATGCAATGTATAAAAAAATATGATTTTAACATAATAGAGTAGGTGATGAATATGTATATGGCTATTTTAGGAAAAACATTTGTTTTGTACTTCTTTATTGTAATTGTCTATCGACTCATGGGGAAAAAAGAAGTGGGTGAACTTAGCATCATTGATTTAATTGTAACGATACTGATTGCAGAGCTTGCGGCAATTAGTATAGAACAAGTAGAGAGCTCTATTTTTATTTCGATTTTACCTATTGTTGTTTTAGTTGTTATTCAAATCTCACTTAGTTATTTAAGTTTAAAAAGTGAAAAAATCCGTAACTTTATTGATGGAAAGCCCAGTGTTATTATCAAAAAAGGAAAGGTTAATTTTTCTTTAATGACAAAAATTCGATATAGTTTAGATGATTTACTAAGTCAACTTCGCGATAAAGGTATTAAAAGCTTAGAGGAAGTAGAATATGCTGTTTTAGAAAATAGCGGGACACTTTCTGTTTTTGAAAAAGGAAAAGAGTATCCTATGCCTGTTATTTTGGATGGAGAGATTGATGAAGAAGTGTTAAAAGAAATCAAGAAAACCAAAACTTGGTTAATGCAAGCTTTGAAAAACAAAAATTTAGAGTTACAAGATGTCTTTTACGCTTTTTATAAACAAGATAAATTTTACATTATAAAAAGAAGCGAACTTTTATGAAAATTTAGATTTTAGGACAAGGATTGCTGTAGTACAGTTGTATAATATATAGAGATGTTGCAAAGAGCATATCTCAATTATAGAAGGGAAGATTGAAATGAAAAAAGCAATTCTTATATTCCTTGGAATCGTTTTATTAGTAGTTTTAGGATTCTTTGTGTACGAGCAAAGAAACATTACTTCAAAGGAAGAGAAGGATGTAGAGGGGAAAAAAGAGGTAGAAAACTTAGATGAGATAGCAAAAAATCTTCAAAGAATAGTAGAAGAAAGTCATGTAATGGATGGAATGGGAAAAAAGACAACGGAACTTACTTTTACAAAAGAAGCATTACAAAGTGATAAAAATCGTGTTTTTAGCACAATGGTTTTTGCGATGTATATGAGAGAAAAAGACAATACAGATATAGTATCTATGGAGAAAATAAATCAAATGTTGCAAACGTATTATAATGTGGATGCTTTATCCACAAAGCAGGAAATTCAAATCCATAATTGTCAAGAAAATTTAGAAACCTATTTTATTTATAATGCCTCTAAAGAAGCATACGAAATAAAAAAAGAAGACAATAATTTTGCTTGTTCTCCGACTGGACTGGATGGGGGAATAGAACCACAATATACACATATTCATGCTATAGAGAAGAAAAACGATGTGTATATTCTAACTCTTACCGCTCTTTACTATGCTGAAGGGGAATTGTATACTGATAGAAATTATCAACAGCCATTAGAAGAGATAAAGAACCAGGTTCCTTTTACAGAAGTTGACTTTGATTCTACGACGATGGAGAAAATAACCAAGGAGTATGAAACCAATTATAGTAAGTATAGTCAAAATGCGAAAAAAAGTGTAATTACATTCAAAAAACGAAACGATGGAACATTTTATATCACTTCTTTTAAAGAAATGCATTAAAAAATAGAAAAAGAAGAAAAGATATTTCTCTATATTATAAATAAGAAAAAATAAAAAATGGAGTTATACTATTTCTTTTTTGTAAGATAAAATGGTACAAATACGATAAAAAAAGGTCCATAGAAGGGTCTCTTTTTTGCTTGACAATTTCTTTTTTCCTCTTTACTATAAAATGTGGTGAGATTAGATGGAAACTTTGAAACTATTTTTACGTTATACGAAAAGATATAAAAAATTTATCTTTTTAACTACATTATTTCTTTTCCTCGAATCCTTTATTGATGGAGTTTCCCCTTACATTTTAAAAAAGATGATCGAAAATGGATCGAATGTAAATGTGATGATAAAGTCATGGCTCTTTCCTTTTTTCCTCATTTTATTGCTAGGAATTGTTTTTTCTCTTTTAGGAAGTTATTTTTCCTCTAAAGCTTCTAGTCAACTTTGTTATGATTTACGAAAATCTCTTTTTTCTTTGCTCCTTAAGACAAATCTTAAGGAAAGTAGTCGATTGGATGTGACAAGTGCTACTACAGTATTATCCAATGATATAGAAACAGTTGGAACAATTTTTCTTTATTTTCTTAGAATGTTTTTAAAAATTCCTTTTCTTTTTTTGGTGAGTTTTCTATTTATGTTTTTCATGAATCGTTTTTATTTTCTAATTGTTATTTCCTTTCTTCCCCTCTTGGTCTTCCTTCTTTTTATTTTACTCAAGAAAGCATTTCCCTATTTTGAACAGGAGCAACAAGTACTAGATAAAGTAGTAGAATGTACGTTAGAAAATAGTAAAGGAAAGCAATTGATTCAAGTGACTACGACTTTAGATAAGCAAAGAGATAGGTTTATACACCAAAACGATGAATTAAAAAGATTGAATATTGTATCCATGAAAACAATTTCTCTTTCTTCTACTGTTATCATGGCAATTATTTATTTTTTAACGTTATTTCTCCTTTTTCTCAGCCGTGAAAATTCCTCTTTTCCTATAGAGAAAATAGGAACCATTATGGCCTTTTTGGAGTATTTAACCTTACTTCTTTCCTCTTTATTAATGGGTGGAATGCTTCTGTTACTTCTTTGTCAATCTTTAGTAAGTTTTAAAAGGATTTCTTCTTATTTTCGTTTAAAGGAGGAGAAACAAATAGAAAAAAAGGAGATAAGTCCTCTTACACTTTCTTTCCAAAATGTTTCGTTTTCTTATCATGAAAGGGGGAAAAACATTTTAGAAAACTTGAATTTTACGATTCACAAGGGAGAGAAAATAGCAATTGTGGGTCCAACAGGAGCGGGAAAAAGTACACTTTTAAAATTGATGGCACATTTATATGAACCATCCAAAGGAGAAATTTTTTTAGATAAAGAGAATATAAAGGAATGTGAGACAAAGAACCTTCTTTTGTACAATCCGCAAAACACGTTGTTATTTGAGGGAAGTCTTTCATTTAATATTTCATTTTATCAAAAGAAATTAGATAAGGATAGTCTAGATATTAGTGATGTTACTTCTATTGTAAGGAAGAAAAGAAAAGGTCTAAGGGCAGAAGTCAATGCTTCTCATAATAACTACAGTGGCGGAGAAAAAAATAGAATTTCCTTAGCCCGTGTACTTAACCGAAATCCTGCTTTTCTATTACTAGATGATAGCTTAAGTGCAACTGATTTAAAAACAGAAAGGTGCATTTTAAAAAAATTACTTTTTTTAAAGAGGGAAGAAACAATTCTTTATGTTTCCAGTAGACTTTCTTCTTTAGAACTCTTTGATAAAATTCTTTTTTTACATCAAGGAAAAATAGAAGCGTTTGGAGGTTTAGAAGAAGTATTAAAAAATCCTCTTTTTTTAGAAATGTATACCATTCGAAAGGAGATATATGATGGAAGATAAGACTTACGATATCATGATTTTAAAACGTCTTTTTCCTTATGTAAAAGGAGAAATGAGAAAACTCTTTTTTCTTCTTTTACTGAGTTGCAGTAAAGTGTTAATTGGTGTAGGGACACCTTATTTGTTGGCATATATTTTAGACCATTTGTTTTCTTTTAAATCAGATACTTTCTTTTTTTATCTTTCCCTTCTAGGAATAGGCTATTTTTTGAGTATTCTTTTCAATCGTCTTGTATCGGTTGGAATGCTTGAAATTTCTGAACATGTACTTTTTAAATTAAGAACTGATTTATTTTCAAGTATCCAAAAAGCAGAAAATGAGAAGATAAGTACCTATCAAAAGGGAGACTTAGTTACACGCTTTACAAGTGATATCGAACAGATAGGGGAGTCATTAGGCGAAATTTTTCTAGAGTTTATTAGTAATCTTCTTTTACTTTTTGGTAGTGTTTTTCTCATGTTTCATATGCATACTTCTTTATCGCTTCTCCTTCTTTTAACCGTTCCTCTTTTTTTCTTGGGTGCTCTTTTCATTGCAATAAAGTGTAGTAAGTACGAGGAGTTGAAACAAAAGAAATTAGGAGAAGTCACAGGATATTTTGAAGAAAGAACAACAGGGCTGGCTTTACTTAAAGCTTACCATATAGAAGAAGATTGCATCAAAGAATTTGACGAGTACAATCAAGCATTATGTATTTATCAAAAAAAGGCCAATTTTTTTAGTCAGTGCATTCTTCCTTTGAATACTCTTATTTCTAATTTAGGAAATTTGTTAGTTCTTTTTTATGGCTCCTTCTTAATTTTTAAAGGAGAAATAACCATAGGAATTCTTTTTGCCTTTTTATCTTACGCAGACATGTTTAGAAGTCCTATTCATGAAATTGGATCGATTTTTTCTGATTTTTCTTCCTCAATTGCAGGCTTACATCGCATTTTTGAAGTGATGGATTTACAAAAGATGAGAGATGGAAAAGAAGAATTTAAAGATTTTGCTTTTATTTCTTTCAAAGAAGTTTTCTTTGCTTACGATAAGAACATGGTGTTAAAGAATGTCACGTTTCAAATTCCTAAAGGGAAACATATTGCTCTTGTTGGACCAACGGGAAGTGGGAAAACAACCTTAGTACAGTTATTATTGGGAGATAGGACGCCTACGAAGGGATCAATTCATATAGGAGGAATTCCTCTACAACAATTGAAGAGGGAGAGTTTTTATCAAAAAGTGTCTGTTCTTTTTCAAGAACCATTTCTTTTTAATGAAACTATTTTAGAAAATGTCATGTATGGAAATAAAGGTTGTAGTAAAAAAGAGGCGATAGAGGCTTTAAAAAAAGTGGGTGCAGACTTTGTATGGAAGTTAGAAAAGAAGGAACGATATATTGTAGGGCGAGAGGGAAAAAACTTATCCGAAGGAGAAAAACAGCTAGTTGTGATTGCTAGGGCGATGTTGAAAGATGCCGATATTTTGATTTTGGATGAAGCGACGAGTAACGTAGATTTGTTTACTGAAAAAAAAGTATACGACGCTATGCAAAAACTGATGAAAAATAAAACAGTAATTATGATAGCTCATCGATTAAAAACTATTTTAAATGCGGATCAAATAGTATATTTAGAAAAGGGGAAAATTGTCGAGATAGGAACACACCAAAGCCTACTTTTAAGAAAAGGAAAATATTGTTCTTTGTATCAATCACAAATTTCATAAATGGGCTTTTAAAATAGAAACAAGTTTGCTATAATATTTAAAAGATAGATAGAGGTTTTTCTAAAAATGGAATGTAAAGCTCATCTTTTTTAGTGAACGATAGATTATTCTGATATAAGCTTTATATAGACTCTTTCTTTCTAAAATAGAATTAAGTTTTGAATAAAAAAGAAAGGCCATATTTATGAATAATGAGACAAGACAAAATGAATTATTAAATTCAAATTTTATCCAAGCAAACCCTAATGCGAATCATAATCTAGGAGGAGAAAATCCAAATTCGTCTTCTTTTTTGACACAGTCTCCTCCTGTTTATCCAAATCATTTTTCTATAGGACAGAAACAAAAAAACTATGGAGTATTTGAAGGACAGAGCAATGCAACTTCAAATAATGTTTATCAAAATCAACAGACAATACCAGTAACGCAAGATGGACAGTATATCCCAGGGTATAACCAAAATGTTCCATTACAGCAACAAGAAAATGCGGTGCAAGAAACGGATAACAATATTGGACAAACTATACAACCTATGCAATTTATTCCTCCTGTACAAAATGGATCCTCATTAGAAGGGCAACCAATGGTTCAAAAGGAACAATCCATTGCTTTTACCAAACCTGTTGATAGTTTTACAGAAATGCCTTTTGCTGGGGTGAACCAACAAGAGGAAAAAGAGCAAAAGATAAAAATCTTGCCAAATGGAGATAGTTTGGCAGAATCAGAAAACAAAACTTTAGAAGCGCTAGATAGTTCTAATATGCAACCTATAGAAAAGAAAACAGATGCAAATGCAGGTCTTAAGTTTTTATTTGTTATTTTTGTTGTACTATTAATTGCTATTTTATGTTTACCTTTAATTGGATTAAATTAAAAAACTCATATCATTTTCTTGACTTGAGTTTTCTTTTTTGAACGGTTAATGAAATAATTTCTTCCATACTGTCCTCGACCTCTATAATATTTTTATGCAATTCTTGGCATTTTTCACACTGATATATGATTTTATACGTACCTTTAAATTTCTCGACACCAATCGGTTTAAGAAGTCCTTGACATGGATTTAAACGATCTCCAGGATTTTTATCAACGTGTTTTGAGTAAAGACAAACTGGACAATGGTCTCTTGCTGTATAAGAAGATTTAGAAACAGAATGACCACAATTTTCACAGGTAAAGTTTTCATTAACCATATGAAATTTTTTCAAAAGTATCACCAAAAACATTATAACAAATTTTTCTTTATTTTTAAAGAAAAAGTAGAAAGCAATGAAAGTACATGGTATAATGTTTTATATGGTGATGGTATGAAATACGAGATAAAAATAGATGAATTTGAAGGCCCATTTGATTTACTTCTTCATTTAATAAAAAAGAATGATGTTGATATTTTTGCTATTGAAATTGAAAAAATTACAAAGCAATATCTAGATTATATAGAAGCAATGGAAGAGTTGAATTTAAATATAGCCAGTGAATATCTCGTAATGGCAGCAGAATTAATTGAAATAAAATCTTCTATTTTGCTTCCAAAATCAGAATTTGAGGATGATGATTACGAAGAAGATTTAAAAGAAAATTTGACAAAACGTTTACTGGAGTATCAAAGATATAAAGAAATAACCAAAGATTTTAGAAAATTAGAGGGAGAGAGAAAAGAGATTTATACAAAAGTAGGGGAAAATTTGAAGGCATACCAAGAAGAAAATGTCAATTTGAATTTAGATTTAAATGTATTGATGGAAGCTTTTTCTAAGTTTTTAGATAGAAAAGAGGAAGAAAAACCACTTCATACAACGATTACAAAAAAAGAATATTCTGTGAAGCAGAGAAGTAGAGAAATTAAATCTCTTTTGAAAAGAAAAAAACAAGCTAGTTTTTCTTCTTTATTTGATGTTTTAAAGAAGGATTATATTGTAGTCACATTTATATCAATTTTAAGCATGTGTAAAAAGCAGGAAGTAGAAATTAAACAAGAGAAAAATTTTGAAGAAATATATTTAAGTTTAAAAGGAGAAAATGTATGAAAATCGCAGCATTAGAAGGATTACTTTTTATTGTAGGAGAAGAAGGAATCGATGTAAAAAAGATAGAGGAAATTTTAGAAGTATCTCATGAAGAGGTATTAGAAATCATAAAAAAACTATGTTCTATTTATGATGCAAATGAAAGAGGTCTTCAACTTTATGTATTGGGGAATCGTTTGAAATTGACTACAAAAAAGGAACATAGCTACTTTTATAAAAAATTAGCTTTAGAAGAATCTCCTATATTAAGCCAAGCAGCTCTAGAAACCCTTGCCATTATCGCTTATAATCAACCTATTACGCGGGTTAAAATTGATGAAGTTCGCGGAATTAGTAGTGGACATATGCTTCGAAGACTTATTTCTAAAAATTTAATTAAGGAAGTAGGAAAATCAAGTGAAGCAGGGAGACCTGCTTTGTATGGTGTAACTGGTGAATTTCTAGATTATTTTGGATTATCGGACATTAGTGAGCTTCCTAAAATAAAGGAAGAGGTAAAGAAAGAAATGGAACAAGATTTATATTGTGCAAGATATAATGAAAAAATTTCCTAATTGAAAATTGGAAAAATAATGAAAATAAAGCATTGAAAAAGATAGAACTTTATGTTATAATCGATATGTTTTCTAAGCGAGAGTGGCGGAATGGTAGACGCGATGGTCTCAAACACCATTGGTAGCAATACCGTGTGAGTTCAAGTCTCATCTCTCGCACCAGAGAAGAATCTGCTCGAACTTTTATAGTTTTGGGCTTAATGATAAATATCAATTCTAGAAATGGAATTGATTTTTTTGATGTTCAAAAGAAAGTGAGGGGATTCTTAAAATGGTAACAATAAGAAATGAAAAAATCGAAATGGAAGAAGCACTTAAAAATAAGATAGAGTTTATTTGTAGTTTTTGTGGTACCACACCTACTATTTATAATGGTAGTATAAATATGATAGAACACACAAATTTACAATATATAGAACCTCATAGAGTTATTATTAAAGGTATTACATTTCTAGCATTTAACTATGAGAATGCTCTTTATATAGAAAATTTAAGTAATGCTATTCCACTTAACGATTTAGAACAATATATTAAATCAATAAACTAATAAAAGATTATCAATTCCTTTTCTACTATTTACCTATGTGTTAAACAATGAAAAAGAAATTACACAAATTTTGCAAGAATTTTTCCTAGACATTGCATACTAACTCTGTTAATATGGTAATATAATCGTTATAAATACGATTTAGTGTACGATTCGCAACCGATTTAGTTTACTATTTAAAGTCAATTTAGTTTACTATTCGACTACTGGTGTTAGGATAGAAATATAGACACGGAAATCCTGAGTAATGGTATACTAAA
>CAMXQX010000009.1 GCA_947246355.1 uncultured Bacillota bacterium | reverse complement strand
CCCCAATTAAAATACTAAAATTCTCTTTTAAAATGGTAAATCCTGTATGAAGAATAAAAAGTCCAACAATAACGCTCGCGAATTTATCCGCATACAAAAATAAAGGCAAATCCAATTGCATGAGAATACTGGAAAAGAGAACCACTATCGAACTAATCACATCCGCACTCGACTCTCTTCCAGAAGCAAGTAAGATTTGGTTATCAAATTTTTTCCCTTTCAATATTAAATATTTGGAAAGTATCCATTTAGAAACAATGGTAAATAAACTCACAAAAATAACTATTTTACTTGGAATTTCTATTTCTTGTTTTAAAGTACTAAAAAGAAGTAGAAAACCAAGAAGAAAAACAAATAACCCTATCAAAACACTGGTTACATATTCAATGCGACCATGTCCAAATGGATGTTCTTGGTCTTCTGGTTTTTTGGATAAATATTGTCCAAACAAGGCAACTACATCTGTTACCAAGTCACTAAAGGAATGTACTCCGTCTGCGATTAAAGCCCTCGATTTTCCAATAAAACCTATCGCTACTTTCAAAATAGAAAGCAAAAAGTTAGTAAAAAAACTCACCAACATCACATAAGCTGTTTTTTCCAAACTACCCCTCCTATTTGGCTTGGTACCAATCCCTTCCATATTCAACATCGATTTTTAAGGGAACAGTTAAAGCAACTGTATTTTCCATCACATCCCTCATAATTTGAATGGCTATCTCTTTTTCACTTTCTAAGGCATCCAAAACAAGTTCATCATGCACTTGAATAATCATTTTTGATTTTAGCCCCTGCCTTTTAAACTCTTGATCTAGTTTAATCATCGCTAACTTAATGATATCTGCACTCGTTCCTTGAATGGGCGTATTTAAAGCAATTCTCTCTCCTGTTTGTCTTATGGCATAGTTTTTATTATGAATCTCTTCAATGACTCTCTTTCTTCCATAGAGCGTTCTTACGTAACCATCTTTGTGTGCTTGTTCAATTGTTTTATCCATGTATTCTTTAATTCCTGGATACGCTTCTAAGTAATCATCAATGAATTTTTTCGCTTCATGTGCTTTCATACCAATATTTTCCGATAATCCATAACTGCTAATTCCATAAATAATTCCAAAATTCACCGCTTTAGCAATTCTTCGCATATCACTATCCACAAGCTTCTCTTCTATTCCAAAAATTTGGCTAGCCGTATGGGTATGAATATCTACTCCATTTTGGAAAGCAAGCCTCATCGCCTCTACATCCGCCATATGAGCTAGAAGTCTTAATTCAATTTGGGAATAATCTCCACTAATTAAAATAGAAGCCTCACTGGGAATAAATACCTTGCGAATGAGTTTTCCATACTCATTACGAATGGGTATATTTTGTAAATTGGGTTCTATAGAAGAAAGACGACCTGTTCTTGTTAAAGTTTGTGTATAAATGGTATGAATTTTTCCATCTTCTAAAATAAAGTTACTTAAACCCTCTATATAAGTAGAATAAAGTTTTGTCACCAAACGGTACGACAATATCTTTTCAATGACAGGATGCTCTCCCTTAATTTTTTCTAAGATTTCAACAGCCGTAGAATATCCCTTACTTGCTTTTTTAGGATAAGGAAGTTTTAATTTTTCAAAGAGAACTTCACCTAGCTGTTTTGGGGAAGAGATATTAAAGGTTACACCTGCTAAAGTATAAATTTCCTCTTCTAAAGAAGAAATCTGTTTTTTCATCTCTTCTCCCATTTGTTTTAACGTTTCCTTATTTACACACACACCATTATATTCCATATCCCCAAGAACATAAGATAAAGGATGCTCCATATCGTAATATAAAGACTCCATTTCTTCATGTTTCAATTCTTCTTTTAAACGATGAGTGACTTCATAAGTAAACTGAGCTTTCATCACAGCATTGGAAGCAATAATATCCATACTTGGTTCTTTATATACTTTTGTCTTTTGCATATACACATGATGGAAATAGGGAATATCATATCCCAGAGCATTTCCAAAATAAGCAATATCTTCTTTTACAGGATAATCAAGTAAGTACCCAGCAATCATGGTATCAAAAGGGACTTGAAAGTTGGTAATACCCATCCATCTTAGAGCAACGTATGTTTTCTTGATATCGTAAACGGAAATAATAAAATCTTGAATTTTAGGAAGGGCTTCTTTTATTAAATAGTAAGGAACAAAGAATTTTTCTTGCTCATTGTAAATTCCTAGACCTAAAACTTTTGCCATATGATAGTTCGTTCCAAGTATTTCCATATATAAACTGGATGGTTTTGTTAAATGAATATCTTCTATATTTTCAATAATAGAAACACTTTCCAATTTGACTTCTTTTTTTTGCGTCATCTTCTCAAGTAGAGACTTAAATTCGAGTTCTTCATAGAGTTTCACTAAAGCGGTTTGGTCTACTTCTTTCATTTTGACATCTTCTATTTTGATTTCCATCGGAACGTTTTTATAGATGGTTGCCAAATCATAACTCATATAAGCATTGTCTTTACCATTTTCTAACTTCTCACGCATTTTAGGTGTTAATTTATCTAAATTTGCATAAACTCCATCCAATGAGCCATAGTCATGAAGAAGTTTTAAAGCGGTTTTTTCGCCAATTCCAGCCACTCCTGGAATATTATCGGAATTGTCCCCCATTAAAGCTTTTAAATCAATCACTTTCACTGGTTCTATTCCATAATCTTCCCTAAATGTTTCTTCATTATAACGAATATAATCTTTTTGTTTTAAAAGTTTCATATCGACATCTTTGCTGATGAGTTGTAATAAATCTTTATCACTAGAAATAATGGTACCAATAAATTCTTCTTCTTCGTCACAAAACTTAGCAAATGTACCCAAAATATCATCTGCTTCGTAATTGTCACATTCATAGTATTGTATTCCCATATGTGTTAAAAGTTCCTTACATATAGGAATTTGTACCTTGAGTTCATCGGCCATTTCGCTTCTACCAGCCTTATATTCTTTATATTTTTCATGTCTAAATGTCTTGCCTTTATCAAAAGCGACAATCATATAGGTTGGCTTTTCTTCGGCAACAATTTTATGAATCATATTCGCAAAACCAAATAAAGCATTGGTTGGAAATCCTTTTGAGTTTTTCATTACATTTCCACTATAAGCCGTTGCGAAATAGCTTCGAAATACTAAATTGTTCCCATCCACTAAAAGTATTTTTTCCATACCATCACCATATTCATTATACATGGTTTTCAAAAACAAGTAAATGAATGCATTTATAATTTTCCTATAATAAAAAGAACTTAGACTTTATTCTAAATTCTCATATACACCATATTTTTCCATGTCCACTTTAAATGTTTGCATTGTCCCATCTTTAAAGGTAACTTTTATATTGTCTTGATTTTCTTCAATCGAAGAAACAGTGCTTTCTTTCATGAGAGATACTGCTTCTACATAGGTATGGCCATTATACCCATTCCAAGCAAGATAGGTTACATCTATCTTATAGAATTTATTTTCTTTATCTAAGAGATAATAATCCACCATCGTTCCATTGCCATAATTGATGTATATTTTTTGAGCAAGTAACTTTTTATCCTCATATTTTATTTTATCTTTCTCATTTTCATGTAGGGCAATGGTATCATCTTCATAAATATACAAATGAAAAAATTTTCCCTTATATATACTATAATCTATGTTACCAAGCTGATAGTCTTCATCAAAAAAACCTGTAACAGCATAAATTTTGCCATTTTCTAAGACAACACCTATATTAATAGCACTACAACTTGCTTCTACATATTCTGTAATATCTTCTATTTGTTCATTGGTCTTTACTTCTTTAAAAACAATATTTTTACTAGAAATACCCCGCTTACCAGAATAATCATAGCTTGCTGCATAAAGACGTTTATCTTCTGTTAAAACAAGAAATCCAATTCCACCTTGGCAATCAACATCGTATGTAAAATATTTCACTTTTCCATTAATTCCATGAAATGATAATCCCCTATTGCTTGTCTCTACCAGTCTTCCATTTTTGATAGCTACTTTCATTCCAATGCCCTCTTGTGTATCTTGTTCAAATTTAAGTTCTGATTTCAGTTCTGTACTGGTATAACGAATATACCTCCTGTTCTTCTTATTTTCCTCTTTTTCTTGTACTTTATCTATTGTTTTCTGATTTTCTGCTTCCTTCAAATTCATACAAACAATAACTCCTATTAACCCTACTACCATCACTGATAATATAGCAATTGTGATATTCTTTTTCATAAAATTCCATCTTTCCATAATTAATTATAACGATTATAACAAATTTTTCTTATTATTTCTATCTCCTTTAATTTACCAATACTCTTGGAATTTAAAAGCTTTGATTTTTTATGTGAATTCTTTATTTTAAACGATGTATGAATAATCTAATATCTATTTCACTACTCATTTACACTTTTGAAAGTAAAAATATAAGAAACTATAAAAGTATATGTGAAAATAGAAAAGTCATAAGCACTAAAAAATAAAGATTATAACAACATTTAGAAATTTAGAAAAAGTTAGCCAAATATACTATATTTTCAAAATAAAAAATGGAAAATTTTCCATTTTAATTTATCTAAAGAGGATGGGGATAAAACGAATAAAATCTCCCTATAATTTCTTATTTAAAAAGTATTTTTCTCTCATGTTCTAAAAGAGCTTCTTTATTTTTGATTCCACCACCATAACCAATTAAACTCCCTTTTTTTCCTACCACTCTATGACACGGAATAATAATACAAATAGGATTAAATCCAACCGCTCCTCCAACAGCTTGACTAGACATTTTCTTAACTTGTCTTTTTTTCACTATTTTACTTGCAATGTCTCCATAAGTAACTGTTTGACCAAAAGGAATAGTATTTAAAATAGCAAGCACCTCTTTTCGAAAAGGGGTTAAATTTTGTATTTTATAGGGAGGTGTAAATGATGGAGTTTGACCTAAAAAATAGATATCCAACCACCTACTCGTCTGTTTAAAAATATCTAAATTTTTATAAATACCTTCTCGTGTATGTTTGGCTTCATCTTTGGATGCAATAAACCACAAACCTGTTAAATACTTTCCATCACTACACATCAGCATATCATCCATAGAACTTGGTGTAGCATACTTCCAAATATATTGCATAATTCTCCTATAAATAGTTAAGAAAAGACTACTTTAAAATAGCCTTAATTCTTCGTACCCCCGCACTAGAGGCTTCTTCTTTTACAATTTTAAATTCTCCTAAAATACCCGTATGTTCTACATGTGGGCCTCCACACAATTCACGAGAAACATCACCTATGGAATAAACGGTTACCCTATCTGGATATTTTTCAATAAACATGCACTCTGCTCCACTTTGAATGGCATCTTGTTTGTCCATCTCTTGTTTTACAACAGGTAAATCTTCTCTAATCCACTCATTAACCAAATCTTCTACACGTGTTTTTTCTTCCTCACTTAATTTATGGTCGCAAGAAAAGTCAAAACGCATCCTCTGTTCTGTAATATTAGAACCTTTTTGATGTACGTCTTGAGATACAATTTGTTTTAAAGCCGCATTTAAAAGATGGGTTGCTGTATGGTATTTGGTTTCCACTAAACCGTTTCCAGCAAGTCCTCCCTTAAATTTACCACTAGAAGCCGTTCTAGATTTTTCTTGATGTTCTCTAAATTTTTCTTTAAATCCCTCTTCATCTACTTTCATTTTCCGTTCCATACCAAGTTCAATGGTAAGTTCAATAGGAAAACCATATGTATCAAATAAATGAAAAGCTGTTGTTCCATCTATATCTTGCTGATTTTTAGCAATTTTTTCAAACTCTCTTAATCCCTTTTCTAAAGTTTTATTGAATTTTATTTTTTCATTGCGAAGTACTTCTAATACGGTATCTTCATTATCGGCTAATTCTGTATAATATTTTTTATATTTATCCAACAATAATTTCGCAATTTGCTCCTCCCAATTGGAATTGATATCTATATTTAACTTTTTCGCATGTCGGATAGCTCTTCGAATGAGTCTTCTTAAAATATAACCTTGGTCTGTATTGGATGGTTTAATTCCTGCTCTATCAGCACTAATGAATACTGCAGTCCTTATATGGTCTGCAATGATACGCATACTCTTTTCATTACCCTCATATGAAAGATTTGCAATCGTAGAAATCAATGCAATAACGTCCTTCCAAATACTAGATAGATAGTTATCATGAACGCCTTCCAAAATAGCCGTTGTACGCTCCACTCCCATTCCTGTATCTACATTTTTGTGTGGAAGTTCAGATACACCACCTTCTTCATCCTTAAAGTATTGCATAAAAACATTGTTCCAAATTTCTACCCATCGAGCATCTTCTGGATCAAAAACTTCTGGTACTTTCTCATTACTTCTCCAATAAAAAATTTCTGTATCAGGCCCACAAGGCCCTGTTTCTCCTGCAATCCAAAAATTGTCTTCTTCCGTTTTTGCAATTCTACTTTCCTTAATACCTAAACTTAACCATTTTTGATAACTCTCTTCATCAAAGGGTATCATACTATTTCCCGCAAAAACAGTTACAGCTAATTTCTCTACTGGAATATGTAAAATATCTGTTAAAAATTCAAAACTCCAAGAGATACTTTCCTTTTTAAAGTAATCTCCTAAACTCCAATTTCCTAACATCTCAAAGAAAGTATGATGTGTAGTATCGCCTACCTCTTCTAAATCATTGGTGCGAATACATTTTTGATAGTCACATAGTCTTGTCCCAAAAGGGTGAGCCTCTCCCATCAAATAAGGGATTAAAGGTTGCATACCTGCTGTATTAAATAACACCGAAGGATCGTTTTCAGGTACGACTGGACTGGATGGAATTTGTTTATGTCCCTTGCTAACAAAAAAATCAATGTATAAATCTTTTAAATTCATCTTACACCCTCCTCATAAATTTCATTCTTCAATTATTTTCCTCATTTTTTCTACTACATCCTCTATAGTCAAATGCTCCGTATTGATATAAATTTGATCTTCTGTTCTCATTAAAGCTCCTACTTCCTTGTACATATCATTATAATCTCTTTTACGAATACTTTCTTTTATTTCTTCATAGGAAACATTAATTCCCTTTTCTTGGTTTTCCTTAAATCTTCTGTTTGCCCTCTCTTCTATAGAGGCATCTAAATAAAATTTATAGGTAGCATTCGGAAACACTACTGTTGTGATATCTCTACCCTCCATAATAACATCTTTATTTCCTGCTATTTTTCTTTGCATATCCACTAATATTTCACGTAGTTTTACAATACTAGATATAGGAGAGACAATGCGGGTTACTTCCATAGTTCTAATTTCTTTTGTAACATCTTCTCCATTAATAAATACTTTTTCATCTACAAATTCAATAACAGCGTTTTTTGCAAGTTCTATAATTTTATCCTCTTCATCTTTATTTATACCATTTTTTAAAGTAAGATAAGCGATAGCCCTATACATAGCTCCCGTATCTATATAAACTAAATTACATTTATTAGCAAGTATTTTGGCCACAGTCCCTTTACCACTTCCTGCTGGTCCGTCGATTGCAACTATCTTCATTCCTACACCTCTTTTACTATTTTTTTCATCGCTTGGTAGATATTTTCATCATTTAAAACAACATAATCAAACGTTTCATCATCCAAATCCACCTCTGTAATATCCCTTTTTTCCTTTTCTGTCAATTCACTTTCATAATTGTTTCTTTTTAAACGAATGGTAATACACGGTTTCTTTTGATAATAGTTTTGTATAAGCAAAACACATGTATCTTTGCCACTTCTAGCTTTTCCAAATAAAACAATTCCTTTTTCCATAACGCTCCTTTATAAGAAAAAAGGAAAACGAAATCTTTATATTCCCCTTTTTTATCCTTTATAATTGACAACCTCATATTTTTCATTGAAAAACATCAAAATCGCCTTTACGGCTCCTATAATGGGTGTAGATACCACCATACCAATAATACCAAAGAAATATCCAAAAATAAGAAGCCCTAAAATAATAGTTACTGGATGCAATTTCGTCGATTTACTCATAATAAAAGCTTGTAAGAAATTTCCTTCAATGGCTTGAATGACAACAATACAAATGAAAACCAAAATTCCTGTTGTCGTTCCTTGTGAAAAAGCAACAATCACCGCTGGTATTCCTCCAATATAAGGTCCCGCATAAGGGATTACATTGGTAATACCACAAAATAAGCCAAACAGAAGTGGTGCTTTTAATCCACACAAGAAGAAGGCAAGAGAAGAAACAACAAAAATAACACCAGCGTCAATTAAAGCTCCCTTTACAAAAGAGCGACAAGTCATATTAATCTCACTCACCAAATCATGTGCATCTCTACGCATATTTTTAGGCAGTAAGGTAATAAAGGCATCGGTTCCATTTTTAAAACTAATGGATAAATAAAATCCAATAATAAGTCCTATCAATAAGGCTCCCATACCAGAAACAAAATTTTTAACCGTTGAAACAACCATAGTTGGAAGTGAAGAGGTCAAACCTGTTCCAAAATTTTCAATATTTTTAAAAATGCCATCTTTAAATGCTTCTGCATCAAACGTTGAAGTATCAAAACGCATCAAAATATTTTCAATCCATTCTTTTACATTATCAAAAACAGTAGGTATAATTTTTACAAAATCATTAATTTGATCGTACAAAACAGGACAAATAGAACCAATCAATAAGGCAATTAACAAAACAAAAACGACATAGGTAATTAAAGCACCAAATACTCTTCTTATTCCCCTTTTTTCTAACCCTGAAACAATTGGGTCAAAAAGCCATGCCAAAAATAGACCAATAAAAAGAGGCGAAATGGTCTTCAAAAGGACATAAATAGTCTCTTTTAAATGCCATTCTTTAAAGATGATAGTTACTGCATAAATTCCTATAATAATAAATAAAACATACGCAATTTTTAAAATTCCCTTTAATAAATGAATTGATTCATTTAAATCAGTAAAATTTACATTTTTTTCCATTTCTTTTTTTCGAAACATAAGTATCCTCCTTGCTTTATTATATCAAAAATTTTGAATTGTTTGTAAAATTTCTTGCACTGTTTCATTAAAATCTTCAAAATGGACTTGAAACCAAGTAACGGGCATTTGATTGCAAAACCAAGTATACTGCCTTTTGGCATAATTTCTACTTCTTTTTTGAATGAGTGCTACACTTTCCTCTAAAGTACACTCCCCTTTAAAAAAAGGGAAAAGTTCTTTATAACCAATAGGTGTCATGACAGCTTTGGTCCATATTTTTTTATCAAAAATTTCTCTTGCTTCCTCAAGCAAGCCCATCCTTAACATCTCATCCACTCTTCGATTAATTCTTTCATATAAAGTATCTCTATCTGTGGTAAGGCCAATTAAGATAAAATCATAAAGTGGTTTTGCCTTTTCTTTTTCATTTAATTTTTTTCCTGTTGTATCATAATAAGAAAGATATCGCTCTATTCTTCTACGATTGTTTTTATGGATTTGTGTATAGGGGTCTAATTGTAACAGTCTTTCATAAAGTTCCTCATTAGAACTTGTATACTGTTTGGTTTCTTGCTCTTCTTCGAATTGATAATCGTATAAAACTGCTTTTAAATATAGACCAGTTCCTCCCACTAAAATGGGCGTTTTTCCTCGTTTTAAAATATCTTCTATGCAATCTCTAGCATCTCGTTGAAAATCGTACACAGTATACTCCTCTTCCAACTCTTTAAAAGAGAGTAAGTGATGTACAACGCCATCCATTTCTTCCTCGGTTACTTTAGCTGTTGCAATGTCTAATCCTCTATAGACTTGTGTAGAGTCGCAGTTAATAATCTCTCCATCTAGCTTATGAGCTAGTTCGATACTTAATTTTGTTTTTCCAACCCCTGTAGGTCCTACAATAGCAATTATTTTTTCCATATCTCACCTCTGTTTAAAAGGAACACTATTTTTTTCAATCTCTTCCCATAAGCATTTGCTCATTGTCATTTTTAGATTTGGATTTTTATCTTCTATCCCTATTTTCTTAAGTAACTCAGTTAAAGAAAGTGGCTGATTCACATTTTCACTCAACCAAACCATTCTCTCTAACGAGCCATATTTTCGCATATAAAGTGCTAGAAAAGTACCCATAATATATTGGTATTCAAAGAAAAAAGATTCTTTAATTGTTTCTTCAAATTCCTTTTGATCAAAATTCTTTGAACCATATTCTTTTAGGTACTCTTCTTCCACAATTCTACATTTTTCTAATAAGTAAGTACACTCATGACTATATACTTCTTTAGAGAGTGTAAAGGGAAGAATTTTAGATATATATTGATAACTAAATTGATCTAAGTCCCCTACCTCTTTAAATAATAAAAATTCTAAAGAATATTTTATAAAATCAGAACTAAGAAAATAAGTACTAAATAATCGATTGGAAATAATAGGAAAATCCACTGTAATTTTCTTATCGATAAGGTAATCATAAAATGCAAACTCAAAATAAATAGATATGCCTTCTGTAAGTATGTCCCTATTGTTTGTATTGCTATCATTTAAATAATGAAAAAATTCATGAATTAAGACAAATGCATCTTTCCAAGTATACTCTCTTTGAATATCAATCGTAGCAAACGACCCCCTAGAGTCGAATTGGGATTCTACATCTTCTCCTAAATTGAGCATACCATTTTGAAGAACTTCTTCTAATTTAACAACGTAAATAGGATTTATAGAATATAAAAATTGCTTCAGTTCACTATAAACTAAAGTAAAGGGCACTGCGCAAAAAGAAGCATCTAGATTATCAAAACGCCTATTTCTACTAATAGAACAAAATATTTCTGCCCATTCACAAAAGGGACCCAATAACTCTAAAGCCACTGGATTTTGTTTTTCTAAAATAGAAAATATCTCATTCAAATATCGGTTCAATTCTTTATATTCTTCTTGCCCCATTTTACTCATTTCTCCTTATTTTATTTTGTATAAATTTTTAAAAGAAGACTTTTTTACATATTTCTTATAGTAAGCTTCTATCTTTCCATCTTGTAAAGCCATATATTCTTCTAAAAATAGATTTTTATCTCGTTGATAAGTTTTCAAAACTTTTTTAGCAAATGGAACTCCTATCATATAAGGACCATCCTCTAAAAAATATTCATTAGGGCTTTCTATTTTTTCTAAAAGAAGAACAAGACTTTCCATTTCCATTTTATAACCATCCTTTGGATAGTCATCGTTTTGGAACGTTTTACGTATTGTCTTTTTACTAATCTTTCCATAGCGCATATACGTATCTAAAATAGAATATTCTCCAATAAAAGTACAGCTTCGATGTAAAAAAGAAAGAAGGAGACTTTCGTAGTAGAGAATAGCCTCTTTTCTATAGTTTTTGTTTTTGAATAGAAAAAGAAAAAAATCTGTTTCAAACATTTGAGCATAACCTTCTGTAAACAATTGATAACAAGCAGAAAAACATTCACCCGTTGTCATATTTTGGTAATGTGAAAACTCATGAACCAAAGTAAAAGCATCCTTAATTGTTTCATCAAGAAACAGTTGAATCATTTTTTCCCTTCCACAATACCAGCAACACTCGACGAAGAAATAGGTTGATTTTCTACCTTCTCTCCTTGTTGCATTTTCCCTTTCAAATAAAAATGAATACTCTCTTTTTTTAAGGCTGTAAGTAAACCACTTTCAAAAGAAGAATCTATTTCCTTAAAATAAGAAAGAACAAGTGCAATGGTTTCTTCCTTTGGTATTTTCTTATTTGGAAGTAATAATGTATCAATTCCTTCAAAATGCATGCAACCTTCTCTATAAATGCAACAAGCAATTTCATATAGTCTTTTCATTTTTTCTTCATAAGTAACAGGAGTATATTCTTCTAAATGAGCAACTTGTGAAATATAATCGTCTAAAAATACATTGATTTTTCTAAAATTCATAACCTCACCTTATAAACATTGAATCACCAAAGGAAAAAAAGTGATATTCCATTTTTACTGCTTCCTCATAAGTTTTTAAAATAATAGAACGTGTTGAAAGTGCACTTACCAACATCAATAACGTTGATTTAGGAAGATGAAAATTGGTAATCAACCCATCAATAGCCTTAAATTCATAACCAGGATAAATAAAAATATCGGTCCATCCGCTACAATTTTTAAAAGTTCCATACTTTTGCATTACTGTTTCCAATACCCTCGTTGATGTCGTTCCTACTGCAATAATTCTTCTCTTTTCTTTTTTGGCTTGGTTCAGTTTTAAAGCAACCTCTTCTTCCATATGATAAAATTCACTATGCATTTTATGCTTTTCTATATCGTCCACTTTGACGGGACGAAAGGTTCCAAGACCTACATGCAGAGTCACCTCTAAAATCTCTACGTTTTTCTCTTGGATTTTTTTTAGCAAATCTTCTGTAAAATGAAGCCCTGCTGTTGGGGCTGCTGCACTTCCCATCTCTTTGGCATACACGGTCTGATATCGATCCTTCTCTTTTAATTTTTCATGAATATAAGGGGGAAGCGGCATTTCTCCAAGAGAATCCAACACCTCTAAAAAAATACCTTCGTAAAAAAATCGAAACTGTCCCATTCCCTCTTGTTCTTTCGACATACATTCTGCTTTTAATCTGCCATCTCCAAAGGAAATCATTGTTCCTATCGATATTCTTTTGGCTGGCTTCATCAAGCACTGCCATACATCTTCTTTTTCCTCTTTTAAGAGTAGTAATTCAATATGAGCACTGGTTTCTTCTTTCACGCCAATCAGTCTCGCTGGTAATACTTTCGTATTATTAAGAACCAAAACGTCCCCTTCTTTTAAATAATCCACAATTTTTTGAAAATGGGTATGCTGTATTTCTCCTGTTTCTCGATCCAAAACCAAAAGACGAGATGCATCTCTTTTTTCAAGAGGGGTTTGTGCAATCAATTTTTCTGGAAGATTATAATCAAAATCTTCTGTTCTCATATTACTTTTTCCTTTCTAGTCCAAATGTTGGCGTAATGATATTTTCATCTAAGATGGACATGCTATAAATATCAATGGCAATTAATATTTGATCAATTTTTTCTTTTAATTGTGCTATTTTCGTATCAATCTCGTACATCAATTTTAAAAATTCTTCCTGCTTTTCGCTTGATAAATAGCGAAGTTTTTTACACGTTGCAAGTCTTTTAAAATCTTCTTTTTTATAAATAGGCGCAAGTTCATTTATAAGAATCATTTGCTCTTCCACTTTCTCGTAAACCTCTAAAATGGTTGTATCTTTGTCTAACCACCTTTTCCTTATATCCTCATTTTCCTTTACTTTTTCCTCTAATTCTTTTCGTAAATCATCCATCACCTTATCTTTATGATTCAAAAAATGAACATCTTCCATAATTACCATTAAAAGAAGTCTTGGCTCTATATCTTTTAATCTTTCCCTGTCAAAATAAGAAGCAATATCCTCCTCTAAAAGACAGGCCAAATAAGTATTATAACGAGTAAGAGGAATTTCTAATTCTAAAAATACATCAATGAGTAAATAAATATAACTTTCTTTGGTATCCAATATTCTTTTATCCTTAGCAGCCAAGGAAGTAAATAACATAATAATCAAAGAAAAGATATAATCGTCTTCCAAGTGAAAAGTTTTTAAAAGTTCCATATATTTCTTTAATTCTTTTCCTTTAAGCCAATTTCCTTGAAAAGTTTTGTTCATTAAACGATTGTATTCTTTATATAGAAGAAGATCGTATTCCTTTTTTTCATCACCTTTTATAAAAAAAGCATTCACTTTTTCTACCATCTGTTTTAAATCATTTACTTCTTCTGTGGAAAACTGATAGTCACTAAAATTTATAATATTTCCCATTTTTAAACTTCCTTATAAGGAAGTTGCAGATGTTTATAGGCTTTTTCTGTCACAACTCTCCCCCTTGAGGTTCTCTTTAAAAGACCAATTTGTAGAAGATAAGGTTCATAAACATCTTCAATAGTCGTTTGTTCTTCCCCAATCGAAGAAGCAATAGCCTCAATTCCAACAGGACCTCCATTGAACCTTTCGATAATAGCTCTAAGTAAGTGATAATCGGTATCATCGAGTCCTAGGGCATCCACTTTAAGTCGCTCTAAAGCAATTTTCGTCATTTTTAAATCGATGTTCCCATTGCCCAAAACCAAGGCATAATCCCTTACTCGCTTCAATAAACGATTGGCAATTCTTGGGGTTCCTCTACTTCTTCCTGCCAGTTCCACCGCCGCCTCTTCCTCAATTGGACAATTTAAGACTTTGGAAGTACGCAGTACAATCTGTGTTAATTCTTCTTTGGTATAGTATTGTAGTTTGGAAGTAATACCAAAACGATCTCTTAAAGGGCTCGATAAATCCCCTGCCCTGGTTGTTGCTCCTACCAAAGTGAAATGAGGCAAGTCAATTTCGATATGTCTACTTGTGGCATCCGTGCCTACTGTAATCGATAATTTAAAATCTTCCATCGCAGGATACAAAATTTCCTCAATATACCTTGGAATACGATGAATTTCATCAATAAATAAAATATCCCCCTCTTCCAAAGAAGAAAGAAGAGCTGCTAAATCACCAGATTTTTCAATCGCTGGCCCATTGGCAGTTTTGATATCGGCCCCCATCTCATTAGCTATAATATAGGATAATGTTGTTTTTCCTAGTCCTGGGGGGCCATAGAGTAAAACATGATCGAGTGTTTCTTCTCGCATTTTGGCTGCTTTCATAAAAATATCTAAGTTTTCTTTTACTTCTGTTTGTCCAATGTATTCTTTAATACTTGCTGGTCTAATATTTTCTTCAAATATATCTTCTTCTAATTCCTCTGCTGTTATCATTCTCTCATCCATAATTTTCCCCCTATCCAAGCATGAATTTTAATGCTTCTTTAATTTGTTCTTTTGTTTCTTTCGCTGTAATTTTTGGAAGAACTTTTTCAATCTCACTTAATTTATACCCTAAAGCTTTGAGTGTTTCCTTTAGTTCTGTAAAATCATGTGTAACAACGCCACTACTGACTAACTTCCCTTTTAAATCCAAAATAATTTGACGCGCCACTTTATCCCCTATTTTGGGAAATTTCTTTAAATACGTAATGTTTTCATTTTCAATCGCATCAATGGTCTCGTCGATATCCCCACTCGCTAGCATAGGAAGGGCCATTTTACACCCTAATCCTTTCACTTCAATCAGTCTTAAAAACAAGTCCCTCTCTTTTTTACTCATGAATCCATAAAGTGTAAGTTCATCTTCCCTTACTTGTTCATAAATATAGATTTTATACTCTTTGTGGATTGTATAAGCATATGGATTGGCTACATAAATCAAATAGCCTATTTTTTGATTTTCTATAGTAACGGAGCACGCTTCCATTTCTTTAATTTCTCCACAAATATAGTCATACATAATACCACCTAGCACAATTATACACGAAATAAAGAAAAAGAAAAAGCCAAATTGCTTCGCTTTCCCATTTATTTAGAAGTTAGGAATCTCACTATTTGTATACTTCCTAACAGAACAAGAAGAAATGTTTAGTGAATAACTATAGATACATTTGAAATAGTGCAAATGCTTTTTTACCACAAAGACATTTTTAAAAAAGGGTTAGTTGGGCAGATTCATCCATTCCATCTAAAATACCCATCTCTCTCATTTTCTCAATCAGTGTTTGCGATACCCTTCCTCTTTTTTGTAAATCTTCCACACTTAAGAAAGCTCTCTTTTTTCTTTCTTCCACAATCACATTTGCTACCACGTCCCCTAGGCCTTCTATCGCATTAAATGGTGGTAAAACGACAGTATCACTAATGGCTTTCCATACTGTTGCTTCACTTTCATACAAATCAATGGGGGCGAAAGTAATACCTCTTGCTGTTGCTTCTAAAGCAATGCGTAAACTTTCAAGTTGTCCACTTTCTTTGTTCGTTGCATCAAAGCCTTTATTCTTAATTTCAATCACTCGCTCTTTAATCGCATCGTATCCTTTGATCATTGCTTCCACATCGACATCGGTTGCCTTCGAAGAATACCAAGAAGCATAAAAGTAAACAGGCATATGTACTTTATACCAAGCAATACGAAAAGCACTAATGACATAGGCAGCCGCATGGGCTTTAGGGAACATGTATTTGATTTTTTGGCAGGAATCAATAAACCAGGCAGGAATATTGGCATCTTCCATCGTTTTTTTATGTTCCGCCCACGTAACAGGATCCCTACTCGCTTTTCCTTTACGAACAAACTCCATAATTTTAAACGATTTAATAGGGGCCAATCCCTTATACATCAAATAAACCATAATATCATCACGACAGCCAATCGTATCTTTAAATGGGACTTGAATATTTCCAAATTCATCAGGTGTACACAAATCTTTCGCATTCCCAAGCCATACATCGGTTCCATGGGAAAGTCCTGATATTTTAACAAGTTCGGCAAACGTCGTTGGTTTTGTATCTTCCACCAGTTGAATAGTAAAAGGAGTTCCAAATTCAGGAATACCAAGGGTTCCTGTATTACACATAATCTGTTCTTTTGTTACTCCTAAAGCTTCGGTTGACGTAAAAATACTCATCGTTTCTTTATCATCCATAGGAACCTTCATAATATCGGTTCCAGACTGCAATTGAATTAAACGGAGTTGGGTAGGATCTGAATGTCCTAAAATATCCAGTTTCAAAACACACTCTTCAATAGAATGGTAGTCAAAATGGGTCGTTCGCCAAGCACTGGTCGGATCCTCCGCTGGGAACTGAAACGGCGTAAAATCAAAGCAATCCATATAATCTGGAATAACAACAATGCCTCCTGGATGTTGCCCTGTTGTTCTTTTGACCCCTGTACATCCTGCTGCCAGTCTCTCCACTTCTGCAGAACGCATTTCGATTTCTTTTTCTTCACAGTACCCTTTGACATAACCAAATGCGGTTTTATCAGCCACAGTACCAATCGTTCCTGCGCGATACACATTGTTTTCCCCAAATAACACTTTCGTATAAGCATGCGTACTCGCTTGGTTTAAATCAGAAAAGTTTAGGTCAATATCAGGAACTTTATCTGCATTAAATCCAAGGAATGTTGCAAAGGGCATATCTTGTCCATCTTTGGTCATCGGCGTATGGCAGTGTGGACACATTTTATCTGGCAAATCAAAACCAGAAGAGTACTCTGAACCAAGAGGATTTCCCTCTTCGTCATCAAAAATACTTAATTTACAGGTTTCACAACGATAATGCGCTGAAAGGGGATTGACCTCTGTAATTCCCATCAAAGTAGCAACAAAAGAAGAACCAACCGAACCACGGGAACCTACCAAAAATCCTTCATCATTAGAATGTTTTACTAGACGTTGTGCAATTAAATAAATAGGGTCGAATCCAGCACCAATCACCCCACCCAAAGATTTCTTTAGTTGACTCTCTAGTTCTTCCTCGGTCATTTCGCCTTCTGCTTCCTTTTGTAAATAGGTTTTCACTACTTCTTTGACTGCATCAAAACCCTCTAATATAACAGCATGTAGTCTTTTGAATGCTTCTTTTTCCAGTGCCTCTCCTTCTAGCGTAGAAAGATTATTTTTAATAGATTTAAGGACAATATCCCCATAAAGTTCCGTTGCGATTCTTTCCTCAATAGCAAAGGGTAATACTTCTCCATACCACTGACTTGCCTTTGAATAGACCAAATCAGTAACTACACGGGGACAATCCAAATAGGACTCTCCATCGTCACTTTTTACTCTTGGTGAAAAAGGAGTACCACCTGTATCTGGAATGACTTCCACTTCCTCCACTCTATCGCAAATTTTGTTCGTATTTTCTACAACAATTTCATAAGCAAGGTCTTCTTTCAAAAAGGCAAAATCCTCTAACATTTCTTTTGTTGTACGATAGTGTTGAGACGGAATGGTTTTAATATCCTTCTTCGAAAGAGGATGCCTTCCCCCACCAGGCACTTTTTGATTGACGATAATTTCTCTATAAATTTTATCTTCTCTCGTGAAATGATGTACATCTCCTGTTGCGACAATGATTTTCCCCGCTTCCTTTGTGGCGCGAATTACCTTTTCGATATGATTTTTTAATTCATTTTCATTTTTAAAATCTCCTAGCTGTAAAAGATGTCCATACACTTCTGGCGGCTGTACCTCCACATAATCATAAAAGTTGATAATATTGGTAAGTTCTTCTCCTTCCTTACTTCTCGCCTCAGTAAATACCTCTGATTCATAACAACCACTACCAATCAATAATCCTTCCCGTAATTCTTCGAGTTTACTTCTTAGAATTCTTGGGGTTTTATATAAATAGGTTGTATTGGCTAAAGAAATAATAGTAAATAAGTTTTTTAGTCCTGTTTGGTTTAAAACAAGGGCATTGAAATGAAACGTCCGCCCAAACTTATGAATTTCTTCTTTCGAGATTAGCTTATTTAAATCACTTATCTTTTCAAAACGCTGTGCTTCTAATTTTTTTAACATTTTATGGAACACATAAGCGGTTCCTTCTGCGTCATAGTCTGCTCTATGATGGGCATCTTCATCCCAAGGAACATCGTATCTCTTCACCAAAGCAGATAAGCTATGTCTTGCAAAATTTTGGTCTAAAGTACGAGAGAGCTCCAAGGTATCAATCACGGTATTGTTAAATGTTCCTAACTCATATTTTTTCATTGCCATTTCTATAAAAGAAATATCAAACTTGGCATTGTGAGCCACCATAGGTAAATTTCCCGTCCACTCTAAGAATTTCTTGGTAACCGTCTCTTCATCGTCACGTCCTTTCACCATCGCATCGGTGATACAGGTTAGTTCTGTGATTTTCCTAGGAATAGGTCTTTTAGGGTCAATCAATTCATCAAAACGATCTATAATCACACCATCTTTGATTTTTACCGCTCCAATTTCAATCATTTGGTCTTCTCCACCAGCATTAAAACCAGTCGTTTCTGTATCGAAAACCACATAGGTATTATGAATTAAATCTTCTTCTGTTGGTCTTACAACAATATGAACAGTATCATCGACAAGTGTTAATTCTGTACCATAAATTCCTTTAAAAAGAGGAGGATTTTTTTGTTCTTCCTTTTTGCTTTCTAATTCTTTTTGGAGATTCGCTAGTACCTCTTCGTCTTTTTCTTCTGCTATTTTGGCTTCCAGCTCCTCTATTTTGGCTTTGATAGCTTTTTTGATATTTTTATTATGGGATTTGATAATACCAAAAGAAATAGGAAAAGCTTGACAACCATTGTGGTCCGTAATGGCTACTCCTTTGTATCCCATAGCAATCGTTTTTTCAACAAGTTCACAAGTGTGTTTCCCTAAATCCAATTTGGTAATCCCATCCATTTGACTCATCATGGTATGCGCATGAAGTTCTACCCTCTTTACGCTCGCATCATCTACTATCTTCTTTGCCTCTTTTTTAATCCATGTAATATCATAAACCGACAAGACTAACTCATGTTTAAAATTATCATTTTGGGCTTTTCCTCGAAATAAAAACCAAGAACCTACCTTTAGACGACTTTTGATTAATTTTAACTCATCTGGGTTGTCTTTTTTTACAAAAACGTTGGCATACATACTATCTGTTTCATCCGTAATTTTTAAACTAAATAAAGTAAAATTAGCTAGTTCTTTTTCTTCGATTCCAAAAACGCGTGCTTCCACAATGATTCCTGGTTCTTCATAGAGGATATCTGCTATTTTGGTAGTATTTCCTTTTATTTCTTTTCCTTTTAAAATTTCTTCTGTTTTTTCGACTTCTTTGACTTCAACATTCTCTTTGATTTTTTCAATTTCTGTCATCACTGCTTTACTTTTCTCTTCATCAATGTGGTAATTGATTTTCTCAACAGTATATCCTGCAAGGGTTAGATACTTTTTTAAATCACGTTCTATTCCTGTTAATTTAATTTGTTCTGCCTTATTCGAAATTTCAATCGTAAGAGTGTTTTCTTCTAGCGATACTTTGTTTTCTCTTGCCATAGAAAGAAGAGGATACTCTATCATTTTCTCATCCATAAAGGCTTGGTAGTATTCTTCTACCTTTTCTATAGAAGGGTTTTCAATAGTCAACTGAATAGAAACACTCTCTACATCCGAAAATACTTCTTTTAATCTGTTTAAAAATAAAGTAAAGGTAGCTACAGAAAGATTGGTTTTTAAAGTAAAGTAAAACGTATAATGGGTTTTGTCATGACTACCTACAATTTTATTTAAACTTCCACCTATAAATTCTATATTTTCCTTCATTTCTAATTTTTCCAAAAGTAACGCTAACTTATCTTGCATACAACTCACCTTCTTTTATTCTATCAAAATTTAGATAGAAAAAAAAGTTCTACATTTTAATTTATAGAACTTTTTTGCCAAAAACTAATCTATTTTTTATGCATTTTTTTGAATATATATTTCAATTAAATCAGGGTCATTTTGATTAATAGGTAAATTATCTAAATCAAAAAATTTCATATTCTTTGATTCACTATCCCATTTTAATTCTCCAGAATAATTTTTAACACAATAAAGTGCTGTATTATTAATAACAACATCTCCATTTGGATACTCATTTCTTCTAGTATTTCCTGAAACAATTGCTACTAATTCTAAATTTTCTTCTGTTATATCAAGATTTGTTTCTTCCTTAATTTCACGAATAATTGTATCTTCAAATCTTTCTCCTAATTCTTGACAGCCACCAGGTAACCCCCATCTATCATTATCTGCCCTTGATTGGAGTAAAATTTGTCCTTCCTTATTCACTATAATTGCTGCTGCACCATCTTGTAATAAGACAAATTTATGTTTTAACTCTCCCATACAAAGTCTCGTAAATACAGGATATCCAATACACCTACTCACTTCTATAATTTCGTTAGAAGAAAGAGGCATAATCATTTTAACAATTTCTTCTTGTGTTAAATTCATTTGTTCTTTTTTAGTTAATTGCTTTATTTTATTTATTATTTCTTGGTTAGACATATAATTTTCTCCTCGTTATTTATCATAATTTACTACTTTAAAAATCCGTATAGTCTCTAATTTGACTATACTCTTTTTCTAATCGTTCATCAATTCCTTTTGGACAATATAAAGGGGATGTACTTGGTAATTTTATCGCTTGTATTTTTGTTTTGGGGTAACAGTACTTTTGATACAGTTCATAGGCTTTATTCCCTGTTGTAAAAATAACTTTTATATTTGTTTTCTTTAAGATAGGTGTTAAATCATTAGGAATAGGATTTTTAATCGTACTATCTAAAGAAGACGTAATATCACAACTTTTGAGTACATCAAATAAAGCAATTTTATGTTTCTTTAAAAAGGTGATTTTCTCCTCTTTTGTAGCGCCAATTTCTTCTTGATAGACTTTTTCTAAAGTTGTCCAAAAACGGTTTTGTTTGTGTCCATAGTAAAATCCCACTTCTCTTGATTTGATGGATGGCATGGTTCCTAGAATTAATACTTTCGCATTTTCATCATAAATCGGTTCTAAGGAATGGACTACTTTCATAGGAGATTAAAATTCTCTTTCACTATTGTCAAACTCCTTATCCATTAAGAATTCATGGATGACTTCTTCTTGGTTGGAAACCAAAATTTCTTCAATTCTATCTACACGACACTTTTCACTCACTAAAATAGCTTTAACCTTATTCACCGCTTCTTCTAAAAAATCATTCACAACAACATAATTGTACTTTGGTATTTCATTGATTTCTTGGTAAGCGGTTTGAAATCTTCGAATAATCTGCTCTGGTGTTTCTTTCCCACGCGCTTTAATTCTCTCACGCACCACTTCCATCGAAGGAGCCATAATAAAAATCAAAATAACTTCTGGAAACATTTTCTTAACGTTCATTGCTCCTACCACATCAATTTCTAAAATCACGTCGTTGCCTTTATTTAATTCTTCATTGATTTCTGCTTTAGGCGTCCCATAATAATTATCATGTACAAGAGCATATTCTAAAAAATCCCCTTGTTCTATTTTCTTCTCGAATTCTTCTCTTGTAACAAAATAGTAGTTGACTCCGTCTATTTCACCACTTCTTTTTTCTCTTGATGTATAAGAAACCGATAATTTTACGTTTTCTTCTGTTTCGAGTAATTTCTCAATGACCGTTCCTTTTCCAGCACAAGTCGTTCCAGATATTACAATAATCGAACCTCTTTTTTTACTTTTAATCATCCTTTTTCCTCCAATACTTTTAGCTTCATCAAAGATACTTGCAATTGGTCATATCTTTTTTCCACATGACCTGTTAATAATACAATATCCCCCACCCCAAAAGAAATTTGTTTATAAAATTTAGGAAAAACAACAACATCCAATGTATCTGCCTCATCTTCGCAAGTTAAAAAACACATTTCTTCTCCTTTTTTGGTTGTTAATTCCTTTACCTTTTTTATCTCTACAATAATGGATATATTTTTATCAAAATAATTGGGAACATCCCGTACCTGTAAGTTCTCTTTATATTGCATACGATAATCCATAACAGGGTGATTACTCAAATAAAAACCAAATAATGCATACTCCATCTTCATTAATTCTTTCTTGGAATACTCTTCTACCGTTTCTAAAGATGGTTTTAAGGCATATTCCTCATCCAAATAGGTGATTACTTCTGCATAATTTAAAATCAAATCCATATTGTGTAATAACATTTTTCTAGGAAGATGAAAAGAGTCAAAGCAACCAGCTTGTATCAAACTTGTCATTGTTCCCTTGTTCATCGCCCTCGAATATGTTCTTTTTACAAAGTCATAAATATCTTTGAAGGGTCCCTTTTTTCTTTCTTCTAAAATAGCATCACTTGCCATATTGCCTACTCCTTTAATATTATAAAGAGGATAGCGAATACTGTTTTTTTGAATGGTATACTGCTTTTCACTTACATTAATATCCGGTGGCAGAATATGCAAATGATTCTTTTTCGCTTCATAAATATAATTCTTAGTGGCAATACTGCTTCCTATGGCCATATTCAAAAGAGCTCTAATAAAATAGGCAGGATAATGTGCTTTTAAATAAGCCATTTTATAAGAAATCATAGCATACCCTACACTATGGGCCTTATTAAATCCATAACTGGCAAACTTTAAAATAAGTTCATAAACTTCTGTTGCTACTGCATGACTATATCCATTTTGTATAGATCTTGTTATAAATTTCTCTTTTTCTTTTAACAAAACATCTTCTTTTTTCTTGCTCATCGCTCTTCTTAAAATATCAGCTTCCCCAAGTGTATACGAAGCCATCACATTGGCCACTTGCATAATTTGTTCTTGGTAAATTAAAATACCATAGGTTGGTTTTAAGATTTTTTCTAATCGCTCATCGTAATAATTGACTTTCTCTTTTCCTTCTTTTCTTTTGATATACGTATCGATGTTTCCCATAGGGCCAGGTCTATAAAGGGCAAGAGTCGCGTAAATTTCATCGAAAGTTTTGGGCTTAAATTTACGTAAAAAATTCATCATTCCTTCACTTTCAAATTGAAAAATACCTATGGTATTCACTTCTTCGAAAATTTTAAAGGCTTCTAAATCATTTAAAGGAATAGTATCAAAAGTAAGTGGAATATTGTCTTGATTTAAATCTTTTAAAATGCGGTCCAAAATGTTTAAATTTTTCAGAGCCAGTAAGTCCATTTTTAAAAGACCTAAATTTTCTAAATAGTTCATCGAGTATCCACACAAATACATATTATTATGAAAATAAAGAGGGACGACTTCATCCAAATCAACAGAAGAAATAACAATACCTGCGGCATGGTTGGAGGTATGTCTTTTTAATCCCTCTAATTTTTGAGCGATGGCATAGGCTTTCTTGTATTTCTCACTCTGATTTAAAAAGGAAACTAAATGAGGATTGTTTTTTAGATTTTCTTCTAAGGTATATTTTGCGTTTAATAGTTTTGCTAAACTATCTGCCTCTAAATCCAGGGTTTTGCATACATCACGAATTACTTGTTTGGAAGAAAGAGTTCCAAAGGTAATGATGCCAACGGCCCTTTTCAAGCCATATTTTTTAATGCAGTACTCGACAACTTCATCTCTCCTTTCATCCAAGAAATCAATATCAATATCGGGCATTGTAATTCGTTCTGGATTGAGGAAACGTTCAAAGAGCAAGTTATAACGTATAGGGTCAATATCTGTAATAAATAAAACATAGGAAACCAAGCTCCCCGCAGCACTTCCTCTCCCTGGTCCTACCAAAATAGCATTTTCCTTGGCATACTTCACATAATCATATACAATTAAAAAATAATTACTGAAACCCATGGTATCAATCACAGATAATTCATATTTTAAACGGTCAATATAAATTTTAGGTACACTTTCACCAAATCTTTTTTTGAGTCCCTCTTTGCATAACTTTTTTAAATAAGAAAAAGAATCCACCCCTCCCGTTTCATACGTAGGAAGAAGTCCTTCCCTTTTGGGAATGGTAAGAGAAATCATTTCTAGCAACTTTTCTCGAATGGTTACATCATAATCTCTTTCTTTTAATTCATCAAAACTTGGAAAAGAAAGAGACGTATAATCGGTGGTAATCGTTGAAACATTGACACCCTCCTTGATGGCTTCTAAATAAGGTAAATACTTCGTATCTTCCCTTTTCAAGGCACAAACACGACCTAAATATAGAGCAGTTTCCTTCTCTAAAGTCTCATATTCTTCTCTATTTTGGTATCCCATATAAATAGTAGAATATATTTCCCTCCATTTCTCCTTTTCGTCTTTCAAAGCATAAGGCAAGATGCAAATTAAATTTTCGCTATATTGCTTTAATTCTAAATCGGAAATAGCTCTTTCGCTCAAAATGGTTGCGATTTTACATAAATTTTGGTATCCTTGGTAATTTTTGGCATAAAGAAGAAGAAAGGCAGGATGATAGGCGACTTCTAAACCTAAAATAGGTTTGATATTGGCTGCTTTACAGGCTTCATAAAATTCCATGGCTCCAAATAGGGTATTGTCTGTCATGACCAAAGAAGTAAACCCTTCTTCTTTCGCATACTGTATTAAATTAGGAATTTTAATCATGGATTTCAGTAAACTGTTTTCCGTTTGCACATATAGAGAAGTACAATGCATATCTTCTTGCCTCCTTACTGCCATTTTACTATAAATTCAATCTTTTTTCTACAATTTACTTAAATTTATTTGACATATGTAGTAGTTTATGGTAAAGTTAAAAGGCATGGAAAAAACGTATAAGGAGGCAAAGTATGGCTACAAAATTAACAACGAAAAAACCTTTATTTGGAAATAGAAGATCACATTCTCTTCGTGCTACAAAACACGCACAAAAACCAAATTTACAAAAAGTGAAATTAGATAATGGAGAAACTATCATTTTAAGCGCTAGAGAACTTCGAACTCTAAAAAAGGCTTCAAAGCAAGAAAATATAGCAGAAGTTACCAATATAGCTGCATAAAAAAAGAACGAATTTAAGTTCTTTTTTTATGTTGCATTTAAAGAAAATAATACTTGTTAGTTTTAAATAAAACTACTCCATGTACTACAAAATGTAGTCTGCTTTATGTACGTGTGCAACCATCACGTACGTTTTTAGTATTCTCTATTTTTTTTTCTTTATTCATAGGATAATAACTCACATTAATAGCAATACCTAAAACTAAAATATAAGAAACAACATAAATCCACATCATTAAAACGATTAAGTTAGAAAGTCCTCCATAAAAAACACTATAGTTGGCCATATTGTTTGCGTAGTAAGCATATACGAGTGTAGCAATCATCCATCCAACTGTCGTAAAAAGGGCACCACGATTTACATTTTTGCTTCCAATTTGTTTGTCTGGCGAGGTCGTATACAAAAGCTTGATTAAAAGAAAAGAAATCAACATCATCAGTGGCCATTTTAAAAATAAGAAACTTCTATAGATACTAAAGCGAATGGAGGCAAAAATAGAAAAAGATAAAATCCACTTCATTAAGATATTTCCATATACTAGAAAAAGTAAAATCAAAATAAATTGAAAAATTAAAATAACGGTTAAAAAGAAGGCCTTAATTCTTCTTCGAAGATAGGAACTTTGCTCAATATTATATAAAGTGTTTGAGGCGATAATAATGGAATGTGCCCCATTGGAAGCGGTAATGAAGCCAAGAAGTAAGTAAATCACTAAAGAGCCAGTTTTAGGATTATCCCCTACTAAAAACATTTCTAAAATTTGAAATAAATCATTGGGTATCATCGAATGAAAATCATTCAAAAAAGAGAGCAAGGAAATGGAAAAACGAGAAGCCAAAAGAGCAAGTAAAGTAATAATAGGGGCAAAAGAAAGAACAAGGAAAAAAGCCAAGTTTCCAGGTAAAATGCGCATGGCAGGACGTGCTGAGATTTCCTTAAATTTCTCCCAAAATTTTTTAAATAAATTCCAAAGTTTTTCTTTCGGTTGTTCCCATTTTTCTTTCATAAGACTCACCCTCTTCTCTATTTAGTATACATTTTTTTGAAAAAAGAAGTAAAATTTACTTCTTTTAATTATGTGCCTCTTCTTTATTGTTTCGCATATCAAGCGTTGCCTCATTAATGGCATCATCAATGGTTTTAATGGCATCATTAATCATACTATATCCTAAAGCAGCACCAAATCCATGTGAAATCTCTTTTAATTCTTTTGTTAATTTACGTATATAAGAAACAATTTGTTTTTCATCATAAGCTACCAAGTAAATTAAAAATTCGTTTCCATCGGTTCTGATAATTTCACTATTGGCTACTTGGTTTTTAATGAGAACATTGGCAGCTTCAATAATCACTTTATCCCCTTCTTCGTGCCCATAGTTATCATTGACATAGGCAATATTGTTTAAATCAATGATAATGATAGACTGTGGATAAATTTCTGCATTGTCCCATTTTTTCATACTATCATTTAAGAAATTTCTATTCTTAAGACAAGTTAACTGATCAATGTATTTTATTTTTTCTTCTTTACTTACCTTTTTAATTTTTGTTTTCACTGGTTTTCTTTTAGACAGAAGAACAATAATTGCAACCAGTCCTAAAATAAGCAATCCTAAAGAGGCATAAATCGCAAACGTTGTACTTTCAGAGGAAACAAACATAGCGTATGTTACTCGATTTATGTAGGTATTTTCATTAATAAAACTAATATAAAAATTAAAGAATTGATTAAATATTTTATTATCCTGCATATCCCTTGAAACGTATTTGTACCCATCATCCAAAGGATAAATATAATCTACTTTATAATCTTTAAGAACTCCTCGAACATAAACATCATAACTTCTCTTATCCAAAACAAGAATACTATCTTTATCTATATTATTTAATAAATCCTTTAAATTTCCAAATGTTTTCAAAGAAATATTATAATTGGATAAGGTAGCCGCCGCTTTAGAATCCTCTAATGTATAAACCGTTTTAGAAATTAAAGACGCTAAAGAATTTACTGTTAAATTATTTTGAATATTAGAAATAACAGCAATAGAATCATTTAAAACATCTACAGTCTCATTGATGGCAAGAGCATAGTTTTTATTAGAAGATTGATTTAGAAAAAAATCTACTTTATTCTCATTAAATGCATTAAGTAAACTAGACAAACTTTTGTATTCAGAAAAAGTAATTTCAATATCTGCCATCTTTGAGAATGTTTTAATGATCTCACTATTCATACCAATTAAATTACCTCTATCCAAAGCATCAAAAGGAGGATTTTCAACAAAGCCATAGATATACCTTTTTCCTTTAAATTTAGCGATCTCATTTTCATAGATTTCATTAAACATAAAATAATTTGTAGTAAAATGGCGATTGAATGTAGAAACATAATTTTCTTTTTGCCATTTATTAAAATACTTTTTTAAAATAGTATTTAGCTTTTTATTATCACCAAGTCGAAGCACATATTGATCTACCAATTCTGTAATATTGTAAGAAATATGGTATTGTTCTTTATTTAAAATAATATCAATACAACTTGTTTTAGGAAGAACAATTCCTTGTACCTTCGAGGTATCAAAAGCTTGTAGTAGACTATCTAAATCTGCATATTCCTGTAGACTTATGCCACCATTTTCTTTTAAATATTGCCGTGCCATATCTAAATTTTGATCCAAGACACCAACAAGCATTACATTAATATCATTTAAACGTGTATATTTTACATTTTCTTTTGTGATCAACACATAATTGTCCTCATAAAGTAAAATATCGCTTTCTTCCTTTTTGCTTGTTTTTACAAATGCATAATCACTGGTAGCCGTTCCTGCCACATTATAGGATAACTTATTAAATTCCAAACCGGTCGTTTTTTCAATATCATTAAGCAAATCAAAAAATAGTCCTTCTCCTTCATAACTAAAAATAGGTACTCTTATAGGAAGGGAAACATCAATAATATTATTTTTATTTTCTGTAATCCACTCTTTTTCTGCAATCGTCAAGGTTGTATCCTTATCTTGTTTTAGAAAGTAATAATATCCCCCTCCTCCTAGTAGGAACGCAAAGAAAAGAATTACAACTATTATAAATACCTTTATTTTTTTCATTTAAACCACCTTAATTATTACTCCATCTTATTGTATCTTTTCCCGCTTTTACATATCCAATCATAGAATATCCCGTTTTCTCTGTTAATTCCTTTGTCATACAATAGATTTGTATATCATAATTTTTTCTTTCTTCTTCTGAAAAATAAGTAAGCACTTTGTCTCCATACTCTTTTGCACGCTCTTTTTCTAGTGCATTATCGACATGAAAGATAACATTGATGAGCTTACCTGTAATCGTCACTTTCACACTTTCTATCTCTTCGAATTCTTTTAATTCTGATTCCAGTTTCGTAATGGTATGCTCATTGATTTTCAAATTTTCTATATTATTTAGTCTATTTCCATATTTATTATTATCATAGGAAAAAAACAGCTGATAGCCCAAAACAATACTTGCTATTATTAAAAGTAAAAAAATACTTCCTGTAATTACCATAAACTTATGTTCTTTTATAAAATCCATTTGACCAGTCCTTCCTATTTTCATTATACTACACTTCTTCCTTTTTTTCAATTGCTTGTTTTTTGTGAAAAAATAAAATCTTCACAATGAAGATTTTATTTTAAATATTCAAGTTCTCCCATTTGTGAAGTAGGAACAAACCCTGCATCACTTCTTAATACATCAGGAATTCTGTTTACAATAGAGGCACAGGTAAGTTCTACTGTTGCTGGTCTTTCAATTACCATAGTTGTTTTTGGCTCTCCAACAACAGACCAAATATTTTGATCACAATCTGAAGGTGCATAAATTTTACCAATACACTCTGTTTCTAATGTAATGCCCTCTTCCGTTTCGGTTGTTACAATCGCACTCATGCCTGTTACCATTCCTTTTTTTACATCCATATGAAGTGTATCCGAATGAAGATCTTCTGTATGTGTCGTAGGAACACATTTTTGACTTTGGTGCGTAACATGTAACCCTAATTTATCACACAACCACCCATTGACATTCCACATATAGGAAGGCATAAATTCTCCCTTTTCTATTAAACGATTTCTTTCTTCCTCTGTGATATTGTCATAACTTGCTATTTGTTCTTCAAATTCCTCTAAAGTAAGACCAGCCCCATGTGCCTTTGCTAAAGCAATACCATAGTCTTCTACATTATAAGAAGAACTTCCTTTGATTTTGGTAATATGGGCACTAGAACCTGCTAAAGTAGCGATTAAATTGCCCCAGTAAGCATCTTGATAACCACCTCCTGTAATGGTACAATTGTTTTCTTTCGCAAGTCTATCAATTTCTTTCGTTAAATTTGGATTTGAATTCATTGGATAAAATGCTTCTTCACAAGTTGTAATAGCACTAATACCAAGACGTGCACAAAGAAGCAATGCATCTTTTACATCATTCATTAAACTCATTGTTGTAATAATGACAATATCCGGTTCCGTTTCTTTTAACATTTCTTCGGCTTCTTCTACAGAGACAATATGAATACCCGTCGTTTCACCACCAATAATATCAGAAATATCCTGTCCAATAATATTTGGATTAATATCAACCGCTCCTACAATCGTTCCCCCTTTTTCTCTTACATAACGCATGGTATATTCACTCATTTTTCCACAACCATATTGTACAACTTTTACATCTTTCATACCATTTCCTACCTTTCTTAACTATAGGATACCATAAAGAAAAAAAGAAATACAAAGAATTCTTTTCTAGTTTACACTTTCTATTTACAAAAAAAGTTTT